>CBFGUK010000274.1:0-5322 GCA_965651925.1 uncultured bacterium | reverse complement strand
AGGGCCAGCCAGCCCTTGGTGATGCGGTACAGGACCCAGATGCCGACGATGATCACCAGCAGCCAGGCGAACGGGATGCCGATGATGGTGATGAACAGCAGCAGCGAGACGACCGCCCAGAGGGCGGCGTACCAGAAGGTCCGGATCTGCCAGCTGAAGTGCGAGTCGAGATACGTGCCGCGCACGTCGCTGCGCTTGGCGTAGTTGAGGATCACGGCGAAGATCGACGGCCATCCGGTGAGGAAGGCGGTGACGATCGCCGCCGAGGACACGATGCCCATGACGGCGCTGAAGGCGTGCAGCGCGTAGATGATGTGGGTGAGGCGGACGAGGCTGTCGCGCGGCGGGGTGTCCATGCGCCGCAGTGCACCACAGCCGGGGCGCGGCGTCCACCGGCCACTGGTCCGCTTCTGCCGGCGCGGCTATACACCGCCCGTGGCGGCGAAAGGGAAGGCGGACGGCCGGCTGACGCGCGGGCGCGCGAAGCGCGTGTTCAAGGTCGGCGAGCTCGCGACCTCGGTCGGCTCGGCGTACCTCTGGGAGGCGCTGAAGAGCCCGTTCCGTACCCGCGACCAGCACCAGCAGGCGCTGCTCGACACGCACATCCGCACGGCGATGCGCATCGTCGAGAGCTCGAAGGAGCTGAAGGGCGCCTTCATGAAGCTCGTGCAGATGCTGTCGATGCGCGACGACATCCTGCCGGCCGAGGCGCTCGCCGTGCTGTCGGTGGTGCAGTCGCAGGTGCCGCCGATGCGCTACGGCGAGATCCGCGCCCAGGTGCAGCGCGAGCTCGGCAAGCCGCCGGAGCGGCTGTTCGCGTCGTTCGAGGAGGAGGCGTTCGCCGCCGCCTCGCTCGGCCAGGTGCACCGCGCGGTGCTGAAGGACGGCACCGAGGTGGTGGTGAAGGTCCAGTATCCCGGCGTCGACGAGACCGTCGAGCAGGACCTGTCGAACGTCAAGGCGCTGCTGCAGGTGTTCCAGCTGATCGGCCGCGACGTCATGCAGCAGCGCATCGACAACCGCGAGGTCTATCAGGAGCTCGAGGAGCGCCTGCACGAGGAGCTCGACTACCTCAACGAGGCGAAGAACATCGCCCGGTTCCAGAAGATGTTCCGCGACGATCCCGAGGTGTGCATCCCCGAGGTTTACCCGGAGTACTCCTCGCGCCGTGTGCTGACGATGAGCCGCCTCGAGGGTTACCCGCTCGCCGACATCCTCAAGCCCGGCGTCGATCAGGCGACCAAGGACTGGGTGGCGCTGAAGTACTTCCGCGTCACCTGGCGGCAGATCTTCGAGTTCGGCACGCTGCACACCGATCCGCACCCCGGCAACTACCTCGTCACCTTCCACCCGCGGCTCGTGCTGCTCGACTTCGGCAGCATCCGCGTCTTCCCCGAGCCGATCCGCCGCGCCTACCACGGCCTCGCGGCGGCGATCCTGCGTCGCGACCGGCCGGCGATGGCGCGCTGCCTCGTCACGCTCGGCTTCCTCGACACGGGCGATGACCCCGAGCCGATGATCCGCATCCTCGACGTCATCTTCGAGCCGGTGCTGGTCGACAAGCCGTACGATCCGCGCCGCTACGACTCGCTCGAGCGCGGCATGGAGGTCGCGACGATCGGCATCGAGCACCGCCTCTTCAAGGCACCCGGCCACCGCGTATTCCTGCTGCGCGCGCTGATCGGCCTCGACGCGTATCTCAAGCAGCTCGGCACGGTCGCGAACTGGCACCGCGTCTTCGAAGAATGCGTGGAGCAGGCCGGATGACGCTCAACGCGAAGACGCGGAGACGCGAAGTCAGCTTCGCGTCTTCGCGTTGAAGAACAGGACGGCCATCGTGTCGGACTGGTGGAAGCACGCGGTCTTCTACGAGATTTACGTCCGCTCGTTTCAGGATGCGGACGGCGACGGCGTCGGCGATCTCGCCGGCATCACGGCGCGGCTCGACTATCTCGAGTGGCTCGGGGTCGACGCGCTGTGGCTGACGCCGATCAACCCGTCGCCGATGTTCGACTTCGGCTACGACGTCAGCGACTACACCGGCGTCGAGCCGCTGTTCGGCTCGCTCGCCGACGTCGACCGCCTGCTCGCCGAGGCGCACGCGCGCGGCCTGCGCGTCATTCTCGACCTCGTGCCGAACCACACCTCGCATCTCCACCCGTGGTTCGTCGCCGCGCGCGCGTCGCGCACGTCCCCGCAGCGTGACTGGTACGTGTGGCGCGATCCGGCCCCCGACGGCGGACCGCCGAACAACTGGGTGAGCAGCTTCGGCGGCCCGGCATGGACGCTCGATCCCGCCACCGGCCAG
The DNA here is from genome assembly GCA_965651925.1 of uncultured bacterium. Lineage (GTDB taxonomy): Bacteria > Desulfobacterota > Binatia > HRBIN30 > CADEER01 > CBFGUK01. Next base: position 3,014 of record CBFGUK010000274.1, on the reverse strand, counting down.
TACTACCTGCACTCGTTTCTCGCCGAGCAGCCCGACCTCAACTGGCGCAACCCGGCGGTGGTCGCGGCGATGGAGCAGGCGATCCGCTTCTGGCTCGACCGCGGCGTCGACGGCTTCCGGGTCGACGTGATCCACAAGCTGATCAAGGACGACCAGTTCCGCGACAACCCGCCGGCGGACGACGCCGATCCGCAGCCGCTGCGCGACTACTTCGGGCAGCAGCACGTGTGGGATCACGACCGGCCCGAGGTGCACGAGATCATCCGCGCCTGGCGCCGCGTGCTCGATGCCTACGGCGACCGGATGATGGTCGGCGAGGTGTACCTGCTCGATCCGGCGCGTGTCGTCGCCTATCACGGCGCGGCGCTCGACGGCCTGCAGCTGGCGTTCAACTTCAGCTTCCAGTGGACGCCGTGGGACGCGGCGCTGTTCCGCGCCCAGGTTGCCGAGGTCGAGCGCCTGTGGCCGCCCGGCGCGCAGCCGACCTACGTGCTGTCGAGCCACGACGCGCCGCGCCACCGCACCCGCTTCGACGATCCCGTGCACGGCGCGGCGCGCGCGCGCGTCGCGGCGCTGATGCTGCTCACGCTGCGCGGCACGCCGTTCCTCTACTACGGCGAGGAGCTCGGCATGCGCGACGGCGAGATTCCGCCCGAGCGCATCCAGGATCCCGTCGGCAAGCGCTTCGCCGCCTTCGGCCGCGATCCCGAGCGCACGCCGATGCAGTGGGATGCGTCGGCGAACGCCGGCTTCAGTACCGCGGCCGACACCTGGCTGCCGCTCGCCGCCGACTGGCGGACGGTCAACGTCGCCGCCCAGCGCGATGATCCCGCCTCGCTGCTGTCGTTCTACCGCCGCGCGCTGGCACTGCGGAAAGCCGCGCCGGCGCTGCGCGACGGCGCGCTGCGCCTGCTCGACGGCCCGGCCGGCACGTTGGTCTATGCGCGCGAGCACGCGGAACAGCACCTGACGATCGCGCTCAACTTCACCGCCGAGCCACACACCGTCGCGTTGCCACGCCCCGGCCGCATCGTGCTGTCGACCACCGGCCGGTCAGAACCCGTGCGGGAGACCGTGACGCTCGCGCCAAACGAAGCCGTCGTGATCGAGTAGCCCCCTGGAGGGCGCCGGTCCCTCGGCGCCCGCTGGATTGAACGACGCGCGCGCCATTCAACGGGCGCCGAGGGACCGGCGCCCTCCAGGGGGGGCGTGATCGCGTCGCCGACGCGCTCCTCACTCGCCGCGGCGGGCGGCGAGCGCGGCGCGGATCTCGATGTGGCGCGCGCGCGTGATCCGGTAGCGCGTGATGAGGCTGATCGGGATCACGTAGAAGAGCGGCACGATCAGGCCGACGACGATGCCGAGGCGCAGCACGGCATCGGGCGAGACGGTCTCCGGCGTCGCCTGCGCGGGGAACGCGATCAGCGTCAGGATGAGGCCGCCGAACAGCGTGCCGATGCCCGACATCGCCTTGCCGGAGAACGACAGCGCCGCGGTGAACATCGCTTCCTGGCGGTAGCCGGTGCGCAGCTCGTGCTCGTCGAGCAGGTCGGCGACGATCGAGGCGCCGATGATGCCCTGGATGACGGCGATGCTGGCGCCGATCATCGCCGCGCCGACGAGGATGACGAGCAGCAGCGGGTCGCCGTTGGCGGGCAGCACGTCGAGCAGGCGCAGCGAGACGAGCGCGAGGCCGTCGACGAGCGCGATGGCGGAGCAGGTGAGCAGGATGTGCTTCTTGTCCCAGCGGCGCTGCACGGCGGCGACGAGCGGGAAGGCGAACAGGGCGCCGAGGGCGGAGATCACGAACCAGCGCAGGTCCTCGCTGCGCAGCCCCCAGAAGTACGTCATCATGTAGATCTGGATGTTCGCCGTCGTGCCGGTGATCGCCGCGGTGATCAGTACGATGACGAAGATCAGCGCGAACTGCGGGTTGCCGAGGGCGCGCACGAGCTCGCGCGCGCTCTGGCGCAGGCCGAACCCGGCGCCGGCGATCGCGTGCTGGCGCAGATAGGGGATCTCGCGCCAGGTGAGCAGCGTCGTCGCCAGGGCGCCGCCGCTGAGCAGCAGGCCGGCGACGATCGCCATCGTCGGATAGCCGGCGGGATTGAGCTGGCCGACCGGATACGCCGGCGTGGCGGGCATGATGACGACGAACACCAGTGCCGGGAAGCCGACGCCGATCGTCCACCCCCAGCCGAAGCGGTACGCCATCAGCGAGGTGCGCTCGTCGTAGTCGTCGGACAGCTCGGCCGCCGTCGCCGCCCACGGAATGAAGTAGAGCGTCATGAAGCCGCGCGTCAGCACCGCGAACGTCAGCAGCCACCAGAACAGTGCCATGTGCGAGAGGCCTGCCGGCGGCAGGAACACCGCGGCCAGCGAGGCGCCGAGCGGCAAAGCCGAGAGCAGCATCAGCGGGTGGCGCCGCCCCCAGCGGGTCTGCAGGTTGTCGGAGAACGTCGCCGCAAGCGGATCGGTGATCGCGTCGAAGATGATCGCCACCGCCAGCGCGATCGAGACGAGAAACGCGTCGACACCGAGGATCTGGTTGTAGAAGAGCAGGGTGAAGGTGTTGAACACCCAGTTCTTCACCGTGTCGGGAATTGCGCCGACGCCCTGCGCGAGCTTGGTCGACACCGGCAGCGGGCCGCTGCGCACCCGTCGCACGTAGCGCGGGGCGTCGGGGGCCGGGCGCGCCTCGAGATCGGCTTCCATGGTCATGTGCCGACGCACCCGAGCATGCGTGCGCCGCAATGTCGACGGGGCGCGCCGGAGTTGCGCCGCCTCCCGGGCTGAGCGGCCGATTCGAGGCACTGAAGCGCATGTCGCGACACGCAGCCAGCGTCCCGGCCCGGGGGAACGAGGCACTAACCTTGATCTGACAGAACAAGATCAACGCAGAGACGCGAAGGCGCAGAGCGACGCCGAGAAACCCGGGTTGGATTGTGCTTGCGCAACCTTCCGCTGGTGCCATCCGAACGCAGTCTCTCCTTCGGGGCTCCGCGTCTCCGCGT
>CBFGUK010000273.1:0-5328 GCA_965651925.1 uncultured bacterium | reverse complement strand
TCAGGCTTCGCCGCCGGCGCGGTAGGTGTCCCAGCGGCCGCAGCCGGGACAGTAGCCGGTCCAGCTTTCGGCGACGCGGCCGCAGGACGTGCAGCGGTGGTCGGCGGCGGTGCCGCCGAGGCGGTCGACCGCGCGGCTGACCGCCTCCCAGGCGGCGGGGTGGTCGCCGCGCTGATGGTGCAGCTCGGCCCAGGCGCGCTGCACGGTCGGCGTGTCCTGCGCGCCGATCGCGCGCAGCTCGCGCTCGGCGGTGTCGAACGCGCCGGCGGCGAGCGCCGTGCGCGCCAGCAGCAGGCGGGCGCCGTCGCCGTCGACCTCGCCCCAGTACTTGCCGAGCAGCGCGAGAATGCGCTCGTGCTCGCGGGTCGAGCGCTCGTGCATCAGCATGCGTTCGATGAACACCAGCCGCGGCCGGGCGCGGAACGCCTTCTCCCAGCACTTCATCGCGTCGTCGAGGCGCCCGCTTTCGGCGAGCGCATCGCCGAGGCCGACCAGCGCCGGCACGAACGTGCGATCGCCCTGCACCACGGCGTCGAGCGCGGCGAGGCGCTCGGCGGGATCAGCGACCGACACCGCGGCCTGGTAGCGCAGCTCGGTGAGGCGCGCCTGTTCCGGCGCGCGCTCGCTGGCGGGCAGCGAGTCGACGAACGCCGCCTGGACGTCGGCCGCCTCGCGCCAGCGCTCGCTGTCGCGGTACAGCTCGCGCAGGCTGACCAGCACGCGCGGCGCATGCGGGAAGCGCACGCGCAGGGTCTCGAGCATGCGGATCGCCTCGGCCGTCTCGCCGAGACGGCGCAGCGCCTCGCCGAGCGCGTAGCGCAGATCGGGATCGTTCGGATCCTCCTCGAGCGCCTGCTGGAGCACGTCGCGCGCCGCGGCGTACTCGCCGGTGTCGAGGTACGACGTCGCGAGCGCCAGGGCCGCGGGGCTGTTGCCCGGCCTCTTGCGCCACGCCTTGCGCAGCAGGCCGCGGCTGCGGGAGAGCTCGCCCGCCCACGCCGCCGCCTCGCCTTCGGCGTACCATGCGCCGGCCTGCGCCGCGGCGCGCGCGCCGCGCTGGGCGCGCCAGGCGCCGACGCGCGTCGACATGCCGCGCAGCGCGCCGCCGAGCATCACCGTGGCGATGCCGGCGCAGAACGTGATGATCAGCAGGACGCCGAGCATCGGCCGGAAGCTGTGCAGGTGCGTCGGCCGGAACTCGACCTCGTTCGGGTTGAGGGCGATCAGCAGCGCGAACGCAATCGCGAGCGCAAGACCGGCGAGGACCAGAAGGCCGCGCTTCATCGCAGGCAGCCCCGGTCAGCGCGCGTTGCTGGCGAGCTGCAGATCGCGCGCCTGCGTGCGGTAGGGTTCGGGCAGCTGGACGACCGGGGCACGGGCCCAGAGCCGTTCGAGATCGTAGAACTCACGCGCCGATTCGAGGAAGACGTGCACGACGACGTCGCCGTAATCCATCAGGACCCAGTGGCCGCCGCTCATGCCCTCGATGGTGCGCGGCTTGCGCCCGAGCGCGCCGAGCCCTTCCTCGATGCTCTGCGCGATCGCCTGCACCTGGGTGTCCGAGCGGCCGGTGCAGATGAGGAAGTAGTCGGCGAGCGAGGTGAGCGCGCTGACGTCGAGCAGGAGCAGGTCGTACGCCTTGCGGTCCAGCGCATAGCGGACGCACAGCAACGCGGTTTCGCGCGGTTCGGTGGCGGGCTTCTTCAAAACGTGGCCCGGCTCGTGCGGTAGAGCCCCTCGCGGGTCAGGTAGCGCTCGACGGCAGGGGGCACCAGATAACGAATCGACCGCCCGCGCCGCACGCGCTGGCGGATGTCAGATGCCGAAATGTCGAGCGCCGTGACAGTCAAGAACTGTACTCGAGTCCCCGTTCGGTGTTCCAGAACCGACCTGACGCTTGAGTAGCAGAAGTCGCGCCGAGCGGCAACGGGGAGCAGTGCCAACGGCCGGCGCACGTCCTGCGCCGGTCGCGTCCAGACCGCGACGTCGGCGAGTGTAAAGATGACGCGATAGTCCTTCCACGTGCCGATGTCGCGGAACGCGTCGGCGCCGATCAAAAGCGTCAGCCGCGCGCGCGGCAGGCGCGCCGCGAGGGCGCGCAGCGTGTCGACGGTGAACGACGTGCCGGGCCGGTCGAGCTCGACGGTCGAGACGCGGAAGCGCGGGTTGCCGGCGACCGCGCGGCGCACCATCGCCAGGCGGTGCACGGCGGGCGTCAGCTGTCGATGCTTGTGCGGCGGGTCGGCGGCGGGCACGAACAGCACGCGCTCGAGCGCCAGCAGCTCGGCGGCTTCCTCCGCGCAGCGCAGGTGGGCGACGTGGATGGGATCGAACGTGCCGCCGAAGACGCCGATGCGCGGCGCGGCGCTCACGTGCGGATCTGCCCGCTGCCCTGCACGACGTACTTGTACGTCGTCAGCTCGCGTAGGCCCATCGGCCCGCGCGCGTGCAGGCGGTTGGTCGAGATGCCGACCTCGGCGCCGAAGCCGAACTCGTAGCCGTCGGTGAAGCGGGTCGAGGCGTTGACGTACACCGCGGCAGAGTCGACGCCGGCGACGAAGCGCTGCGCGTGGGCGACGCTGTCGGTGACGATCGCATCGGAGTGGCCGGTGCCGTACGTCGCGATGTGCGCCAGCGCGTCGTCGAGCGAGTCGACGACCTTCACCGACAGGATCAGGTCGAGGTACTCGGTGCGCCAGTCCTCCTCGGTCGCCACGGCGATGTCGGGCAGCACCGCGCGCGTGCGCGCACAGCCGCGCAGCTCGACCCCGGCGGCGCGCAGCGGCGCCGCGACCTGCGGCAGGAACGTCGCCGCCACCGCCTGGTCGACGAGCAGCGTCTCCATCGCATTGCACACGCCCGGGCGCTGCACCTTGGCGTTCACCGCGATGCGCTCGGCCATCGCGAGGTCGGCGTGCGCATCGACGTAGACGTGGCAGATGCCGGCGTAGTGCTGGATGACGGGGATCGCCGACTGCTCGGTGATCGCCGCGATCAGGCTCGGGCCGCCGCGCGGCACGATGACGTCGACGACCTCGCGCTGGCGCAGCAGCGCCTGCACGGCGCGGCGGTCGGTGGTCGGGATGAGCTGCACCGCGGCGGCCGGCAGGCCGGCGGCGGCGATCGCCTCGGCGAGGCAGGCGGCGATCGCGCGGTTGGTCGCGAACGCCTCGGACCCGCCCTTGAGCACCACGGCATTGCCCGCCTTCAGGCCGAGCCCGGCGGCGTCGGCGGTGACGTTCGGGCGTGACTCGTAGATGACGCCGACGACGCCGATCGGGATGCGCACCTGGCCGATCTCGAGGCCGTTCGGCCGCCGCCAGCGGCTGATCGTCTCGCCGACCGGGTCGGGCAGGGCGGCGATCTCGTCGAGGCCGGCGGCCATCGCGTCGATGCGTGCCGGCGTCAGCGTCAGCCGGTCGACGAGCGCGGCGCTCAGGCCGGCATCGCGCGCCGCGGCGACGTCGCCGGCATTCGCCTCGAGCAGCGCGGCCTGCTGCTCGTGCAGCCGCGCCGCCGCGCCGGCGAGCGCCGCGTTCTTCGCGCCGGTGGCCGCCGTGGCGAGCTGGCGCGCCGCCTGGCGCGCCGCGCGGCACAGCGCGACGACTCCGTCCTCGATCTCGGTCATCGTCGCGGTATACAAACGCCCCGGTGGGGGTTCAATGCGGCCGCACGCGGCGCGGTGCCCGACTGCCAGAGGGGGCGGCGGGGCGGCGTGCGCGGATGAAGACGAGTACGTGTACGGGGACGAGTACGGTACGCCGGCCTCCGCACACGTACACGTACACGAACACGTCCGTACTCGTCGTCGTCCACGAACCCCCACGCGCACCCGTCCTCGCCGCCGCGGCGTCCGCACCCACCGAGGCTGGCTGACGCATGAGCCGCACGCTCCCCGCCGGTACCCGGCTGCCGGTACTGACCAAGGCGGTCTACGCGCTCGGTGACCTGACCATCAACACCGGCCTCGCTTCGCTGGCGCTGGTGTACACGTCGTACTTCCTCACCCAGGTTGCCGGCCTGCGCCCGGCGCTCGCCGGGCTCGTGCCGCTCGTCGGCCGGGTGATCGATGCGTTCTTCGATCCGCTGATGGGCCGCGTGTCGGATCGCACGCGCTGGCGCGGCGGCCGCCGCCGGCCGTACTTCCTGATCGGCGCGCTGCCGTTCGGCATCAGCTTCGCCGCGCTGTGGATCGATCTGCCGGCCGCCTCGCAGACGACGCGCTTCCTCTACTACGCCGCCGTCTACTGCATCTCGGCGCTGTGGATGACCGTGCTGGCGATTCCGTACCTCGCGCTGCTGCCGGAGATGGCGACCGACTACGACGAGCGCACGTCGCTCAACACCTACCGCATGGTGGGCGCGCTCGGCGGCGTCTTCATCGCCGTCGCCATCCGGCCGCTCGCCGAGGCCTGCGGCGGCGGCGCGGCGGGCTACGCGCTCGCCGGTGCGATCGTCGGCGTGCTGCTCGTCCTGCCGTGGCCGCTCATTCACCGCTACACGTTCGAGCGGCCGGAGTTCGCGCGGCCGAGCACGACGCATCTGCTGACCGAGCTGCGCGAGGTCGTGCGCCATCGCGCGTTCAACATCCTGACGCTCGCGTTCCTCAGCGGCCGCATCGCCATGGACCTGATCAGCGCGCTGCTCATCCTGTACGTCACCTACTGGATCGGCCGGTCGCGCGACTTCGAGATCGTCATGGGCCTCTTCCTGCTCAGCGTCGTGGCGGCGCTGCCGGTCTGGCTGCACATCGCGCGCGGGCGCGACAAGGGCCGCATCTTCGTCATCGGCTCGCTGTGGTGGCTCGCCGCCGGACTGCTGTTCGCGTTCATCACGCCGCAGTGGTCCACCGGCTGGCTGGTCGCCGTCGCCTGCATCAGCGGCATCGGCTACGCGGTCGTCGACGTCATGCCGTGGGCGATGCTCGGCGAGGTGATCGACGAGGACGACCTGCGCACCGGCGAGCGGCGCGAGGGCGTGTACAACGGCATCTTCACGTTCCTGCGCAAGCTCGGCGGTGCGCTGGCGGTGTTCCTCGCGCTCGGCCTGCTCGACCTGCTCGGCTTTCGCCAGGGGGTGGAGCAGACCGAGACCGTGCGCCAGGCGATCCGCTGGATGACGGCCCTCGCGCCCGCCGTGTTCCTCGCCATCGGCGTCGTCGCCGTGCTGCGCTACCCCCTGACGCGCGAGGTACACGCGGACATCCTGCGCCAGATCGCGCACCGCGACGGCACGTAGTACGGCAGCGCACATCGCAGCGCTTCTCGTTCCTTGGTCCCCTCTCCCCGCCAGGGGAGAGGGTCAGGGTGAGGGGCGTCCGACACCTCC
>CBFGUK010000272.1:0-5339 GCA_965651925.1 uncultured bacterium | reverse complement strand
TGGAGGGCCGCGCTTCCGCGCGGCCGCGGACGCGCGTCGCCTCATGCGGAAGGCAACGTCCGTCCGCGGCGCGGCGGGAGCCGCGCCCTCCAGCGCGCCTGTTGGCAGCGATGCACGCCTGATCCGACCGGTAGCTGTCAGCGGGTCGCGATCAGCCCTCGGCCGGAGGGGCGGCTGACCGCTGACGGCTGCGAGCTGAAAGCTAGCAGCGGCGCACCGCGATGCGCGCCAGCGTGTGCAGATCGCTCCACGACGGCCGGCGTGCCGTCTGCCAGAGGACCTGCAGCGCGTAGCGGCGCCGGTCGCGCCGGTGTGCCGCGGCGGCGAGCGGATCGCCGTCGTGTCGCAGCGGCGGCTCGAGCAGGAAACGGCCCGCCACGGCGCGGCCGCGCACCAGTGTCGCGCCCTGGCGCGGTCCGCGCTGGCGGGCCGTCGCGGCGACGTAGCGGATCGCGAGCCCGATGCGCGGCTGCGCGGTCGCATTACCGGGCGAGCTGTGGATCAGGGCGCCGTGATGCAGCGAGCACTCGCCGGCGCGCAGCGCGAGCGCGACGGCCGGCGCCGTGTCGAGCGCCGCGTCGGATTGCCCGCGCAGCAGGCGCCCGGCGGCATCGACCTGCAGCCCGCCCGCGAGCCGCGGGCCGCGATGGCTGCCCGGCAGCACGCGCACCGCGCCGTTGGCGCGCGTGCTGTCGGTCAGCGCCACCCACGCCGACACGACCGCATCACCGTCGAGTCCCCACTCGTACGCGTCCTGATGCCACGCCAGCTCGCTCGCATCGTGCGGCCCCTTGACGAACAGCGTCGCGCGCAGGACCAGCAGGTCGGGTCCGAGGAGCGCCGTCACCGCGTCGAGCAGCGCCGGCCGCCGCACGAGCTCTGCCGCCCACGCGAACAGCAGGTGGGGCTTGTTGCGCACGTGCGAGCCGATGCGGCCGTCGCGTCCGGCATGCGCCCCCAGGGCGCGGCAGTACGCCGCGGCCTCCGCCGCCTCGAGCACGCGCAGCGGCGCGCAGTAGCCGTCGCGGTCGTACGCCTGCCGGTCCATGGGCGCGATCTACCGCAAACGCCCCCGGATCGCCGAGCGCGCTGCGGCGAGCTGCCAGGAGCGGTACGCGGGTGTGCGCCGACGGTCACGCATACCGCCCGAGGTGCCGGCGGACGAACTGCACCAGCGGGCCGGGGCGCAGGGCGAGGAGCTGGTTCTGCTCGACGAGGCACGGCGCGTAACAGGCGACGCAGCGGTGGTCGTGCAGGCGGCGCCACGCGGCGGCGACGCCGTCGCGTGCCGCGTTGCCGCCGATGATGCGGCCGACCGTGGCGACGCAGGGGTAGACGGTGCCGTCGGCGTCGATGCTGATCAGCGAGCGGCCGTGCGCGCAGGGCGGCGCGCTGCGCAGGCGCGGATCGTCGGCCGGCCATTCGCCGGCCTCGACGCGGTCGCGGCCGTACTCGCGCCAGCCGGCGCCATAGCGGTACGTCGTCGGCGAGAAGAGCAGGCGCGGGTTGCGGCGGGCGAGCTGCGCGAGGCGCTCGAGCAGCGCGGCGGTGTCGGCATCGGCGGGCGCGATGCGCGCCGCCTCGTGCCAGAGATCCGGGGCACCGTGACGGACGACGTTGACCGTCAGCGCGAGGTCGTGGCGGGCGACGAAGGCGAGCAGGTCGTCGAGGTGCGCGGCGGTCGGCGCCGAGAGCACGGCATTGAGCTTCACGCGCAGGCCCGCCGCGCGTGCCGCGGCGATCGCCGCCTCGACCGCGTCGAACACGCCGGCGCCGCGCACGGCGTCGTTCGCCGGGCCGGGTGCATCGAGGCTGAGCACGAGGTGGGTCAGCCCGCGCAGCGCGTCGATGCGGTGCGGCACGAGCAGGCCGTTCGAGGTCAGCGCGACGGCCAGGCCGCGCGCCCGCGCGTGCGCGATGAGCGTGCCGAGATCGGCGCGCAGCAGCGGCTCGCCGCCGAGGATCGCGACGCGCGCGCAGCCGAGCGCCGCGAGCTCGTCGAGGATGCGCTGCCAGGTCGCCGTGTCGAGCTCCGGCGTGCCGCGCAGCGGCGCGGTGCAGTACGTGCAGCGCAGGTTGCAGCGCTGCGTGAGGTAGAGGGCCGCGCCGACCAGCGGCGGCGTTGCGCCGGCCCGGGCGGCGACGAGCCGGGCGGCGGCGCGCGCGGCGCGCGCCAGCGGGCGGGCGGCGGCGGGCATCAGCCGCGGCGGACGAGCTCGCGCAGCGCGTGCGGGCGCAACGCGAACAGCGCCTTGCGCTCGTTCGTGTACGGCGCGTAGCAGTCGCCGCAGTCGTGCACGCGCACGTGGCGCAGCGCCGCCTCGAGGCCGTCGCGCACCGCGTTCTGCGGCTGGAACGTCGGCGCGCCGTGGATGCCGCACGGGTGGACGTCGCCGTTCGGCTCGATGTGGACGTAGAACCGGCCGGCCATGCAGCGCGACGGGCCGTCGCTCGGCGCGTTGATCTGATCGAGATCGGGCCAGGTCGTGACCCGCTCGTACGACTCCGGCGAGAACATCAGCGGCCGGCCGGCGCGCCGGGCGGCGGCGAGCTGGCGGTGCATGGCGACCATCTCGTCGCGCGTCAGGGCCAGCGCGCGCGCCGTATCGTCGTAATAGATCCGGCCGAAGACCACCGGCTGGATGTTCACGCCGATGCCGCGCGCGGCGCAGAAGTCGAGCATCGCGTCGATGTCGCCGAGCGTCGCGCGCGTGACGACCATGTTGATGTACGTGCGCACGCCGCGGGCGCGCGCCGCCGCGATGCCGTCGAGCACGGCGGCGTGCGCGCCGGCGCCGCGCTGCGCGTCGTTGCGCTCGGGATCGGGCGAGTCGAGGCTGAACACCACCTCGTCGAGGCCGTCGAGCAGCGCCGGCGTCTCGGCGATGCGCAGTCCGTTGGTCACCACCGCGGCGAGAATGCCCGCGCCGCGCGCCGCCGCGCACAGCTCGGGGAAGTCGGTGCGCAGCGTCGGCTCGCCGCCCTGGAACTTGATGCGCATCGTGCCGAGCGCCCCGAGGCCGCGGATGATGTCGACCCACTGCGCCGTGGTGAGCAGCGCGATCTTCACGTCCGGACAGCGGCAGTACGTGCAGCGCAGATTGCAGGCGTTGAGCACGGCGGCCTGCACCTCGAACGGATGCAGCGCGCGGAAGCGGTACGCCGCGAAACGCGCCGCCATGGCGAGATGTCGTGTGCGGAGCATGTGGCCGGCAGTCATAGTCCGCACGGCGCCACCTGTCAGCAGTCGACCGGCGCGAGTGGTCGCGATGCACCGTCACGTTCGAGCGAGACACTCCCAGCCCGCCCGATGGAGGGCGCCGCTCCATCGGCGCCTGTTGGATCAGGCGCGCATCGCTCATTCGAAGACGCGCCTGCGGTCGATCGACCAGAGGAGATTCAGGCGCGCGATGCAGGTCGTGACCGCGCGGGCAGCGGACGGCCCGCGTCCGGGTGCGCCGGTGCGGATTCCGGGTCGCGGGCGATCCGGGCCAGGATGGCGGCGTAGCGTGGCGCGGCGACGGACACATCGCGATCGGCGACCCGGCGCCGCGCCGCGGTGCGCAGCTGCCGCAGCAGGTCGGCGTCGGTCAGGACGCGGGCGATCGCCGCGGCCTGCGCCGCGGCGTCCCCGACCGGGAAGAGCAGTCCGCTCGTTCCGTCCTCGAGCAGCTCGCGCAGGGCCGGGATATCGGCCGCCACCACGACGGCGCCCACCGCCATTGCCTCCAGGCACACGCGCGGCATGGTGTCGGCATCGCCCGGCATGACCAGGACGTCGGCTGCGGACAGGACCTCCGGGATGTCGGCGTACGTGCAGATCTGACGTCCCGGAGGGCGGCGCTCCGCGCCGCCCTCCACGTCCTTCGCGCGCGAGTCGGCCATCGCGACCGGCCCGTCGAGCATCAGCTCGCCGGCGAGATCGGATGCCGGACGCTGCCGCGTTGGTCCGCGGCGACTACTCTCAGGTCGATCTACGATCCCCACGCGTGCGGCGCGGCACCAGGCGCCGTCGTAGCTGCGGACATGCGGTCTCTTCCAGCGTGGCGAGATCGGCCGCGCGGCGTCGCGGGGTCGCAGGACGCAACGCGCCGGCGGGGGGAGGTGATGGCCCTGCACGCGGAGAGCGGCCGGCGGTCGACTCGGCGATGGCACTGCCGGCGCGGGATGGCATACAGCAGCGCATGGCGAACGGCGGCATTCATCACGTGTTCATCACGGTCAAGGATCTGGCGCGGTCGCGGACGTTCTACGAGCAACTGATGCCGCGCCTGGGCTACGGCGGCATCTGGGAGTTCGGCAACGGCGAGTCGCTCGGCTTCCTGGCGGCGGCGGGCAGCTTCTGGATCAAGCAGGGCGACGCGCGCTTCGCCGCCGACACGTTCTGCAAGGATCGCGTCGGCCTGTGCGAGATCGCATTCCGCGCCGACAGCCGCGATGAGGTGGACGCCCTGGCGCGCGACATCCCCGCCTGGGGCGGCGCCATCCTCGATCCGCCGCGCGCTTACCCCGAGTACGTCCCCGGCTACTACGCCGTGTTCTTCAGCGACCCCGACGGCATCAAGCTGGAGGCGGTGTACCTCCCGGGATGACGACGGAGGCCACAGTGGTCGTAGTCGATCACGGCGGCCCCTCCGGCGCGGGCGGTTGCACGGCGCCGTGATCGATGCCCTGTCGTACGTGCGTGGAGGGTCGCGCTTGCCGCGCGGCCGACGCGGCGGGGAAACGCGCCGGGTCGCGGCACGTCAGCTCGTGAGGTTGTCCGGCGGCGGCGCGGGAGCATGGCGCTCCAGGTCGCGCACCATGAACAGGATGTGCATGCGGTCGCCGCCAGGGGTGCGCATACCGGGCGCGAGCCGAGGCTCGCCGTGGGGCGCGAACCCCTGGCGGCGGAAGAACGCGACGCCTCTGGTGTTCTCCAGCATGGTACCGAGCTGGCAGCCGGGCGAGCCGACGGCGGCGAGGCGGGCCAGCCAGGCGCGCATCAGCAGGCCGCCCGCGCCCTGACCGCGGGCGGCGGGCGCGAGATTGACTGTGCAGGTGCGACGGCCGGCGCGGGTCGTCGACGGCGTCGCGCGGCGCGCCCTGGCGCAACGAGTCGACGACGCCGCGCCAGAGAAACCGGGCGGTACCCGGGCGGACGAACAGGGCGTGGCGCAGGGCCGCGTCGGCGAGCGCCTTCGCCGGCGGCGGCGCCAGCCGCGAATCGACGCAGCCGGCGAGGTAGCCGACGACCTCGACGCCGCGCACGGCGACGAAGCAGGACTCGGGCTCGCGGTCGGTGTAGTAGCCGGTCCAGATGTCCGCCGATCGAGGTGTGGGCCGGAGGACCGATACTG
>CBFGUK010000271.1:0-5362 GCA_965651925.1 uncultured bacterium | reverse complement strand
TCAGCACGTCAGCACGTCAGCACGTCAGCACGTCAGCACGTCAGCACGTCAGCACGTCAGCACGTCAGCACGTCAGCACGCCCTCATTCCCCCCGCACCACCATCGCGCTCGTCGCCACGCCGGACGCGCCGGTGACCAGCGTCGCCTTGCAGTCGCGCACCTGGTTCGCCGAGGTGCCGCGGATCTGGCGGACGGCTTCGAGGATGAGGTTGAAGCCGTGCACGTACGCTTCCGAGAGGCCGCCGCCGGAGGTGAGGACGGGGAGCTCGCCGCCCGGGCCGATGCGGCCGCCTTCGGTGAACGGGCCGCCCTCGCCGCGCTTGCAGAAGCCGTAGTCCTCGAGGCCGAGGATGACGAGCGGCGTGAACGCGTCGTAGATCTGCGCGCAGTCCATGTCGCGCGGTTTGAGCTCGCTGCGCGACCAGAGCAGCTCGGCGCACGGCACCGACGTCGTGCGCAGGTCGGGCACGTTGTAGTTCGCGAGATGCACCGGGTTCGGCCCCGAGGCCTGTGCGACGCTGTGCACCAGCACCGGCTTCTGCCGCAGGTCGCGGGCGCGCTCGACCGAGGTCACGACGCAGGCGAGCGCGCCGTCGGTCTCGAGACAGCAGTCGTAGAGCGTCAGCGGATAGCCGATCACGCGCCCGGCGAGGTACGTTGCCATGTCGAGCGGCCGGCCGCGCATCATCGCGTCGGGATTGGTCTGCGCGAACGCGCGCGCCGCGATCGCGACGTTGCCGAGGTGCTCGCGCGTCGTGCCGAACTCGTGCATGTGGCGGTGCGCCCACATGCCGATCACGTCGACCGGGCGGATGAGTCCCCACGGGACGTGCAGCGCCTTGTCGTCGCGCATCCGGCCCTTTTCCTGCGACCACGGCCGCGAGGTCTTGGCGCCGCGGTTGCGCGCCCGGTGGCAGACCACCACCGAGGCGAGCCCGGAGGCGATCGCCGCGCAGGCGTGCATGATCGTCGCGCACGAGGCGCCGCCGCCGTAGGAGATCTTGCCGAACCAGCGCAGGTTCTTCACGCCGAGGCGGCGCGCGATCGACACCTCGTGCGTCGACTCCATCTCGAACATCGACATGCCGTCGACGTCCTCGGCCGCGAGCCCGGCATCGTCGAGCGCGCGCTGGATCGCCTCGACCGCCGTGTCGCCGATCGGCCGCCCGATGTCCTTCGCGAACGGCAGATGCCCGATGCCGACGATCGCCATGCGATCGCGGATGCGCGCGAAGAAATCCCGATCGAGCCCGTCGTCCACGGCGCCTGTGTAGAGGAACCGGTCTGATTGCTCAACGCGAAGGCGCGGAGACGCGAAGGCTCACGCCGCGCCTTCGCGGCTTCGCGTTGCGATCAGTTGCCGCAGGCGACGACGTGATCGAGCGCGCCGAGGAGCTCGACGCCGCTGGCGCGCAGCTGGCGGAGGACGGCGGCCTGCTCGGCGGCGACGGCGCCGAACTGGCCGTCGAGCAGCAGGTCGGCGTAGCCGATGATCACGTCGAGCGGCACCCGGAAGCGGTGCGAAAGGCCGGCGATGAGCTCGGTCTTCAGTCGCGTCGTCTGCGCCAGCTCCTCGGCGAGGCGCGCGTTCTCGAGTGCCAGCGCGGCGAGATCGGCGATGCCCTGGGCGACATGCCCCTGCTCCGGCCCGAAGACGCGCGCGCTGCTCTGCGCGCCGGCGACGAGCAGGCCGAGCTCGGCGCCGCCGCGCTGCAGCGGCACGATCAGGCAGCGGCTCAGCCCGTGCGCGTAGTCCGCCGGCGCCTCGAAGAGCTCGCGTGCTGCGACGCACACGCCGGGCGCCCCGTTGCGCCGGCCGAGGAGCTGCACCACGCGCGTGCGCGGCAGGCGCGCCTCGCGCGGCGGGGCGACGTGCTGGCGCAGCGCGCCGTGCGCCGCGACCGGCACGTACACGTCGGTCGCCGGCTGCCACACCCATGCCTGGCCGACGTCGCTGCCGAGCACCTCGACGAGCAGCTGGCAGCAGCCGCGCACGAGGTCGGGCAGCTGTCCCTGGCGCAGCTCGAGCGGCGCGCGCGCCGCATCGAGCGCGCGCAGGTCGATGACGCCGTTGATCACCGCCAGCAGCTCGCGCGCGCCGGAGTCGATGCGCCGCAGCGTATCGAGCTGGTCGCGGTTCAGATAGCCGAACGCGCCCTCGAGCAGCAGATCGGTGTAGCCCATCACGACGTGCAGCGGCGTGCGCAGCTCGTACGACAGGCTGGCGACGAGATCGGAGCGGCCGCGATGCACCGCGTCGATCGCCGCCAGCAGGCGCTCGTTCTCGCGCGCGATCGCCGGCAGCCGCAGGACGAACCACGCGCCGCGGTCGTGCGAGGCGTCGATGTCGATGCGTCCGCCGTGCGCCGCGGCGATCGCCTGCGCGCCGGCGAGGTCGGCGGCATCGCCGCGCTCGGTGAGCGGCAGCGCGTGGCCGCCGCGCAGCGCCTCGGCCTCGTCGGCACGCAGCGGCGGGCCATCGTTGCCGATGGTCAGCGTCAGCCAGTCGCCGTCCATGCCGGTGCGGCAGAGGATCAGCCCGCCGCGCCGCGAGTGCTTGAGCGCATGGCGCAGGATGCGGCCGACGCCGAGCTCGAGCTGGGCGCGATCGGCCCAGCTGAGCGGCAGGCCGGGATCGAGATCGAGTCCGGTGCCGATGCGCTTGACCGCCATCGCCGGCTGGTACTGCTCGAGCAGGTCGAGCACGATCTTGTTGAGCGACGCCCACTGTGGCAGCAGGTGCAGCCCCTCGCGCCGGCCCATCATCGTATCCGCATCGAACATCGCGCCGCGTCTCCTCGGTGTTCGCGGCGAAGTACAAGTGACATGCCAGCGCCGAGTCCGTGACACCCGCGCGGCGCCGCCGGTCGACAGGCGTCGAGGAATGGACGG
The DNA here is from genome assembly GCA_965651925.1 of uncultured bacterium. Taxonomy (GTDB): domain Bacteria; phylum Desulfobacterota; class Binatia; order HRBIN30; family CADEER01; genus CBFGUK01. Next base: position 2,469 of record CBFGUK010000271.1, on the reverse strand, counting down.
CCGTGACGGGAAGTGGCGCGTTGGACCGTTTCCCGAGCCTGGTGTTTCGCGGCGGACGCTCCCGAACGAACGGCCGGGCACCGTGGTGTGGCCTGTGACCGGCGCGGCTTGCGCGCGCCGCGGCGCCGGTGCTTGCTGGGCCCCGTGCGGCCGGGGACGGACAAGCTGCTCGCCAGGGCCGAGCGCGCGCTGGCGGCGGCGGAGGCGGCGTGGGACACCGGCGCGCCGGACATCACCGCGGCGCGCGCGTTCGCTGCCTGCGTGGCGGCCGCCAAGGCACGGCTGAACGAACACGGCGTGCGGCTGGTCGCGCACGCGCGCATCGCCGCGGCCTACGCCGCGCTGCCGCCGCTGCCCGGCGCGCCGCCCGCGGCGCTCGCCGACGCGCTGGCGCTGCGCCGCCGCGCGGCGCGCGAGCCCGACACCTGGGTGCCGGAGGACGCCGAGGCCCTGCTCGACCGCGCCCGGGCGTTCGTCGCCGCCGTACGCGCCGGCCTCGTGGCGTAGCCGCGGGCACCGCGCGGCAGGATGCCGGCGCTTGCGGGCGCGCGCCCGCGCCGCTAGGTCGGGCGACGCGACAGGAGGGGTGACATGCGACTGCAGGATCGGGTGGCGGTGGTGACCGGTGCCGGGCGCGGGCTCGGCGAGGCGATCGCGGTGCGGCTGGCGGCCGAAGGCGCGGCGGTGCTGATCAACGATCGCGACGCGGACACCGCGGCGCGCACGGTCGAGCGCATCACCGCCGCCGGCGGCCGCGCCGCGGCGCTGATCGGCAGCGTCACCGACGCGGCGTTCGTGCACGAGCTGATGGCGCGCGCCCTCGGCGAGTTCGGCCGCCTCGACATCCTGGTGAACAACGCCGGCATCACGCGCGACACGCTGCTCCGCGACATGAGCGTCGAGGACTGGGACGCGGTGCTCAATCTCAACCTCCGCGCGACGTTCCTGTGCTGCAAGGAGGCGACGCCGCACATGGTGGCGCGCAAGTGGGGCCGGGTGATCAACATGAGCTCGCGCGCCCACTACGGGAACAAGGGCCAGGTGAACTACGCCGCCTCGAAGGCCGGCGTGATCGGCCTGACGCGCTCGCTGTCGATGGAGCTCGGCAAGTTCAACGTCACCGCGAACTGCATCGCGCCGGGGATCATCACCACGCCCGGCGTGACCTCGCTGCCGCACTACCAGAACCTGATCGAGCGCGTCGCGCCGACGCTGCCGATCCCGCGCCTCGGCACGCCCGAGGACGTCGCCGGCGTCGCGGCATTCCTCGCCAGCGACGACGCGTCGTACATCACCGGCGAAACGATCCACGTCTCCGGCGGCCGCTACGGCTGAACCCCGCGGCGATCTTCGCTCCGGTGCAGGGCGCCAGGCGTGTCAACCGATACGGTCGCCGCGTCCGAGGACGCCAGTGTAGCCGCGGCGCTTGTGGCCGCACGGCGACGCGCAGCGTCGCCCGGCGGAGCGGCGTGTGGCAGCGGGTACCGCCGTTCAGCATGCCGCGCCACCCAACTCCGAAACGAACCAGTGTAGCCGCGGCCCCTGTGGCCGCCGGCGACGCGCAGCGTCGCCCGGAGGGCGGGCGTGGCAGCCGCCGCGCGGCGCCCCATCGATGCCGCGCCACCCCCACCGGGCGGTGCTGTCGCACCGCCGGCGGCCACGGGGGCCGCGGCTACAGGCGCATGTCGTACTCGACAGCGCCGCACTAGAGCTCGATGACGCGGGCGGCTTCGCCGCGGTCGATGAGCAGGTCGCGCATGGCCGGGTGGCAGGTGAAGAACAGCATCTGGTGCTGCCGGGCGCGTTCGCCGAGCAGCGCCGCCATGAGCGCGGCGCGTTCGGGATCGAGGTTGACCAGCACGTCGTCGAGGATCAGCGGCAACTCGGTGCCGCGCCGCGCCAGCTCGCCGGCGAGGCCGAGGCGGACGCAGAGGTAGAGCGCCTCGGTGGTGCCGCGGCTGAGCTCGCTGCCGGCCTGCTTGACGAGGCCGCCGCGCTCGCAGACGACCAGTGCGGTGCCGCTGTCGTCCTGCGTGATCCGTTCGTAGCGGCCGCCGGTCACCGCGGCGAACGCCTGCGAGGCATCGCGCAGCACCGCCGGCTGGCGCGTGCGCTCGAGCTCCTCGCGTGCCTCGTCGATGAACGCCGCCGCGGCGGCGAGCACGCGCCACTCGCGCACGGTTTCGTCGAGCTCGCTGGTCAGCGCCGCCCACTCCGCCTCGAGCGTCGCGACCTCGTCGGCGGTCTCGAGCACCGCGCACGCCGCCGCCGCGCCGCGCGCCGCCGCGTCTGCCGCCTCGAGCTGCGCGGTGAGCGCCACCAGCGGGGCCTCGTCGGCGAGTAGCGCGCGCCACTGTGCCGGATCGCCGGCGGCGAGCGCGGCGAGCGCCGCGGGGCCGCCGGCGCGCGCCGCGACGACCTGCTCGCGTTCGGCGATCACCTGCTCGAGCTCGCGGCGCCGCAGCGCGG
>CBFGUK010000270.1:0-5366 GCA_965651925.1 uncultured bacterium | reverse complement strand
GGTGGCAGCGCGGCGGGCGGGCAGAGCCTGCACGCCGGCGTGCGCGATCTGTTCGCGAACCCGGCAGCGCGCATCCTGCTCACCGTGTGGTTCATCGAGAGCGTCGGCATGGGCGCCGTCGGCACGATGGCGCCGTACGTCGCCGAGTACGTGCTGCGCCGCCCCGACGTCGTCGGCACGCTGCCGGCGGCGTACGTCATCGCCGGCGTGGTGACGATTCCGCTCTGGGTGCGCATCTCGCGCCGTGCCGGTGCGCGCGACACGTGGCTCGTCGCGATGCTGTTCGCCGCGGCGGCGTTCGGCGGCATGCTGTTCGTCGCCGCCGACGCGCTGCCGCTGCTGATCGCGCTGCTCGTCGTCGCCGGCAGCGCGATGGGCTGCGGCAGCGTGCTCGCATCGTCGCTGATGGCCGACATCATCGACGCCGACGAGCAGCGCACCGGCGAGCGCAAGGAAGGGATCTACTCGGCGGCGATGATGTTCGCGCTCAAGTTCGGCAGCTCGCTGGCGACCGCGGGCAGCGGGGTCGTGCTCGGCGTCGTCGGCTTCGTGCCCAACGTCGCGCAGTCGGCCGAGAGCCTGCTCGGCATCCGCATCCTCTTCGCCGGCCTGCCGTGCGCCGGCTTCATCGCCGGTGCGCTCCTGTTCCGCCGCTTCCCCTTCGGCCGCGGGGTCGAGCCGCTCGCGGTGCGCGCCGCGGCCGCACAGGAGCTGTGAGCCGCGAAGGCGCGGAGAGCGCGAAGTCGGGAAGGAGGTTCGTCTGCGGGGCAGCGCTCCGCGACGCAGCGCTCGATTCCGCATCCTCCGCGTCTGCGCGGCTGCGCTTCAGTCGAGCGACTTCGGCACCGCCAACGCCGCGAAGCCGTGCCGCGTCGCCTGCGCTGCGCGTGGAAGACGTCGCGACTACGCCCTGCCTATCGATGACGAAGGTCACGCGTCCGGATCATCTCGTGCGGCGTGCGGAGCTTCTCGAGCGGTAGCGTGACTGCGCGGGGCTTGTCGGGCTGCGCGCCGGCCCGTCGAGCGGATCGTGGCTGTCACGCGCCAGTAGAAGGGGAAGACTCGGAGGCGGCAGTGTGATAGGACATTGCATCCGCCTCAGTCGGGCGCGGAGGAGAAATGGATCAGACACGCGTGCGTTCCCTGCTCGACCGCATCCGCGGCATTCGCCACGCGTGCGATCTCGACCTGCTGGTGTTCTTTCACCGCCATCCGTGCGCGCTGCTGACCAGCGAGCAGATCGTCGCCTTTCTCGGCTATGACCGGGATCGGGTCTTCAAGTCGATCGAGGGACTGATCGAGGCGGGGCTGCTGACGCGCTCGCAGAATCCGGCGCACGCCGCACGCCTCTATCGGCTCGAGCTCGGCGGACGGTCGGGGGGGTGGCTCGAGTCTCTGCTGCAGTTCGCCGGCACCCGCCAGGGTCGCGCCGACGTGCTGCAGCTGCTGCAGGACGGGTCGGAGCGAGGGCCCGCCGCACAGCTGCGGCGCCGCGTCGGGCTCGTGCGCATAGCTTGAGGAAGAGGAGCGGAACTGCCGATGGCTGAACGGGTCAAGACGGGAATCGACGGCTTCGATAGGCTGCTGTCGGGCGGCATCCCGCGCGGCAACGTGATTCTGCTCGAAGGGGCCATCGGCACCGGCAAGACGACGCTGGGGACCGAGATCATCTACCGCGGCGCACGGGAGTTCGGCGAGCCCGGCGTCATCGTCGTGTTCGAGGTCTCGCCCGACAAGCTGACCCGCGACATGGCCGAGCTCGGCTGGGATCTGCGCGAGTTGGAGAGCCGCCAGCAGCTGCGCATCATCTACACCACCCGCGACGTGTTCCGGCAGGAGCTGCAGCAGGCCGACAGCCTCCTCCTCGATGAAGCGAACAAGATCGGGGCGAAGCGGATCTTCATCGACGGCGCGGCCGGGCTGCTGCCGCAGGGGGCGGCGCAGGATCCGCGCGAGACCTTCCACATTCTGGTGCAGGGTCTGCAGCGCGAGAACCTCACCGCCGTGCTGGCGCTGGAGGCGATCGCCCTCAACAACAACGATTTCGTCTCGCTGCACGAGGAATCGATCGCCGATACCGTCATCCGGCTGCGGATGGAGGATCGCGAGCGCGCCACGGTGCGCTCGATCGAGATCGTCAAGTCGCGCGGCCACAGCTATCAGATGGGGCGCCATACGTTCCGCATCGTCGACGGCAAGGGCCTCGAAGTGTACCGCCGCGTGCAGGCGCCGCGCCCGCCCGGCCGCGACCGCGCCGCGGCGTTCAATCCCGAGACCCGCGTGACGACGGGCGTTCCCGGTCTCGACGAGCTGGTCAACGGCGGCTTCTTCCTCGGCAGCACGACGGTCGTCGCCGGCATCTCCGGGGTGGGCAAGAGCGTCATGGCGCTGCACTACATGGCGGAAGGCGCGCGGCGCGGCGAGCGCAGCCTGATGCTGTCGCTCGACGAGCAGGTGCCGCAACTGCTGCGCAACGCGATGAGCGTCGGCATCGATCTGCAGCCGGCGATCGAAAACGGTCTGGTCCGCCTCTACTACGACCCGCCGCAGGAGATCGAGGTCGACCACCACTTCAACATGATCGAGAAGATCGTCCGCGAGTTCCAGCCCAGACGCGTCGTCATCGACAGCTTGTCCACCTATGGATCGACGCTCGGCAAAGGCGGTCGCCTGTTCCGCGACTTCTTCCACGCCCTGGTGGCGCTGATGAAGGAGCATCAGATCGCGGCCATCTACAATCACGAGAATCCGGAGATGTTCGGCATGACCTCGATGATGGGGGACTTCGCGATGAGCTCGCTCGTCGACAACATCCTGCTGCTCAACTACATCGAGCTCGGCGAGACCCTGCGCCTGGGACTGACGATCGGCAAGATGCGCGCCAACGCCGTCATGCGCACGACGCGCGAATGCGAGATCGTCGACGGGGAGGGCTTCCGGGTGCTGCCGCGAGACCTGTCTGGCACTCTGCCGCCGTCGGCGTTCGGCGCCTATCGGAACCTGATCTCGCGCGCGCCCGAGCGCCGGCCGGAAGCAACGCCGCGGATCGATTCGAATTCCGGGAAGAAATAGCAGCAGCATGTCGCCATCGCTGTTCGATTCCAGCTCCTGGACACCTGCGCTGGAGAAATATGCCGAGGCGACGGGCTGGAGCGTCGCGCTGTTCGATCTCGAGACGCGGCTGGTTCTGCGCACCGCGCCGACGCCGCTGGTGACGCTGTTCGGCGAGGACGACGTCGCAGCGGGACTGTTCCTCGACTGCGCCCGTCGCTGTCTGCTGCCAGATGGCGAGCGGCGCGCCGTGGTCGTGTCCGATGCGCGCGGCCTGACGGTCGTCGGGACGGCGCTGGCGCTGAACGGCACGGTGATGGGCGCCGCCGTCGGCGGGTATGCGCTCGCCCAGTTCTGCCACGTCGGCGGCGTGCGCGACTGGGCGCGCTCCGCCGGGGTGCCGTTCGATACGCTGTGGAACATCGTGCGCCGCCTGTCGCCGGCACCGGAACGGCGGCTGATCCTGCATGGCGAGCTGCTGCAAGTGCTCGGCGATGCGTTGCTGGGGGAGGTGTGCCGGACGCGGCAGTACGAGGACGTTGCCGAACGGTTGCGCGCGGCGGACGCGATCAAGGACGAGTTTCTCGCCGTGCTGTCGCACGAGCTGCGCTCGCCGATGCATGCCATCCTCGGGTGGCTGCGCGTGCTGAGCTCCGCCGGGATGCGCGACCCGGATCTGGTCGACCGGGCGGTGAAGACGATCGAGCGCAATGTCTCGATGCAGACACAGATCATCAACGACCTGCTGGACGTCTCGCGCATCCTGTCCGGCAAGTTGGAGATCGAGCACGAGATCGTCGACCTGACGACCCTGGTCACCGGATGCGTCGAGTCGCTGCAGCCGACGGCGCACGGCAAGCAGGTCGCCCTGCGCCTGATCATCCCGGCGCCGGGCGCAACGCCGGTGGTCGGCGACAGCATCCGGTTGCAGCAGGTCGTCTCCAACCTCGTCGGCAACGCGATCAAGTTCACCGATGCAGACGGTGTGATCACCGTCACCGTCGAGCAGCAGCCAGGGTCGATCGGCGTGATCGTCGAGGATACCGGCCATGGGATCGCGCCGGAGTTTCTGCCGCATCTCTTCGAGCGCTTCCGGCAGGCCGACGGCAGCTCGGGCCGCAAGCACGGCGGCCTCGGGCTGGGACTCTCCATCGTCAAGCATCTCGTGATGCTGCACGGCGGCGAGGTGCACGCCGCGAGCCCCGGCATCGGTCGCGGCGCGCGGCTGTCGATCACCATACCGCGTGCGCTTGACGAGCACCGGCCCGACGGCGCTTCCGACACAGCGGCGCGGGCGTGTTCGGATGGGTCGCGCGCCCTGCGGGAGCTCGACGTGCTGGTGGTCGAGGACGATGCCGACTCGTGCGCGGCGCTGGCGCTGGCACTGTCCGAGCATGGATCCTCGGTGCGCTGCGCGGCGTCGGTGTGCGAGGCGCTGGAGGCGTACAACGCCCGGGCGCCGGACGCCGTGCTGAGCGATATCGGCCTACCGGGTGAAAGCGGTTTTGCGCTCATCCGCGCCATCCGTGCGCGCGAGCACGGCGGACGGGACCGCACGATCGCGATCGCCATGAGCGGATTCGCCAGTTATCAGGACCAGGAAAGCGCACTACACGCCGGGTTCGATGAGCATGTACCGAAGCCCGTGCAGCCGGATGTTCTCATCGAGCACCTGTGCCTGCTGGTCAACGCGCGCAACAGACTCGAGACGACGGAGTAGCGCGTCGGCCACGGAGCGTGTGCTGCGCGCCGACGCAGGCGAGGGGGCGAAGCGAGGCGGATCGCCTTGACGGCCGCGTGCGTCTGCCACTGCGGCGGCGACCGAGAACGACTTCGCCGCCGATATGTCGATGGTTGCGACCCTGAGCGCGGCGCTGCCCCGCTCGGCGCACCACTGCTGTCGCTGTCCGGCGCCCGGATGGTAATCGGCGCGCCCGCCGGTCTCGGCGGCTGGCGCCTTCTCGCGCGCCGGCGCTGACTTGACGCGTCGGGAGCGCGGGCGATCGCCCGCGTGTCAGACCTGTTCAGGCGAGCGTCTTGAGCACCGCCAGCGCCTCGTCGACGTGGCGCGTCGGATTGAGCTGCGAATTGAAGACGTGGCGGACGACGCCCTGCCGGTCGATGACGAACGTGACGCGCCCGGGCAGCACGCCGAGCGACTTCGGCACCTGGAACTGCTTGCGCACCGCACTGTCGGTGTCGGAGAGGAGCGGGAAGGGCAGGCGGTACTTCTCGGCGAACGCGCGGTGTGACGCCTGCGAGTCGCTGCTGATGCCGAGCACCACCGCGCCGGCATCGGTGAACGCCGTGTACTG
>CBFGUK010000269.1:0-5388 GCA_965651925.1 uncultured bacterium | reverse complement strand
GAGGCGACGCGCGTCCGCGGCCGTGCGGGAGCACGGCCCTCCACCGGTTGTGATCGCCCCCGGGCTACGATCGCGCGCGCTTGCGCGCACGCGCCGGCGCCGGCGCTGCCGGCTGCGGATGCAACGTCTGCTCGAACAACGCCCGCACCTCGGCGATGTGGCGGTCGAGATCGCGGCGGCGCCAGCCGGCGGTCGCGATCGGCTTGTGGACGACCACCTCGACCGTCGCCGGGCGCAGCACGATGCCGTTCTTCGGCAGCACGTCGAGCGTGTTGCGGAAGACGATCGGCACGATCGGCCGCTGCGCCTCCATGGCGAGATGGAACGCGCCCTTCTTGAAGGCGCCGAGGCGCGGCGTCGGGCTGCGGGTGCCCTCCGGGGCGATGACGATCGAGGTGCCGCGCTGCAGTGCCGCGACCGCGGGCGCGAGCGCCTGCACCGCCTGCTCGCGGTTGAAGCGGTCGACGAAGACCGTGCCGCCGGCGGCGAACAGCGGGCCGAACAGCGGGTGGGTGCGCAGCTCCTGCTTGGCGACGGCGACGAAGTCGCGGCGCAGCAGCTTGCAGAGCAGCAGCGTCTCGACCGCGCTCTGGTGGTTGAAGACGAACACCGCCGGGCGGTCGGACCACAGGTACTGCTCGCCGCGCACCTGCAGGTCGATGCCGGCGATCGCGGTGCCGAGCTCGCCCCAGGTGCTGAGCGCGAGATTGCGGCCGTCCTGCCAGCCGCCGGCGAGCACGGCGGCGGGCACGGCGAGGAGCAGCGACGGGACCGCGCTCGCGAGCGCCAGCGCGGTGCGCGCGACGTCGTCCGGCGACGGCGCGCCGCGGCTGGTGAAGCGCCGCGCCGGCCAGCCGCGGCGCGCCGCGATCGCCGCCAGCGTGCGGTCGGGGTTCACCGGCCGCGGGCGGCCGACGAGATCGAGCAGCGGCAGATCCTCGTGGCTGTCGGTGTAGAAGAAGCTGCGCCCGAGCTCGATGCCGCGCGCGTCGGCAAACGCCTGTGCCGCGATCGCCTTGCCGGTGCCGTAGCAACTCGGGTGGACGATGTCGCCGGTGATCGCGCCGTCGGTCACCGTCAGGCGCGTGCACATGATGTGCTCGATGCCGAGCTCGCGCGCGATCGGATCGACCTGGTACGACGTCGCCGACGACACGACCGCGACGGTGTGGCCCTTGCGGCGGTGCGCCTCGATCAGCGCCCGCGCCTCCGGATAGATCATCGCCGCCAGCCCGTCGACGAACAGGCGTTCGCTGAGCTCGACGAGGTCCTGTTCCGGCATGCCCTTCAGCAGGCCGACGGTGGCGGTGACGAAGTTCGAGAAGCCGAGCGCGCCGAAGCGGAAGCGCGACGCGGCGGCGAGGACTGCCGCCATGCCGGCGAGATCGATGCGGCCGGCGCGCATCAGCTCGCGGACGAACGCCGGCCCGGAGAAGCCGGCGATCAGCGTGCGGTCGAGATCGAAGAACGCTCCGATGTGCGGCCCCGCCGGCCCCTTGTCGATCGCCCCGGTCAGCGACGCGTACCGTCCCATACGCCGCCGAAAACCACAGATGATCACCGATGGCTACTGCTGCAGGAACGGCGTGACCGGTGACCGGTGACCGGTGACCGGTACGGAGGTGAACGTCACGCAGGGGGGGGACGCGTCCGGGAGCGCGGGCGGCCCGCCCGCATTGGGGCGGCGGTGCTGACGTGCTGACGTGTTGACGTGCTGACGTGGGGAAGTTTGTACGCGGGGGATGCGTCTGCTCGCCTTGCTCGCCGTCCACCAACGAAGCGTGCATGACGCACTGGGGCGAATTCACGTCAGCACGGGCGTCGCCTCTGTCAGCACGTCCTCAGCTGGAGAGCGATCCCACGTCAGCACGTCAACACGTCAGCACGTCAGCACGTCTCCTTGCATCCGACGCGCGCCGCCCAATCCAACAGGCGCCGACGGAGCGGCGCCCTCCAGTCCGTGACCGGTCACCGGTCACTGGTCACCGGTCACTGGTCACCGTAGTTGGCCATCCGCCCCCATCTGTGGTTTCGATTTCCCATGACGGAGAGCTGGCCGGATGCCGGCGGGCGGCGGGTGGTGTTCCTGCTCGACGCCTCGAGCCGCCTCGAGCAGCGCCTGCTGCGCGAGTGGATCGAGCGCACCCGGCCGGCGGGCGCCAACGCCGAGCTCGTGCTGTCGATTCCGCCGTCACGCCGCCGGGGCCGCCGCCTGCTCGATCCGCGCCTCGAGGCGGCGCTCGCCACCGACGACGATCCGCTGCTCGCGCCGCTGCGCGTCGCGTGGTTCGCGCGCAGCGATCCGACGCAGCCGGCGCGCCTGCGCGAGCTTGCCGCGTTCGGCGACGCGCGCGATCCCGGGGCGCTGCGCCAGGCGTGGACGCTGCGTCGCCATCCCGACCGCTGCCGCGTCGTCGTCGGCGCGCCGGCGCCGGCCTCCGAGCTGCGCCGCCGCTGGCAGCAAGCCGGCGGCGCCGATCACGGCCAGACCACCGGCCTCGCCGAGTTCGTCGCCCGCCAGGCGACGCTGGCACTCGAGCGCGCCGAGCGCCGCCTGCGCGGCGCGCGCTACAAGGTGCCGCGCTTCGTCAACGAGGACATTTTCGGCCGGCCGGCGTTCCGCGGCGGCGTCGCGCGGCTCGCCGCGCAGCTCGGCCGCGGTGAAGAGGCGCTGCAGCGCCAGGCGGCGCGCTACCTGCGCGAGATTGCGGCGACGCACAGCCCGTACATCATCGACCTCACCGCGCGCCTGATTCACCTCGTCTATTCGCGCGGCTACTCCGGCATCCGCTACGACCGCCAGCAGCTCGAGCACCTGTTCACGCTCGGCCAGCGCCACCCGCTGGTCTTCCTGCCGACGCACAAGTCGAACCTCGACCACCTCGTCCTGCAGTACGTCCTGCACGAGAACGGCCACCCGCCGAACCACACCGCCGGCGGCATCAACATGAACTTCTTCCCCGTCGGGCCGCTCGTGCGGCGCTCCGGCGTGTTCTTCATCCGCCGCACGTTCAAGGACAACCCGCTCTACAAGTTCGTCCTGCAGCAATACATCGACTACCTGATCGAGAAGCGTTTCTCGCTCGAGTGGTATCTCGAGGGCGGCCGCTCGCGCTCGGGCAAGCTGCTGCCGCCGCGCTTCGGGATGTTCGCCACGGTCGTCGACGCCTACCGCCGCGGCCGCAGCGACGACGTGCAGCTCATCCCGGTGGCGATCGTCTACGACCAGATCCAGGACGTCGGCGACTACGTCGCCGAGCAGCGCGGCGCCGCCAAGCAGCCGGAGAGCTTCGGCTGGGTGCTGCGCCTCGTGCGCCGCCTGCGCCGCAACTACGGCGACATCCACATCCGCTTCGGCGAGCCGCTGTCGCTGGCGCGCGCGCTCGGTCCGCCGACGCCCGAGGCCGAGCCGGCGCCCGACGAGCGCAACCTCGCCGTGCAGAAGATCGCGTTCGAGGCCGCGGTGCGCATCAACGCGGTGACGCCGATCACACCGACCTCGCTCGTCGCGCTCGCGCTCCTCGGCCTCGGCGACCGCGCCGCCACCGTGGCGGAGCTGGTCCGCAATCTGCACAACCTGGTGAACTACGTGCGCCGCCGCGGGCTGCCGACGACCGTCGAGCTCGACCTCGACACGCCCGAGGGCGTGCAGCGCATCGTCGACCAGCTCGTGCAGAGCGGCGTCGTCAGCCGCTTCGCCGAGGGACTCGATGCCGTGTACGCGATCGAGGCCGAGCAGCACCTCACCGCGGCGTACTACCGCAACACGATCATCCACTTCTTCGTCACCCCGTCGATCGCCGAGCTGGCGCTGCTGCGCGCCGCCGAGGTGCCGGCCGCGGCGGCCGCGGGCGAGTTCTGGGACGAGGCGCTGCGGCTGCGCGACCTGCTGAAGTTCGAGTTCTTCTTCGCCGAGCGCGAGGCGTTCCGCGCCGAGCTGCGCGAGGAGGTCGCGCTGCACGCCCCCGACTGGGAGGCGCAGCTCGACGGCGGCGCCGAGGCGGTGCGCGGCATCGTGCGCTGCTTCATGCCGTTCAGCGCCCATCGCGTCCTGCGCCCGTTTGTCGAGGCGTACCGCGTCGTCGGCGACGCGCTCGAGCGCCGCGATCCGGCGGCACCGGTCGATGAGGCGGCGCTGCTCGCCACCTGCCTCGCGCTCGGCCAGCAGTATCGCCTGCAGCGCCGCATCCGCCGCGCCGAGTCGGTCTCGAAGGTGCTGTTCGCCAGCGCGCTGCGGCTGGCCGCCAACCGCGGGCTGCTGACGCCGGCGGCGCCCGACCTGCTCGAGCGCCGCCGCGACTTCGCCGCCGAGATCCGCAACGTGATCCGCCGCATCGACGCCGTCGACGCGCTCGCCGCGAGCCGCCTCGCCGGGCTGATCCAGTAGCGCCATCCGCCGATGACGCACTGGCTGCGGGCGCGGGGCGGTCCGGCACGGAGAAGCCCGGGACAGCGACGGCCGGGCGCGCTCGTGCCGCTCGCCGTCGTCCTCGCCGCCGCCGCGGCCGCGGCCCAGCCGCCGCCGGCGCGGCTCGACGCGGCGGCGATCGCGCAGGCTGCCGGGCATCCCGGCCCGCTGCACATCGAGACGCACGCGACGAGCGAGCTCTCGAAGGGCTTCGGCGAGGCGCTCTGGGCGGCCGGCATCGCGTCCGACGACGGCTCGTTCGGCCATGCCGCGGTGCTGCTCGTCCGCCGCGGCTCGTTCCTGTCGGACGCCATGCGCGACCGGCTCGCCGCCGCGGCGCGCGCGCCGCGCGCCACCGCCGCGGCGCTGCGCGCCGACGTCCGCGGCCAGCTCGCCCGCGCCACCGACGCGACCGATCGCGCGCGGCTCGCCGCGCAGCTCGCCGAGCTCGAGACGCTCGCCGCCGCCGGACCGCTGACGCGGCGGTTGCGCATGCCGCGCGGCCGCGTCGGCTATCTCACCGTGCTCGGTTTCGCCGCCGGCGGCGCGACGACGCTCGCCGTGCTGCCCTCGCCCGACGACCGCTACGAGCTGCTCGTCCTCGTCGGCGCCGCGCTCGAAGGCGAGCCGCGCATCCCGAACGACGCCAGCGCCGAGTACGAACGCGCGCTGCGCGAACGCCCGCTCGCGATCGCCCGCGCCGTGATGCGGGTGGTGGATCGGGGGTTGTTCGAGAAGTCGGGAGAGTGAGGCTGTTAGGCTATTACGCTGTTACGCTGTTAGGCTGTTAGGGGTTTGGAATCGCCTTGGTGATGTGAGGATCACACATGATCCCGGGCGTTGCCCGACAGACGCTGACCGCGGTGTCGTCGCTTCCACTTTCGCGGGTCAGCGAACGTTCCGCTCCCCTAACAGCCTGACAGCGTAACAGCCTAACAGCCTCCGCTCCTCATCCCGCCGCCGACCGCACTGCCGCAACC
>CBFGUK010000268.1:0-5450 GCA_965651925.1 uncultured bacterium | reverse complement strand
TACGTGTACGGGTACGAGTACGGGTACGGACGCGGGGTCGCTTGCGTGGGTTCCGGTGCGTGTCTACGATCGCGCGACCTGAAAGGAGAGCGCACGTGGGTAAGGTGTTGGAGGTCAGCGACCAGACGTTCGAGCAGGAGGTTCTGCAGTCGGCCACGCCGGTGTTGATCGACTTCTGGGCTCCCTGGTGCGGCCCCTGCAAGGCCATCGCGCCGGTCGTCGAGGAGCTCGCCGGCACCTACGGCGGTCGCCTGAAGGTCGTCAAGATGAACGTCGACGACAACCCGCAGACGCCGTCGCGCTACGGCGTGCGCGGCATTCCCAACCTGATCCTCTTCAAGGGCGGCCAGGTCGCCGACCAGATCGTCGGCGCCGTCCCCAAGGCACACCTCGTGCGCGCCATCGACAGCGCGCTGGCGTAAGCTCAGCGATCAGCCATCAGCGGTCAGCTCTCAGCTGTCATACGCCACTGGCTGAGGGCTGACAGCTGAGCGCGCGGCCGCCGGACGGCGGCCGCTCAGAACGTGTACCGCCGCATGCTGATGTTCATCATCAGCCCGACGGAGAGCAGCAGGGCGAGCATCGAGGAGCCGCCGTAGCTGAGGAACGGCAGGGTGATACCGACCACCGGCAGCGCGCCGCTGGTCATGCCGATGTTGATCACCGCCTGCCAGAAGATCGTGCCGGTGAGCCCGGCGGCGAGCAGCGCGCCGAGATTGTCGCGCGCCCGGCTCGCGATGTACGCGCCGCGCAGCACGAGGCCGAAGTAGAGCACCAGCAGCGCGACGCCGCCGACGAAGCCCCATTCCTCGGAGTACACCGAGAAGATGAAGTCGGTGTGCTGTTCAGGCAGGAACTTCAGCTTGTTCTGGGTGCCCTGCATGTACCCCTTGCCGTGCAGCTGGCCCGAGCCGATGGCGATCTGCGACTGCAGGGCGTGGTAGCCGGACCCGAGCCGGTCGGCCTGCGGGTTGAGGAAGTTGTCGAGACGCTTCTGCTGGTACGGCTTGAGGTGCTGATAGGCGACCGGAACGAGCGGGCCCATCACCAGCAGCCCGATCACCAGCAGGCGCATCGGGAAGCCGGCGATCATCAGCACCGTGAAGGCGCCCATGCCGAGCGCGATCGCGGTGCCGAGGTCGGGCTGCTTGAGGATCAGCAGCGCCGGCACCAGCGTCAGCACCAGCGGCGCGAGCAGGCGGCGCAGCGGCAGACGCGGCTCGCCGGCCCAGCGGTGCAGGACGTGGGCGACGATCATCACCACGCCGACCTTCATGAACTCCGACGGCTGCAGCGCCACCGGGCCGATACCGATCCAGCGCCGGGCGCCGCCGCCGCTGATGCCGATCACCGGCACGAGGAGCAGCGACAGCACCAGCAGGCCGTAGATCGCGTACGCGTACCGGTTGAGCGTGCGGTAGTCGATGCTGATGGCGATCAGCATCGCGATCAGCCCGAGCCCGGCCCACGTCGCCTGGCGCACGACGTGCGAGCTCACCAGACGCTCGGGATGATGCGTGGCGCTGAGGATGGTGAGGATGCCGACGCCGGTGACGAGCAGGGCCAGCACCAGCAGCGGCCACTCGAAATGGGTCAGCAGGCGGCGGTCAATTCTGAGCAAGGCGTACGTCTCCGCGGTCCTGTTGCAGGCGGAAATAGGCGTCGAGCACCTCGCGGGTGATCGGCGCCGCCACCGCGCCGCCGCCGCCTTCGGCGTGCTCGACGAGCGTCGCGATCGCGATCGTCGGCTCCTCGGCCGGCGCGAACGCGACGAACCAGGCGTGGTCGCGCTCGTTCCACTTCATCTGATGCGCCTTCAGGCGCGTCCGGCCGATCTTCACCACCTGCGAGGTGCCGGTCTTGCCGCCGACGGCGATCTCGGGGAGCCGCGCCTTGCTGCCGGTGCCGCGCCCGACGGTGTCGACGAGCGCCTCCTGCACCTGCTGGAGCACCGTCGCGCGCACCGGCAGCCGGTCGATCTCCTGCGGCGCGATGGCGCGCACCAGCGAGCCGTCGATCGCCTCGACGCGCTGCACGAGCCGCGGCTGGTAGCGCACCCCGGTGGCGATCGCCGCCACGGCGTGCGCCATCTGCAGCGGCGTCGCCATCACCGCCCCCTGCCCGATCGCCACCGACAGCGTCTCGCCCTTGTGCCACGGCTGCTGGTAGCGCCGCCGCTTCCACGCCGTGTCGGGCATCAGCCCGCCGCGTTCGTGACTGATCTCGATGCCGGTGCGGCTGCCGAGCCCGAACGCGCGCGCGTAGCGGGCGATGGTGTCGATGCCGAGCCGCGCGCCCACCTGGTAGAAGAACACGTCGCACGAGTGGACCAGCGCCTCGTGCACGTTCACCGCGCCGTGCCCGCCGGCCTTCCAGCAGCGGAACGTGTGATTGCCGAAGCGCAGATGGCCGGGGCAGTGGATGCGCGTGAACGGGTTGACGATGCCTTCCTCGAGCGCCGCCGCCGCGACGATGATCTTGAACGTCGATCCGGGCGGATACTGGCCCTGGGTGGCGCGCGCGTTGAGCGGGTGCCGCTCGTGGGAGGTCAGCGCGCGCCAGAGCGCCGGCGAGATGCCGTGCGTGAACGCATTCGGATCGAACGACGGCTGGCTGGCGATCGCCAGCACGTCGCCGTTGCGCGGATCGAGCGCGACGATCGCGCCGACGCGCTCGCCGAGCGCCTCCTCGGCGGCCTGCTGCAGCGCGAGGTCGATCGTCAGCACGAGCGTGTGGCCCGGCGTCGCCTCCGCCTCGTCGAGTACGCGCAGCTCGCGGCCGAGCGCGTCGACCTCGATCTGCTGCCCGCCGTCGATGCCGCGCAGCGACTGCTCCCAGGTCTGCTCGAGGCCGGCCTTGCCGATGATGTCGCCCGGCCGGTAGCTGCGGTCGCGCTGCAGCTCCTCGGCCGTCACCTCGCCGACGTAGCCGAGCACGTGCGCGAGCGTCGGGCCGTGCGGATAGCTGCGGCTCGGGGTGACGCGCAGGCTGACGCCGGGCAGCTCGAGCTGGTTGGTCTCGATCGCCGCGACCTCGTCGTAGCTGAGGCCGCGCTTGACGAGGATTTCCTGGAACGCCGGCCGGCCGGCGGCGCGGTCGAGGATCGCCTGCGTCTCGGCGGCACTCTGCCCGAGGATCTGGGCGAGATGCTCGACCACCGCGGCGAGATCGCGCGCGTCCTCGGGGACGACCACGGCATCGAACGACGCCTGGCTGTCGATCAGCACCTCGCCACGGCGGTCGACGACGCGCCCGCGCGTCGCCGGCTCGCGGCGCAGGCGGATGCGGTTGTTCTCCGAGAGCGCCGCCATCTCCTCGCCGCGCAGCACCTGGAGATTCCACAGGCGGGCGCCGAGCAGCAGCAGGACGACGCCGGCGACGGCGGCGGCAATCGAGAGCCGGCGGCGCACGGCCGGCGCGACCTCGTGCACGCCGAACATCTCAGGCCGCCTCCTGCGCGGTGCGCATGCGCGCGCCGTCGAGCAGCGCGAACACCAGCGGCGCGAACGCGGCGGCGAGCGCGGCGCTGGCCAGCGCGTGGCCGAGCACGCCGCTCCACGTTCCGTCGAACACCCCGAACAGCGCCGACAGCACCAGCATCGTCACGCTCTTCACCCCCGACGCGAGGAAGACCAGCACCACCTTGGAGAGCACGTTGTCGACCCACAACCGCCGGCAGGTCAAGTACACAAGAACGTAGACCACCACCATCGCAAAGGCGTTCAGCCCGGCGGGGCCGCCCGACAGCGCGTCCTGCACGTAGCCGAGCAGGAACGCGGCGAGCACGCCGCCGACGGTGTGGCGGTGCAGGCCGAGGAACACGCCGATGGCGAGCAGGATGTCGGGGGCGAGCTGGAGGTGCGGCGGCAGCGCGTGAATGAGGGTCGTCTGCAGCAGCACGCCGAACCCAGCCACCAGCGCGATGGTGGCCGCGGCGCGCATCAGGCCGGCGGCTCGGGCACCTGCGGCGCGACCGGCGCGATCAGCACGACTTCCTCGAGCCGGTCGAGCGCCACGGTCGGCTGGATGACCGCGGACTGCAGCAGGCCGCGGTGGCGGCGGCGCACCTCGACGACCTCGCCGATCGCGATGCCCTTGGGAAAGACGCCGTCGAGCCCCGAGGTCAGCACGCGATCGCCGATCTGCACGTCGGCGTCGCGGTGCAGGTAGTTCATCGCGCAGGTGCCGTCGGCGCCGCCCTGCACGACACCCCGTTCGCGCGTGCGGTCGATGAGCGCGTCGATGCCGCTGTTGTGATCGGTGAGCAGCGCGACGCGCGAGGCGGTGTGGCTGACCTCGACGACGCGGCCGACGACGCCGTCGGGCGCGAGCACCGCCATGCCGCGGCGCACGTCGTCGCGCGCGCCGCGATCGACGGTCAGCGTCGTCGACAGCGGCCCGGGATCGCGGGCGATGACGCGTGCGCCGTAGGCGGTGCCGCCGACCCGCTCGCGGAAGGCGAGCAGCGCCGCGAGCCGCTGGTTCTCGCGCTCGAGCTCGCCGAAACGCGCCAGCATGCCCTCGAGCGCCGCAACCCGCGCGCGCAACGCGTCGGCCTCCTCGCGCGCACCGACGAGGTCGACGTAGCCCGACCACACCTCGCCGGCTCCGCGCCCGAACCAGCTGAACACCACCTGGAACGGGGCGAGCACGTCGAGCAGCAGGACGGCGACCGGATCGCGACGCGCCGGGGCGCGCGCGCTGGCCGAGATCAGCAGCAGGGACGTGACGAGGAGGGTGGCGGAGGTGACGAGGATGCGGTGGCGGCGCAGAAACTCCATGTCACTGGATCGTGACATCCTTCAGGAGCGTCAGCTCGTCGAGCACCTTGCCGGCGCCCATCACCACCGCGGTGAGCGGATCGTCGGCGAGATGGACCGGCAGCCCGGTCTCCTCCCGCAGCAGCACGTCGAGATTGCGCAGCAGCGCCCCGCCGCCGGCGAGCGTGATGCCCTTGTCGACGATGTCCGAGGCGAGCTCGGGCGGCGTGCGCTCGAGGCCGATGCGCACGGCGTCGACGATCTGGCTGATCGGCTCGAGCAGCGAATCGCGGATCTCCTCGTCCGACACCTCGACGGTCTTCGGCACGCCGGCGACGAGATCGCGCCCCTTGATCTCCATCGTCTGGATCTCGTTGCCGGGATAGGCGGATCCGATGGTCAGCTTGATCAGCTCCGCGGTGCGCTCGCCGACCAGCAGGTTGTACTTGCGCTTGATGTACTGGACGATCGCCTCGTCCATCTTGTCGCCGCCGACGCGCACCGATTTCGAGAACACGATGCCCTTCAGCGAGATCACCGCGACCTCGGTGGTGCCGCCGCCGATGTCGACGATCATGTTGCCGGTCGGCTCGGTCACCGGCAGCCCGGCGCCGATCGCTGCCGCCATCGGCTCTTCCATGAGGTAGACCTCGCGCGCGCCGGCCGACTCGGCCGATTCCTTCACCGCGC
>CBFGUK010000267.1:0-5505 GCA_965651925.1 uncultured bacterium | reverse complement strand
GGCCGATCGGGATCATCGAGTCGATCGCCTTGATGCCGGTCTGCAGCGGCTCCTTGACCGACTGGCGCTTGACGATGCCCGGCGCCTTGAGCTCGATGCGGCGCGCGTGCGGCGTGTTGATCGGGCCCTTGCCGTCGATCGGCTGGCCGAGCGCGTCGACCACGCGGCCGAGCAGCGCCTCGCCGACCGGCACCTCGGCGATGCGGCCGGTGCGCCGCACCTCGTCGCCTTCGCGGATCTCGTGCGCCTCGCCGAACACCGCGGCGCCGACGTTGTCCTCCTCGAGGTTCAGCACCAGCCCGTAGATCTGGTGCGGAAACTCGAGCAGCTCGCCGGCCGCCGCCTTGTCGAGGCCGTAGATGCGCGCGATGCCGTCACCGGTCGAGAGCACGCGCCCGGTCTCGCGCACTTCGACGCTGCGCTCGTATTCCTGGATCTGGCGCTTGATGATGTCGCTGATTTCCGCGGCGCGGATTTCCATTCCCTGCATTCCTCCTGGTGGCGGGTGCCCGGCGTGGCGAGCGGCAGGCGGGCGGCTTAGGTGAGCGAGCGGCCCCCCGCAATGCGCGTGGCGAGGGTGCGCAGCTGGGTGCGCACGCTGCCATCGTAGACAGTCCCTTCGACGTCGACCACCACCCCGCCGAGCAGGGCGGGGTCGATGCGCGTCTCGGCGAGCACAGTGCGGCCGAGCGCCCGCTCGAACGCGGTGACCACCGCGGTGCGCTGGGCATCGGAGAGCGGCACGGCGGAGCTGACGGTGGCGCGCACGCGGCCGAGCCGCGCGTCGAGCAGGCGCTCGAACTCGCGCGCGATGCCGACCAGCTGGTCGAGGCGGCGATGGTCGGCGAGCAGGCTGACGAAGTTGCGGCCCGTCGGGCTCAGCTTGAGCGTGTCGGCGATCGTCTGCGCCAGCGCGCGGCGCGTCGTCGCGCTGAGCAGCGGATTGGCGAGCGCCTGCGCGATGTCGCCGTCCTCGGCGACGGCGCGCAGCAGCTGCAGCTCGGCGGCCATCTGCTCGAGCGAGCCCTGCTCGTCGGCGAGCGCGAGAATGGCGCGGGCGTAGCGGCGGGCGACGGATCCGATGATCATCGGCTGACTCCGGCGACGAAGTCGTCCACGAAGCGCGTCTGGTCGGGCGCGCTCAGGCGCTCGGGCGCCAACCGCGTCGCGATCTCGAGGGCCTGGCGGGCGACCTCGGCGCGCAGCTGCTCGCGCGCCTGCCGCAGCTCGTTCTCCGCGGTCCGCTCGGCGTCGCGCTGAATCGCTTCCGCGGTGCGCCGCGCCGCGGCGAGGATCTGGTCGCGCTCGACGGCGATGTCGGCGCGCGCCTGCTCGAGCATCTGCTCGAGCTCGCCGCCGAGCGCGTCGAGACGCCGCTGCCACTCCGCCTGCAGCGCCTCCGCCTCGCGGCGCGCGCGGTCCGCCTTCTCGAGCGCGGCGCGGATGTGCTCACGCCGTTCGAGCAGCCAGTTGCGGATCGCCGGCCAGAGCGCGCGGTACAGGATGTACAGGAAGATGGAGAAGTTGATGATCGAGAAGAAGACCTTGCCCCACGGTACGCCGGGCGCATGGTGCGCCCCTTCCTCGATCTCCTGGGCGAACGCCGCGAGCGGCAGCAGCACGGTGAGCAGAATGGTCAGCACGCGCATCATGCCTGCGCTCCTCCGCTGCGCACGCGCGCCAGCATTTCGTCCGCAATCTGTTCGGCCTCGCCGGCGAGCGCCTGGCGCGCCTGCGTGACCTGGCGCACCACCGCCTCGCGGCGGTGCGCGAGCTCCTGCGTGATGCGCAGCCGCGCCGCCGCCAGCTCCTCGTTCGAGGCGGCGATCGCCGCATGGCGGGCCTGTTCGGCTTCCTGCGCCATGCGGTGGCGCTGCTCCAGCACGCGCTGGTCGTAGCGGGCGCGGTCGGCGGCCGCCGCGGCGGCGAGCTGCTCGGCGCTGTGCTCGGCGTCGGTCGTGCGGCGCTGCCGTTCGGCGAGCACCGCGGTCATCGGCTCGACGACGAGGGAACGGAAGGCGAGCCAGAAGACGATGAACAGCGCGACCTGAATGAAGATCGTGGCGTTGGGATATATCTCAATCATGGATTCGGATGTCGCCTGGCCGGCCGCGCGACGGAGAATCCGCCGGCGGGGGCGCTGCGTTCGGCTCGGACTGGTTGGATTCGCTTCGAAACGGAACGGCGCGCGGCGCGGCTCTCAGCCGGCCGCCTCCGACGATCGTCGGCCCCCGCCGCGTTCCTCGGCAGGGAAGAGGGCGACGCGCTTGTCGGCGCGTTCGGTGCGGTTCGCAGCCGCACCGCCCATGGCGCAATGGCCTTCGAACACCACGCCCTCGTGGACGACCAGGCTCGGCGTGCTGATGTTGCCGGCCACCGACGCGGGCGCCTTGAGCTCGACGCGCTTGCGCGCCGTCAGGTCGCCGGTGACGCGGCCCTGGACGATGATCGTGTTGGCGACGATCTGCGCGGTGACTTCGGCGTGCTCGCCGAGAATGACCGTCTCCTGCGCGTGAACCTCGCCGTCGATCTGTCCATCGATCCGCACGCTGCCGTCAAAGGTCAGCTTGCCTTCCACCCGGCTGCCCTGGCCGAGGTGGGCCTGCACATCGCGCATGTTCGCCGCACCCGCTGCCTGCACCGCGGCCGGCAGAACGTCGTCAGACTTCTGCGTCTTGTCCTCTTTCACGAACAAGGCCATCGTCCTGCTCCTGTTGGGGTGCACGAAGTGCGGTGAACGGTGGGGCTATAGCGGGCACTTCCACGCAAGTCAAAACGGGGTCAGCGCGCGCCGAGACGGGCGAGCAGACCGTCGAGCTCGTCGAGCGAGAAGTACTCGATGACGATGCGTCCGGAGCCGTCGCGGTTGTGTTTGAGACGGACGCGCGTCGCGAGCGCGCGCGCGAGATCGGCTTCCACCGCACGCCGCTCGAGGTCGTCCGCCGCGGCCTGCGCGCGATCGCGCACCAGCCGTTCGGTGTCGCGCACCGACAGTCGCCGATCGGCGACCTCGCGCGCCGCGGCCGCCTGCGCCTGCGCGTCGGGCAGGGCGAGCAGCGGACGCGCATGCCCGGCGGTCAGCTCGCCCGATTCGAGCTGCGCCAGCACTTCCGGCGGCAGCTGCAGTAACCGAACTGCGTTTGCGATAGTAGAACGGTTCTTCCCGACCCGGTCGGCGACCTCTTCCTGCGACAGGGCGAACTCGTCGGCGAGCCGCTTGTACGCGCGCGCCTCCTCGACCGGATTGAGGTTCTCGCGCTGCACGTTCTCGATCAGCGCGAGCTCGAGCACCTCGCGGTCATCGGCGTCGCGGATGACGACCGGGACTTCCGTCAGCCCCGCGCGCTGCGCAGCTCTGAAACGGCGTTCGCCTGCGATCAGCTGATAGCCGGAGGCGGCGCGCCGCACGAGTACCGGCTGCAGCAGGCCCTTTTCACGGATCGAGGCGGCGAGCTCGTCGATCGCGGACTCGTCGAACACGAGGCGCGGCTGGAAGGGGTTCGGCGTAATCGCCTGGACCGGAACGCGCTGCTCGGCGCGCTCGACGGGTGCTGCCGCGGTCTTGTCGAGCGCCGCCGCTCCGGGAATCAGCGCTCCGAGCCCCCGCCCGAGGCCGCGCTTGCGCACGTCGTTCATCGCTCATCCCCCGTCGACTGCGCCGGATCGGCAGCCGGAACAGCCTGTGTCGCGTTGCGCTCGATCAGCTCGCGCGCCAGCTCCATGTAGGCCTGTGCGCCCTTTGACGCCGGATCGTAGACCACCGCCGGAACGCCGTGGCTCGGTGACTCGCTCAGACGGACGTTGCGCGGAATGACGGTGCGGAACACGTCAGTGGGAAAGTGCCGCCGGACCTCGTCCGCGACCTGATGGGACAGGCTGTTCCGCGTATCGAACATCGTCAGCAGGATGCCCTCGACCGCGAGGCGCGGGTTCAGGTTCTCGCGGATCAGCTGCGTCGTTTCCAGCAGGGCACTCAGACCCTCGAGCGCGTAGTACTCGCACTGCAAAGGGATCAGCACCGCGTCGGCGGCGGTCAGGCCGTTGATCGTCAGCAGCCCGAGCGACGGCGGGCAGTCGAGCAGGATGAGATCGAACCGGTCGCGGGCCGCCGCGAGCGCTTCCGCCAGCCGGAATTCACGCCGCTCGGCCGCGACCAGCTCGACCTCTGCGCCGACGAGATCGCGGTGCGCCGGCACCAGGGCGAGCCCATTGACCGCGGTGTCGGTCATCGCCGCCTCGACGCCGCGCTCCCCGAGCAGGACGTCATAGGTCGTCGGCCGATCCGTGACTTCCCGGAACCCGAGCCCGCTCGACGCATTGCCCTGCGGATCGAGGTCGACGAGCAGCACGCGCTGCTGGGCGAGGGCGAGACTCGCGGCGAGATTGACGGAGGTCGTGGTCTTGCCGACCCCGCCTTTCTGGTTCGCCACGCAGATGATCCGTCCCACCCGGTTCCCCACCCTCGAACGACTGCGTCGCTAGCACATGTTTCACGTGAAACGAAGGATCCGGGCGATCTCAACGCGAAGGCGCGAAGGCGCGAAGGCGCGAAGGGGTTTCACGTGAAACAGAGCCGGCTGGTCAACACTGCGCCAAAACGCGGGTCAGCTGTCGCGGGGTGCCGTCTGGCAATGCGTAGGCGATCTCCTCGGAATCGGCCCGCGTCGGCGGCGTCGCGGCGCGCATGCAAAGGATGCGGCCGTCGGGCGTTGCGAGCGGGCGGGCGAGGGGGATTACCCGGTCGATGTCGGCGAGGGCGCGGCTGGTGATCAGGTCGTAGGCGTTGGCGTGCGAGGGATCCTCGGCGACGGTCTCGATGCGGGCATGAAGGATCCTGGCGTTCGGGACCGGTGTCGTCCGTACGGCTTCTTCGAGAAAGGAGACCTTGCGCCCGCGGGCCTCGATCAGGGTCACCTGTGTCCCGGGGTGAACGAGCGCGATCACCAGTCCCGGAAATCCCGCACCGCTGCCGAGGTCGGCGACGCGGCGCGCCGGTGCGCAGTGGGCCGCGGCGACCAGCGAATCCGCGACGTGCTTGACCAGGATTGCGGGCAGGTCCTGCTGTGAGACCAGCGCCACCTTGCGATTCCAGAAGCGCAGGAGCTCGACGTAGCGCTGCAGCGCGGCGAGCACCGCGTCATCCAGCGACAGGTGCAGTGTCGCTGCCGCCCACGCGCAGAGGCCGGGCCAGTCGCGCACCGGCATCAGCGCCGCTCCGGATCAGCGCCCGCTGCCGGCAGCCAGGCGGCGCAGGTGGATCGACAGCAGCGACACGGCTGCAGGCGTGACGCCGGCGATCCGTGAGGCCTGGCCGAGCGACTGCGGCCGCAGGGCGCCGAGACGGTCGCGCACTTCCCGCGACAGGCCGGGAATCGCCTCGTAGTCGAGTGTCGGCGGGATGCGCGCGTCTTCCATGCGCGCGGCGCGGCGAATCGCGTCGTGCTGGCGTTCGATGTAGCCCGCGTACTTGAGCGTGACCTCGATCTGCGCGGCGGCATCGGGCGG
>CBFGUK010000266.1:0-5573 GCA_965651925.1 uncultured bacterium | reverse complement strand
CGCCGCTCCGTCGGCGCCTGTTGGATTGGGCGACGCACGCCCGATCTGAACACGCGGCGGACTGCCCGCGCGGCCGTTGCTCGCGCTAGAATTGTCGGATTCCCCTCACCCTGACCCTCTCCCCTGCGGGGCGAGGGGACCTGGTGCGGCAGGCGCTGCCCAAATTGAGCGACCGCTGCAACCGATGCCGCGGGCGCGACGAACGGCGGCCGCGCGGCCTACAGCGGCCGGCAGGTGGCGGACTGGGGTTGCGTGCGCTGGCAGCGCAGGCTGTCGGTGACGCCGGAGGCGAGCAGCGCGCAGGCGTTGTCGATCGCCGAACGCAGACCCTCGACCTCGGTCTTGCCGGTCACCGTCCGGCACACCTCATGGCCTTCGAAGGCCATGCACACCGAGCATTCGTAGTCGCTGACCTGGAAGCTCGACCAGACGACCACCGCGACGATCGGCGCGAGCACGGCGATCGTCACCACCGCGTTGCGCCAGGGATGCTTCTTCTTCTTCACCAACGGATGCGGACGGCGGGCGGGTACGCCGACCCGCCCGCCCGCGCACTCACAGCTTGCTCAGCACCGACTCGGCGCTCGACACCGACAGGCCCGGGCCGGACTCGACGAGCAGGTGCTCGACCTTGCCGTCGTTGGCGATCAGCGCAAAGCGCTGGCTGCGCGTGCCCATGCCGAACCCCTGCGCGTCGAGCTCGAGGCCGAGCCGCTTCGTGAACTCGGCGTTGCCGTCGGCGACCATGCGCACCTTGCCGTGCGCCTTCTGATTGTCGCCCCACGCGCCCATCACGAACGCATCGTTGACCGCCATGCAGACGATCTCGTCGACGCCCTTGGCGCGGATCTCGGCGGCTTTCTCGACGAATCCCGGCAGGTGCTTCATCGAGCAGGTCGGCGTGAACGCCCCCGGCACCGCGAACAGCACGACCTTCTTCCCCTTGAAGAGATCGCCCACCGAGACGTCCTGCGGGCCCTTTTCGCCCATCTCCTTCAGCTTGACGTCGAACGGCAGCGTGTCGCCTTGCGTGATCGGCATGGTGTCCTCCAGAGAAATGCGTGACCGGTGACCGGTGACCAGTGACCGGTGGTTGAGTTGCTCGGAACGGGACAGTCGTAACGGGTCGGCGCCGCGGCGTCGAGAGGTCGTGAAGCCGGAGATCGCCGCGAAAGCGCGAAGGGTACGCGAAGCGAACCCGAGGCGAACTCCCTCCGGTCTTCGCGCCCTCCGCGCCTTCGCGGCCCGTCACTGACACTCGGCCAGCAGGCGCACCGCCTCGATCTGCATCGTCGCGCAGATCAGCGTCGTCACGCCGCTCTCGCGCCAGGCGGCGAGGCGGTCCCGGATGCGCTCCGGCGGACCGACGAGCGAGACCTCGTCGGCGAGCGTGTCGGGCACGGCCGCCGCCGCCTCCTCCTTCTTGCCGTCGAGGTAGAGGTCCTGGATCTGCTTCGCCTCGGCCTCGAAGCCGTAGCGGCAGGCGAGGTCGTTGTAGAAGTTCTTGCCGCGCGCGCCCATGCCGCCGATGTAGAGCGCCAGCATCGGCTTGACGAACTGCAGCAGCGCCGGGACGTCGTCGCCGAGGATGACCGGCGGGCTCGCGGCAATGTCGAAGTTGTGCAGGCCCTTGCCGTTGCCGGCCTTCTTGAAGCCCGCCTCCAGCGACTCCTTGAATACCTGCGGCGCGCGGAACGGCGACCAGTGGATCGGCAGCCAGCCGTCGGCGATCGCGGCGACCTGGCGCACGCTCTGCGGGCCGATCGCGGCGACGTAAATCGGGATCTGCCGGCCGTGCAGGATGCTCTTCAGCGGCTTGCCGAGCCCGGTCGCGTCGGGGCCGCGGTACGGGATGTGGTACAGCTCGCCGTCGTACTCGAGCGGCTTCTCGCGTGCCCAGATCGCGCGCACGATGTCGATGTACTCGCGCGTGCGCTTCATCGCGTTGCCGTACGGCACGCCGTGCCAGCCTTCGACCACCTGCGGGCCGGAGGCGCCGAGGCCGAGGAGGAAGCGCCCGCCGGAGAGCTGGTCGAGCGTCGTCGCGGTCATCGCCGTCATCGCCGGCGTGCGCGCCGGCATCTGCATGATCGCCGTGCCGACGTGGATCTTCTCGGTGCGCGCCGCGATCCAGGTGACCGGCGTCACCGCATCGGAGCCGTACGCCTCCGCACACCACACGGAGTGGAAGCCGAGCCGGTCGGCCTCGAGGATGAGCGGCATGTTGAGCCGCATGTGCGAGCCTGAGTAGCCGGCGTTGAGTCCGAAGCGCATGGCGGTTCCTCCCGAGTAGTGTGCGGAAAACGTGGAAAACACAGATGGCCACAGATGGCCACGGATGGCCACCGAGGGGCGCGCCGGCGTCCGGTCAGCCGGCGAGGTCCTCGGGTGTGAGACGATCGAGGAACGCGCGCTGCGCCTCGATCATCAGCGGACGGGCGGCGGCGAGCGGGTAGAAGCGCGCGACGTCGAGCTCGCCGCGATCGAGCTGCGTGCAGCGGCCCTGCGCATCGAGGCGCGCGAGGCTGTCGGGCGCGACGGTGGCGAGGAACGCGTGCACGATCTTGCCCGACTTCTGCTTCACGCTGCCGAGCGACCGGCCGAGGATGACGTTCAGTCCGGTCTCCTCCTCCGTTTCGCGTTCCGCGGTCCGCCCCGGCGTCTCGCCCGGCTCGATCAGGCCCTTCGGGATGCCGAACAGCGGCCGCTTGAACGTCGCGCCGCGTGCGTGCACGAGCAGCACCTCGGGTCCGTCCGGACCGGAACGCACGATGAGACAGCCCGCGGAGTGCGGCGGCATGGCGTTGCCCGATCGCTCACGGCGTCGGTCGGACCGGCGTGTCCATCGTGCTGACGTGAGCAGCGGTGCCGGCGGGGTCCTCAGTCGCGCAGGATGAACGAGGTGATGATGTCGGTCGGCGCACCGGAGACGAGCGTGTTCAGCGCCGGCGCGCTCAGCACGAGCGTGCCCGGGCCGTTCTCGCGCGTCCACTCGGTGCACGAGAAGTTCGTGCCGGTCGCCGACGCCTCGAGCACGGCGCCGAAGTTGAGATCGGGATCGACGATGCGCGCCAGCGCGGTCGCCGTCGTCAGCGCGAGCGCGCCGCTGAAGCCCGGCGCGGCCGCCTCGTCGCCGCACGGCAGCGCGGCCTCGCTGACGATCTCGGCCGGCAGGCCGGCGATCAGGCCGTTCATCGGGTCGGGCGAGATCAGCACCGCACCGGGGCCGGCATCGCCGCCGGCCGGCGTGCCGGCGAGCGGGCCCTGGCAGACGCCGGGATAGGCGTCCACCTCGGCCTCGACGCGGCCGCCGGCCGCCGTGCAGTCGGCGGCGGAGAAGCAGCTGCTGTCGGGGCAGTCGGCTGCCGTCGTGCACGCCGCGCCCTCGCTCGGGCCGCCGGCGCAAGCGCCGACGAAGCCGATGTAGCGATCCTGGACGAGCTCGAGCCCGAACGGCGCGCCGCCGCGACAGGCGACGAAGCCGGCGTTCGCCACCGGCAGCTGGTCGCGCAGGATCCGCACGCACACCGCCGTGCCGGCGGTGGGGAGGCCGATCGCGAGATACTCCGAGGCGTCGGTCACGGCGACGAACGCGAAGCCGTTGGCGTCCGGCACGCCGGCGCTCAGCTCGAGGAAGCCGGTGAGTCCCGAAGTGGGGAACGAGAACGTGGGCAGGTGGGCGACGAACTGGCTCGTCGCCGGATCGAGCGAGAAGCGGCGCACGCCGAGTGGCGCGTCGGAGCCGACCGTGGGGGTCGCCGTCGCACTTGCCGTGCCGGTGGGGATCGCCGTCATCGTCGGCGTGACCGTCGCCGCCGCGGTGCCGGTCGGCAGCGCGGTCGCCGTCGCCGTCGGCACCGGCGTGTTCGGGCAGCCGGTCAGCGCGTTGTTCACCGCGCGGATGAGGTCGGTGATGTCGATCAGGCTGTCGCAGCTGCCCGCACACCCGTCGTCGGGCTGACTGCCGAGCGCGATGTTCACGAGCGTGATCAGCTCGTTGATCGCGACGCTCCCGTCCCCGTTGCAGTCGCCGCAGCACGTCGCGTTCAGCCCACCCTCGGCGCGCGGCGCGGCGAACGCCGACAGCAGCAGGAGCCCCAACATGGCACTTCGAAGCCGGTACATAATCCTCCCCCCTGGTCCAACCTGGAACGATCAGCCCCAGAGGCGGGGAGGACGCGAAATCGAACCGTCTCATCGACTCCGATGGATCAGTCGACTCGGTGTCCTCTCTCTCCCTCGGTGGCCGATCCTGGGAATGGACGGGCAACGTCCCTTCGATCCTTACTTGCGCGGTAATCCCAATACCCGCTGCGCGACGATGTTGCGCTGCACTTCGCTCGTTCCGCCCGCAATCGTCATCGATCGGTCGTACAGGAAGGCGTACGCCGCCTTGCCCTGGTCGGGCGCGTCCTCGCCCCACAGGAGACCGTCGGCGCCGAGCAGGTCGATGCCCGCTTCGGAGAAGCGCTGCGTGAGCTCGGTCGAGAGCAGCTTCATGCCCGCCGACAGGTGCGGGTTGGTGCGCCCGCGCAGGTCGTTGGTGACCGCGCGCAGCCCCGACGCTTTGATGATCTGCGTGCGGATCGCGAGCTCGGCGAGGCGCTGGCGCCACACCCGATCGCGCGTCAGGCGCCGCGCGCGCGCGACGCTCACCAGCCGGGCGAGCGTCTGGTCGGCGCGGATCGAGCCGGCGATGCCGCTGCGCTCGTTGATCAGCGCCGAGGTGACGATCTCCCAGCCCTGGCCCTCGGCGCCGAGACGGTTGGTCACCGGCACCCGCACCTCGTGCAGGAACACCTCGTTGAACTCGCTGTCGCCGGTGATCTGCCGGATCGGCCGGATCTCGACGCCGGGCGAGCGCAGATCCATGAGCAGCAGCGTCAGCCCCGCCCATTTCGGTCCCTCGCTCGAGGTCCGCACGAGCACGAAGTACCAGTCGGAGAGGTGGGCGATCGTCGTCCACACCTTCTGCCCGGTGACGACGTAGTCGTCGCCGTCGCGCTCGGCGCGCGTCTTCGCCGCCGCCATGTCGCTGCCCGAGCCCGGCTCGGAGTAGCCGGTCGCCCAGATCTCCTCGGCGGTGAGGATCTTCGGCAGGAAGCGGCGCTGCTGCTCCGGCGTGCCGTACTTCATGATCGCCGGGCCGACCCACCAGATCGCCATGGCGTTGATCACGCCCGGGGCACCGGCGCGCGCCAGCTCCTCGTTGAGGATGCCCTGCTCGACCTTCGTCAGCGTCGCGCCGCCGTACTCCGCCGGCCAGCCGGCGCCGAGGAACCCCGCCGCATGCAGCCGCCGCTGCCACCCCCGCGCCGCGTCGAGATCGCGCACCGCGCTGCGCGCCGGGGCGTTCTCCGCGATCCAGGCGCGGATGCGGTCGCGGAAGGCCTGTTCGGCGGGGGTGTAGGAGAGATCCATGGGGGGCTCCGTTTGAGTGCGGGGGCGGGACGCAAGGGGGTTAAGGGGTTACGGGGTTGGGGGGTTAGGGGGCGGAGGTGGTAAGGCCAAGGGGGGGGGGGGGGGCGCGCGCCCGCCCCCGACCCCCCACCCCCCCCGCCGCCCCCGCCCCC
>CBFGUK010000265.1:0-5602 GCA_965651925.1 uncultured bacterium | reverse complement strand
CTGCGCACCGGGCCGGCGCGCCGCGGCGCCGTCGAGCGCGAGGCTCGCCAGCGGCTCGCCGGGCAGCGGCCCGGCGACGCGCAGGTACGGCGCGCGCGGCAGGCGCAGGCCGGTGGGCGCGAACGGGCGCGCGCGGCCGACGAGGTCGCGCGGCCACACCGGCGCCTCGAGCGGCACGGTCACCGCCCCTTCGCCGGGCTCCGCCGTGGCCGCGCCGAGCACGCGCGCGGCGAAGCGCGGGCCGCCGCCGAGCACCACCGCCGGCCGCATCGTGCACGCGGCGCACTCCTCCGGTGTCAGGTCGCCGCCGACGAACACCGGCAGCGCGTCGGCGACCTCGTCGAGCGCCGTCACGCACCGGTACGGCATCCGCTCGATGTCGAGGAGCGCGCCGAGCCCGAGGGCCGCGTAGGCATCGCGCGCGACGAGCGCGATCATTCCCGCTCCAGCGCGGCGCGCAGCGCCTGCACGCCGTCGAGCTCCGGCGGCGCCGTGGCGGCCGCCGCCTGCGGCAGCGGCAGCCGCCGGCCGCAGCGACGGCAGGCGGCGAGCAGCGCCGCGGCGACCGCGGTGCTGAACGGCGTGCCGCACACGCAGACGTAGCCGCGCAGGCGCGCCGGGTTGCCGTACACCAGCCCGTGCGGCGGGACGTCGGTGGTGACCACCGCGCCGAGGCCGACGAGCGCGTAGGCGCCGACCTCGAGCCCGGGGCCGATCAGCGCCCCGGCACCGATCGTTGCGCCGCGGTGCACGTGCGTCGTCAGCGTCTCCTCGTTCGGCGCCGAGCTGGCGAGCGCGCCGGTGTCGGGGTCGAAGGCGCGCGGATAGCGGTCGTTGGTGAACACGACGCCGGCGGCGACCATGACGTCGTCGTCGATCGTCACGCCCGTGCAGACGTACGCCTGGGCGTTGATCTTGACGCGATCGCCGATCGTGACGCCGTAGGCGATGTACGTCTTCTCGCCGACGATGCAGTCGCGCCCGATCCGCGCCGGGCCGCGGATGTGGACGTGATCCCAGATCGCCGAGCCGGCGCCGATCTCGACGGCGGGCTCGATGATCGCGGTGGGGTGAATGCGCGCCCGGGACATGGCGCCCTCACGCGGCGGGCGGCGGCGCCGGCGCGGCGGCGCGCTCGCGGGTGAAGGAGATGAACTCCGGGGTGCGGGGGTCGCGCAGCGCCACGCTCTCGGCGATGCCGGATTCGAGCGACCGGTACGCGGCGTCGAGCGCGGCGGCGACCTGCAGGCACTCGAACGACGTGATCCACGGCATCGCGCGCTCGCGCACCGCGGCGGCGAAGCGCGCGTGCATGGCGCGGTGCGCGACGCGCCGGTCGTAGCCGCCGCCGAGCGACTCGGGCACCGCGCCCTCGCACTGCAGGCGCGCGCCCTTCCAGCCGATCTCGAGCGTGCCGCGCGAGCCGTGCACGGTCAGGTAGCGGTCGGCGAGCGCGTTGACGCTCCAGCTCAGATCGACCGTGCCGATGACGCCGTCGCCGGCCCACACGCGCAGCAGCGCGGAGTCCTCGACCGCGAGCGGCTGCACGGCGCGCAGCCGCGTCGCGCTGACGCGGTGAATCGGCCCGAACAGCCAGGCGATCATGTCGAACGCGTGGCTGCCGTTGTCCATGATCACGCCGCCGCCGGCGCGGCCGGGCTCGGCGTTCCAGCGGGCGCGCATGTCGACCGCGCCGCAGAAGCTGATCGTGAAGTGCACCGGATCGCCGAGCGCCCCGCCGGCGAGCAGCGCGCGGGCGCGCTCGAGCTCGGGCACGTGGCGGAACTTGCTCGCCACCACCAGCGTGCGCCGCGCCCGGGCGGCGTCCTCGAGCATCTGGAAGACGTCGCGCGCCACGGGGGCGAGCGGCTTCTCGCAGAGGACGTGCAGGCCGCGCGCCAGGCAGGCGCGGCTCACCGCCGCGTGGACGTCGGGCGGCGTGCAGACGATCACGGCGTCGAGCGCCGCCGCGTCGAGCATCGCGTCGAGCGTCGCGAACGCCGGCACGTCGGCGGCCGCCGCCCGTGCGCGCGCCTCCGGGCTCGCGTCGCAGACGGCGGCGGCGACGGCGACGTCGCTGTCGCGCAACGCCTCGAAGTGCATGGCCGCGGCGCGGCCGAACCCGACGAGGCCCACGGCGATGGGCGGTTCGTGTGGCATGGTGACTCCCCTCCCCGATCCGGCACGACGGCCGGATGGCGTGTGGTGATGGGGGGCGGCGCGCGGGCGCGACGGCGCCCGCGGGCGCTCAGCCCCGGAACACGTCGCGCGCCTGCTTGGCGCCGACGGTGAGCGTGGTCAGCGCGATGAGGTGCGCGTGCGCGAGCATCGCGTCGCTGACGCGCAGCTTCGAGACGCCGAAGCGGCGCTGCTCGAGCGGCATCGGCACCTCGCGCACGATGTAGCCGGCGAGCATGGCCTTGAGCACCAGCTCGGCGACGGCGGAGAAGCCGTCGCCGTGGAACGGCACGCGTTCGAGCACCTCGCGGCGGTAGGCGCGGAACAGACACGTGTACGTGTGCACGTCCTGGCCGATGAGCTGCTTGTAGATGCCGGACACCTGGCGGCTGAGGAGCAGGCGCAGGCGGCTGCCGTCGGCACCGGCCGCGGGATGCCAGGCCGAGGCGGTGGCGATGTCGGCGCCCGCCTCGATCAGCGCGACGAGCTCGGGCAGGCGCTCGGGCGGATACGTGCAGTCGCTGTCGATCGTGCAGACGATCGGCGAGCGCACGTTCGCGAACGCGGTGCGCAGCGCCGCGCCGAGGCCGAGGTTCTGGTCGTGGTGCACCAGCTCGATGCCGTCGGCGCGCGCCGCCGTCAGGAGGAGCGCGAAGGTGTCGTCGGTGCTGCCGTCGTCGACGAACAGGAATGCCCAGCCGCGCGCCGGTCCGTCGCGCATCGCCTGCAGGCGCTCGAGCAGCGCCGGCAGGCCCTCGGCCTCGTTGAAGCACGGGACGATGACGGTCACCGGCGGGATGATCGGGGTCGTGGTAGTCGGGTCCATGTCAGTGCGCACCCTGGCCGGAGAGGACGGCCGGAATGGTCCGGGCGAGGATCTTCAGATCCAGCGCCAGCGACCAGTTGTCGATGTACTGCATGTCGAGGCGGATCCAGTGTTCGAACTCGGGCTCCCGGCTCTCGATCTGCCACAGGCAGGTGATGCCGGGTTTCACGCTGAAGCGCCGCCGGTGCCAGCGGACGTCGATGCGCTCGACGTCGCGCACCGGCAGCGGCCGCGGCCCGACGAGGCTCATCTCGCCGAGCAGGACGTTGATCAGCTGCGGCAGCTCGTCGATGCTCGTGCGGCGCAGGACGCGCCCGACGCGCGTCACGCGCGGGTCGGCGGCGATCTTGAACACCGGACCGCTCGCCTCGTTGTGCGCCTCCAGGCCGGCCTGCAGCGCCTCCGCGTCGGCGACCATGGTGCGGAACTTCCAGACGCGGATGCGGCGGCGGAACTGCCCGACGCGTTCCTGGACGAAGAACACCGGCCCCGGCGAGTCGAGCTTGATCGCCAGGGCGACGAGCGCGAACAGCGGGGCGAGCAGCGCGAGGCCGACGGCGCTGCCGGCGGCGTCGAGGGCGCGCTTGACCATCAGGCGCGCGCCGTCGTCGGGGCCGCTGTGCACGGTGATGATCGGCTGTCCCTCGATCGCGTCGACGCGCGCGTGCGCCCAGGCGAGCGGCGCGACCGGGCTGGCGACGCGCGCGGTGACGCCCTGCTCCTCGCAGCGCGCGACGATGCCGCGCAGCAGCGGCTGGGCGCTGTCGAGCGGCAGCGCGAGGTAGATCTCGTCGATGCTGCCGGCGTCGACCAGCGCGCCGATGCGCTCGATGATCTGCGCGCCGGCGCGCGCATCGGCGCACTCGACGGCGGTGCACTCGATCACCGCGACGACGCGGTAGCCGTACTCGCTGCGGCGCACGAGCTGCGCGGTGAGACGCAGCGCCTCCTCGCCGGTGCCGACCACCGCGACGTTGCGCAGGTCGTGGCCGGCGGCGCGCAGCGCCCGGCTGACGGCGCGCACCGCGCGCCGCTCGAGCAGCAGGCCGGCGACGGCGAGCAGGCCGAACCAGCCGATCGCCAGCGGCGTCACCTGCGGCGCGCAGCCGCCGAAGCCGACCGCGACGAGCGGCAGCAGGGCCAGGCTCGCGGCGGTGATCACGTCGCGCGACTCGCGGCTCGGCGCCGACAGCCGGTAGGACTGGTAGAGGCCGCAGGCGGTGAGCGCCAGCGGCCACAGCGCGAGGTAGAGCGCGGCGAGCAGCACGTCGACCGGCGGGCGCGGCGTGGCGAGCACCGCCCACCACTCCGCGGACGTGCGCGGCGCCCACAGCGCGAGCACGAACGCGCCGACGACGACCGCGAAATCCGCGATCCGCAGCAGGACGAGCAGGACCTGTCGTTGCGCAGCGAGCATGGCGGGCTCCCGATCAGCCGATTCCCGCCCCGCCGGCGCGCCGGCGCCACGGCGGGATGCTCCCCGGATGCACTTCGAGCACCAGCCCGAGCGTGCGGCAGCCGACCGCCGCGGCGCGCTCGGCGGCGCGGCGCAGCAGATCGCGCGACGTCGCGCCGGCGCGCGCGACGATCACCAGGCCGTCACAGCCGCAGGCGACCAGCGCCCCGTCGACCGAGCGCGCCAGCGACCCGCCGTCGACCAGCACGACGTCGCTGGCCGGCAGGCGCGACAGCCAGGCGCGCACGTCCTCGCGCTGCGCGTTGCCGCGCAGCGCCAGCGGCGCCAGCGGACCGGGCAGCACCGGCTCGTCGCCGTCGCCCTCGCTGCGCAGGCGCAGCAGGCGGGTGCCGCTGCCGTCGGTGAGCTCGGCGAGCCGCACGCGCTGGCCACGGCGGCGCGCCTGCAGGGCGAGCCCCTCGACGACGCCGCGCAGGCCGACCGGGTCGTCGGCGGCGGCGACGACCAGCGCGCGCGCCGGCGTCGCGCCGGTACTGGCGCGGATCGCGTCGTAGACCGCGGCCAGCGCCCCGGCGCGCGTGCTGTCCTCGAAACGCAGGCGCGCCACCGGCAGGCGCACGACCGCCGGCTCGCCGGCCGCGGCACCGGTCTCGGGCTCGGGCGCGCGCCCGGGGCTGTCGACGTCGGGAGCCGACGCGGGGGCCGCGGCACGCGGCGAACGGGTCGCCGCATCGATGCGGCTCAGGACTCGCAGATACTCGCTCATCTCGTTCTCCGATCGTTCTCGTGTCCGTCCGCGCCTCAGGCGCGGGTGTCACCGACCAGCGGGAAGCGCAGCAGGTCGCCGGCCTGGATGTGATTCGGGTCGCGGATCTGGGGATTGGCGGCCTGCACGGCGCCGAGCAGCTCGGGCGTGAGCGCGCCGTACATGCGCCGCACCAGCTCGCCGAGCGTCGCGCCGCGCGCGACGCGCACGACCCGCGCCGGCCGGGCGTCGTCCGCTGCGGCGACGGGGGCGGCAAGCGGCGCGGGGCCGGCCGCGTCGGGCGGCGGTGCCGCGGTGTCCGGCGCATGCAGCGCGACCGCCATGGGCCGCGGCCGCCGCGCCGCGGCCGCCGCGACGCGCAGCTCCGGGGTCGGCCGGATCGCGGGCGCCGCCACCGGCGGCGGCGGGCCGACCA
>CBFGUK010000264.1:0-5670 GCA_965651925.1 uncultured bacterium | reverse complement strand
GCGCCGACGGAGCGGCGCCCTCGAAACAGGGTGTCGTCATCCGGGTCATGTGCCGCCCAGCACCGGCGGCGCCGGCGCGTCGAAATCGATGCGCGCTGCGAGGCGCCAGCCGCCGCCGGCGGGCATCAGCGATGCGTGCCACGGGCCGTGCAGCGGAGCCGGCAGCGTCGCGCGCCAGACGCCATCGCTGGCGCCGCGCAGCCGCAGCTCGAGATCGCGCGCCGCCGCGGTGGGATGCGCGAGCACGAGCACGAGCTCGCTGCGCGCATCGATGCCGTCGCCGGCAAGCGCGACGGCGATGGTCTCGCCCGCGACGCGCAGCTCGGCGCGCAGCGCGCGCGCCGCGGCGGCGCGCTCGAGCGCGAACTCGCGGTTCAGCGCCAGGCCGGCCTTGTAGTAGTCGTCGCGCACCAGCGAATCGGCGTTGCGCACGGCGATCACCAGCGTCAGCACGCTGAACACGACGCTGATCGCCGGCAGCGCGATCAGGAACCACGGCCAGAACTGGCGGTACCAGGGCCGCGGCGGGCGGATGACCGGCAGCGGGGTGACCATGGCCGTCATCCCGCACCGCGCGCCGGCCGGCGCGGCGCGAGGAAGCGGCTTTCCTCGCGCACGGCGACCTCGGGGGCGTCGACGGCGCGCACGTCGAACGCGACCGGCTGCGAGGCGGCGGTGAGGGACTCGGGCGGCACCTGCACGCGCACCGCGACGGCACCGATCGCGCCCGGGTCGACGCGCACCTCGTCGGGCGCGACGAGCGTCAGGCCGGGGATCGCGTCGGCGCTGATGCGAAACGCGCGCGCGCGCTGGTCGAGGTTCATGATCTTCAGCGTGTAGGTGTTCTCGATCTGCCCGTCGGTGGTCAGGCGGTACAGCCGGGCGCGGTCGTGCAGCACGTCGACGCGCAGCGGCACGCGCCCGGCGAGCGTCCAGGCGAACGTGCCGATCATCGCCGCGAGCACGACGCCGTAGGCGACCAGCCGCGGCCGCAGGATGCGCGTCCGCCCGGTGCTGAGCGCCGTCGCGGTCGTGTAGCGGATGAGGCCCGGCGCATAGCCCATGTCGTCCATGACGCTGTCGCACGCGTCGATACACGCCGCGCAGCCGATGCACTCGTACTGCGTGCCGTTGCGGATATCGATGCCGGTCGGGCAGGCGCGCACGCACAGGCCGCAGTCGATGCAGTCGCCGAGCGCCGCGGCGCGCGGGTCGGCGCCGCGCCGGCGATGGCCGCGCGGCTCGCCGCGCGCGCGGTCGTAGAAGATGGTCAGGGTGTTGGGGTCGAACATCGCGCCCTGGAAGCGCGCGTACGGGCAGGCGTAGGTGCAGATCTGCTCGCGCATCCAGCCGGCGTCGAGGTAGAGCGCCGCGGTGAACGCGGCGAGGAAAAACGTCTCCCAGCCGGTCAGCGCGCCGGCGAGCCGCGGCACCAGCTCGCGGATCGGCGAGAAGTAGCCGACGAAGGTGAGCGAGACGACGGTGGCGATCACGAGCCAGAGGCCGTGCTTGGCCACCTTGCGCGCCAGCTTGCGCGCCGACCACGGCGCGCGGTCGAGCCGCATGCGGGCGTTGCGGTCGCCCTCGGTCAGCCACTCGACCCACATGAAGACCTTCGTCCACACCGTCTGCGGGCAGGCGTAGCCGCACCACAGGCGCCCGGCGAGCGCGGTGAAGAAGAACAGGCTGAACGCGGCGATGATCAGCAGCCAGGACAGGAAGATGAAGTCCTGCGGCCAGAACGTCAGGCCGTAGACATGAAACTGGCGCGCCGGCAGGTCGAACCATAGCGCCTGGCGGCCGTTCCACGTCAGCCACGGCTGGACGAAGAACACCGCCGCGAGCACCGCGAGCGCGACGGCGCGCAGGCGCTGCCAGCGGCCGTCGACCTCCTTCTGATAGATGTGCTCGCGCTTGGCGTAGAGCGCCACCGTGCGCGCCGGCGGCCGGCGCGGCGCCGGAGTCGGTGCGACCCGCTCCTCGGGATCGAGCGGCGCCAGGGCGCCCGCGGCGCGGGTCATTCGGCGCCTCCGTTCCCGTTGCGTCGCGAGAGGCTGTAGACGTACGCGGCGACGACGTGCGCGCGCTCCTCGCCGAGCAGCTCGGCGTGCGCGGGCATCTTGCCCGAGCGCCCCTGGTAGAGCCCCTCGGCGATCGTCGCCGGATCGTTGCCGTAGAGCCACACGTCGTCGGTGAGGTTCGGCGCGCCGAGCGCCTGATTGCCCTTCGCGTCGAGGCCGTGGCAGGCGATGCAGACGGTGTTGAAGCGCTGTTTGCCGGCGGCGGCCGCCTCGGGGTCGACGCGGTGGCCGCTGAGGCTCAGCACGTAGGCGACGACCTGCGGCACGCCCTCGTCGCCGCCGATCGCGGCGGCAAACGGCGGCATGACGCCGTTGCGGCCGTGGAGAATCGTCGTCTTGATCGTGTCGGGATCGCCGCCGTACTGCCAGTCGTCGTCGGTGAGGTTCGGGAATCCCGGACCGCCGCGCGCGTCGGCGCCGTGGCACTGGGCACAGTTGTTGGCGAACAGGCGCTGCCCCATGGTCAACGCACGCGGATCGCCGAGCAGCGCGGGGATCGGCTGCGCGGCGTACGCCGCGTAGAGCGGACCGTAGGTCGCATCGGCAGCCGCGACCTCGCGCTCGTGCTGCGCCGCCGAGCTCCAGCCGAGCAGGCCGGCGAAGTTGCCGAGCCCGGGATAGAGCGCGAGGTAGCCGACGGAAAACGCGATGCTGCCGATGAACAGCCACAGCCACCAGCGCGGCAGCGGCATGTCGAGCTCGCGGATGCCGTCGTAGTCGTGCGCCAGATCGGCCTCGGCGACGCGGCGCGTGCGTGCCCAGAGCAGCAGCGCGAGGCAGCCGACGATGTTCGAGACGACCAGCAGGATGACGTACCAGCTCCAGCCGCTAGTCATGACGCGTTCCTTCCGTGCGGCGGGCGGGCGGCGCGGCCGGCGCGTCGCCGAGGAACGGCAGGCGCGCCGCGTCGTCCCAGCGGCGCCGCTGGCGCGGGCTCCAGGCCCACACGCAGAGACCGATGAAGGCGAGCAGGAGGACGAGCGTCCCGAGTCCGCTGAGGGTGCCGAGCGTCATCGTCACCGCCTCCCTTTCAGGGCGAGCCCGAGCTGCTGCAGATAGGCGATCAGCGCGTCCATCTCCGTCTTTCCTTCGACCGCCGCCCGCGCGCCCGCGATCTGCTCGTCGGTGTACGGCACGCCGACGGCGCGCAGCGCCCGCATCTTGTCGGCGGTCGTCCCGCCGTCGAGCACGTTTTCCTCGAGCCACGGGTACGGCGGCATGTTCGACTCCGGCACCACGTCCCGCGGGTTGCGCAGGTGGATGCGGTGCCACTCGTCGGTGTAGCGCCCGCCGACGCGCGCCAGGTCCGGCCCGGTGCGCTTCGAGCCCCACAGGAACGGATGCTCGTAGACCGACTCGCCGGCCACCGAGTAGTGGCCGTAGCGTTCGGTCTCGGCGCGCAGCGGCCGCACCATCTGCGTGTGGCAGACGTGACAGCCGTCGCGGATGTACAGGTCGCGGCCCTCGAGCGCGAGTGGCTCGAGCGGCGCGACGCCTTCGATCGGGGTGTGCACGGTCGGCTGGAACAGCAGCGGCACGATCTCGGCGAGCCCGCCGAAGCTCACCACGACGAGCACCAGGATCGTCATGATGCCGATGTTCCGTTCGACCAGCGGTTGCCGGGTTGCGGCCGCCATCGCTGTCGTCTCCTTCTCCACGGCGCCGTCAGGCGATGCTGCGCGCGGCGGCGGCCGCCGCGGCGGCGGGACGTTCCACCGCCGGCGCGGCGGGCGCGCCCGACACGGCGGCGCTCTCGATGACCGCCCGCCCCGAGCGGATGGTCATGAAGGCGTTGTAGACCATGACCAGCGCGCCGAGCAGGAACACGATCCCGCCGACGAGCCGGCCGACGTAGTACGGGTACGTCGCCTTGATCGCCTCGACGAACGTGTAGGTCAGCGTCCCGTCGTCGTTGACCGCCCGCCACATCAGCCCCTGCATGAGGCCGGCGATCCACATCGAGGCGATGTAGAGCACGATGCCGATCGTCGCGAGCCAGAAGTGCGCGTTGACCAGCCGCTCGCTGTACATGCCCGTGCGCCCCCACAGGCGCGGGATGAGGGCGTACAGCGAGCCGAAGGTGATCAGCGCCACCCAGCCGAGGCTGCCGGCGTGCACGTGCGCGATCGTCCAGTCGCTGTTGTGCGTCAGCGCGTTGACGGTCTTCACCGACATCATCGGTCCCTCGAAGGTCGCCATGCCGTAGAAGGACAGCGCGACGATCATGAAGCGCAGGATCGGATCGGTGCGCAGCTTCTCCCAGGCGCCGGAGAGGGTCATGATGCCGTTGATCATCCCGCCCCACGACGGCGCCCAGAGGATGATCGAGAACACCATCCCGAGCGTCTGCGCCCAGTCGGGCAGCGCGCTGTAGTGCAGGTGGTGCGGACCGGCCCACATGTAGATGCCGATCAGCGCCCAGAAGTGCACCACCGAGAGCCGGTACGAGTACACCGGCCGCCCCGCCTGGCGCGGCACGAAGTAGTACATCATCCCGAGGAACCCGGCGGTGAGGAAGAAGCCGACCGCGTTGTGGCCGTACCACCACTGCACCATCGCGTCGGTGGCGCCGGAGAAGATCGAGTAGGACTTCAGCGGCCCGACCGGGACGGCGAGGCTGTTGACGATGTGCAGCAGCGCGATGGTGAGAATGAAGGCGCCGTAGAACCAGTTCGCGACGTAGATGTGCTGGACGCGCCGCTTGACGATGGTGCCGAAGAAGACGATCGCGAAGGACACCCAGACGACGGCGATCAGGATGTCGATCGGCCACTCGAGCTCGGCGTACTCCTTGGTCGTCGTGTAGCCGAGCGGCAGCGTGATCGCCGCCGAGACGATCACCGCCTGCCAGCCCCAGAACGTGAACTTCGCCAGCCCGGGCAGGTAGAGCGGCGCCGCGCTGGTGCGCTGCACGACGTAGTACGCCGTGGCGATCAGCGCCGAGCCGCCGAAGGCAAAGATCACGGCGTTGGTGTGCAGCGGCCGCAGCCGCGAATACGTCAGCCACGGCACGCCCATGTTCAGCTCCGGCCAGGCGAGCTGCGCCGCGAGCACCACCCCGACGAGCATCCCGACCACGCCCCACACCAGGGTCATGACCGTGAACTGGCGGATGACGCCGTACTCGTAGGGGATCGCACCCGCTCTCCCGTCACTCATCGGATCTCTCCCTTTGCTTGCCAGGAACTCCCCGCAGCGCCGCGCGGGTCTAGAAATTCTTCTTCTTCGACCACGAAGCACGCATCGTGCCTGCTAATCCAAGCCGCGCGAACGCATGGATTTCGCACACGAATCGCGCGCCTGGGAGCCGCCAGCCGGGTTTTCGCAGGTTCCGGAAGGATCGCGGCCGCCCGCCCCGGCCAGCGAGGCGGCGGGGGATCACAACCCCTTGGAGGGCCGCGCTTCCGCGCGGCCGCGCGTCGCCTCATGCGGAATCGACACGTCCAGCCTGCGCCGCGGCGTGTTGCTCCGCGCTGGAGATGTCGGACGCCCCTCACCCTGCCCCTCTCCCCTGGCGGGGAGAGGGGACCCGAAAAGGCAACGTCCGTCCGCGGCGCGGCGGGAGCCGCGCCCTCCACCGGTCGCACAC
>CBFGUK010000263.1:0-5677 GCA_965651925.1 uncultured bacterium | reverse complement strand
CCCGGCAGGCCGATGTCGACCAGCATCAGGTCGGGCGGGTTGGCACGCGCCGCCTCGAGCGCGTCGGCGCCGTTGTGCGTGACCCGCACGCGGTGACCGAGCACCTCGAGCAGCAGGCGCAGGCTCTCGGCGGCGTCCTCGTTGTCCTCGACGAGCAGCACGCGCGTCGGGCGGCGCTCGACGACCGTCGCCAGCACCGCGGCGGGCACGACGTCCGCGGCATCGATGAGACCCGGCAGGGTGATGACGAACTCGGAGCCGGTGCCGGGGCCGTCGCTGAACGCCTCGATGCGGCCGTTGTGCAGCTCGATCAGCCGCCGCGCCACGGTCAGGCCAATGCCGAGGCCGCCCTGGATCCGGTCGAGGCTGCGGTCGGCCTGCGTGAAGAGATCGAACACGCGCGCCAGCAGCTCGGGCGGAATGCCGATGCCGGTATCGCGCACGCGGATCACCGCGGCGCCGTCCTGGCGCGCGAGCGCGACCCGGATGTGGCCGCCGGGATCGGAGTACTTCGCCGCGTTCGACAGCAGGTTGACCAGCACCTGCTCGAGCCGGGCGGCGTCGCCCTCGAGGCGCAGCGGCGCCTCGGGCACATCGACCGTGCAGTGCTGGCCACGCGCCTCGAGGAAGGCCCGCGTCGCATCGAGCGCGCGCTCGAGCACCGCCTGCAGCGTCAGCCGCTCGCGGCGCAGCGTGATGCGCCCCTGGGTGATGCGCGCCACGTCGAGCAGATCGTCGACCAATGTGCCGAGCTGCTGGACCTGCCGGCGCGCGATCTCCAGCGCATCCTCGCGGCGGCGCCGGTCGAGGCTGAGCGTGGCGATCGCGTTGCGCACCGCGGCGAGCGGATTGCGCAGCTCGTGGCCGAGCATGGCGAGGAACTCGTCCTTGGCGCGGCTGGCGCCTTCCGCCTCGGCGCGCGCGCGTTCGGCGATGGCGAGCAGCTCCTCGCGTTCCTGCGCCGTCCGGCGCAGCTCCTCCTCGGTGCGGAAGCGGTCCTCGACGTCGAGGATCTTGCCGACCCACTCGCGCACCGAGCCGTCGGCATTGTGCAGCGGCACGGCGCGCGCCTCGACGTGCCGGTAGGCCCCGCTCGCGGTATGCCACACGCGCCAGACGGCGCTGTAGCGCTCGCGCGCGGCGCGCGCCGCCGCCCACGCCGCCGCCACCGTGTCGCGCTCGTCCGGGTGCAGCGCCGCGAGCCAGCCGGTGCCGCGATGCGCTTCCCACGCCTGGCCGGTGTAGCGATGCCAGGGGACCTGTTCCGTGACGAATCGCCCGTCCGCGTTCGCGGTCCACACCACCGAGGTGATCGCCTCGGCGAGCGAACGGAAGCGCTCCTCGCTTTCGCGCAGCGCCCCTTCGGCGACGCGCTGCGCGGTGACGTCGAGCGCGCAGCCGATCAGCTTCGAGCGCCGGCCGTCGGCCTCCTCCATCAGCACCGAGCGGTCGTCGAGGTGCAGCCAGTGCCCGCCGCGGTGCCGCACGCGGTACTCGAGCCCGATCACCTCGTTGTGCTGCGTGCTCTCGGCGGCGAGGTGCTGCGCGACGCGCACGCGATCCTCGGGATGCACCTGCGCGAGCCACCAGTCGACCGTCGGCGGCACGTCGTCGCGACGGTAGCCGACGACCTCCTGGAATCCGCGCGTCCGTTCGATC
This sequence comes from uncultured bacterium, assembly GCA_965651925.1. Lineage (GTDB taxonomy): Bacteria > Desulfobacterota > Binatia > HRBIN30 > CADEER01 > CBFGUK01. The sequence goes on along the minus strand of CBFGUK010000263.1, from coordinate 4,018 downwards.
GTCCCGGTGCGCAGGTCGAGCTCGTAGATGATGCCGTTCACCGCATCGGCGGCAAGGCGGAAGCGCTCCTCGCTGCGCCGCAGCTCGTTCGTCGTCGCGCCGATCCGTCCCTGATGGCGGCGCACCGCCTCGGCTCCCCACCACAGGACCGAGCACAGCAAGGCGATCAGCGGCACGACGAGCAGCGCCGTGCCCATGCCGGTATCGTAGAGGTCGAGCTCCTGGCCGCGTACCCGCACGTAGCCGATCACCAGCGGCAGGAGGATGATGAACGGCAGCGTGCGCCGCACGAGCACCCCGGCGGCATGCTCGTCGAGCAGCGTGCGTACCGGCTCGCGCTCGGGCACGGCGGCGAACAGCGCGCCGGCGACGGCGGCGAGCACGGTCGCCGTCTGCAGCGCGATCGCGGTGTACGCCGGCACCGTGTAGAGCGTGTCGGCGCCGAAGAGGTAGCCGATCAGCGACAGGCCGGCGAGCGTGGCAACGCCCATCCCGGCCAGCGACACCAGCCAGCGCCAGCGCGGCACGCGCAGCGCGATCAACGCCACGCCGGTGAGCAGCAGGGACGCCGAGGCGGGCGGCCCCATGCGGCCCGGGGCGCGCGTCGCCGCCCCACCCCACGGGCGATCGAAGAGGAAGATCCGATCGATGCCGAAATCGACGCCGCCGAGATGCTCGACGATCGTCGCCGCGCCGAGCAGTGCGAGCAGCAGCCCGAGCGGCGCCGCGGCGTTCCCGACACCCGACGCGACGGCGAGCAGCGCGATCCCGGCGAGCGTCGCCGCCAGCGCGGTGTTCGGCTGCATGCCGATGGCGCCGTCCCACGAGGCGAGGCGCGGCACGTCGAACATCCAGCCGGCGAACGACGTCGTGCCGACGAGGAGCGCGTAGGCGCCGCACAGCCCGATGACCACCGCCAGCCACCCGGCGAGGCGGCGCGCGCGCGCCGCGGCCGAGGTCATGAGGCGATCGGCCGCAGGAGTCGAGCGGGGCGGCCCTCGCGTCGCACGCGGATCCGGACGGTGCTCACCGGCGCGAGGTGTAGCCGATGCCCGACGCGCTGCGAAGCACCATTCTGACTGCAGACGTTCTCGACGGCCGACGCCCACTCCTCGCAACGCGACGGTCGCCGCGGCGGGGCTGGCCGCACGACGGCGGTGGCACCGCCGGGTCGGGCGCGGCCGGCATCGATCGCGACACGCGCCGCGCGGCACCGCCCCCCCATCCGGCGACGCGACGCGTTGCGCGCGGTCGCGGGCTACCGGTCCATCAGTTACGGCTGCATCACGACCTTTACGGCTGCATCACGACCTTCATACACTCGTCCTGCTTGTCGCGGAACATCGCGAATGCCTCCGGCGCCTCGTCGAGGCGCATGCGGTGCGAGATGATGAAGGTCGGATCGATCTCGTTCTTCTCGATGCGCTCGAGCAGCGGCTGCATGTAGCGGTGCACGTGCGTCTGCCCGGTCTTGATGGTCAGCGAGCGGTTCATGATCGAGCCGAACGGGATCTTGTCGAGGAAGCCGCCGTACACGCCGGGGATCGACACCGTACCGCCGTTGCGGCAGGTCTGGATCGCCTCGCGCAGCGCGGTCGGCCGGTCGGTTTCGAGCATCATCGCCTGCTTGACCCGGTCATAAGCGCCGGAGAGCCCCGGCGAGTGCGCCTCCATGCCGACGGCGTCGATGCAGGCGTCGGGTCCGCGCCCGCCGGTCATCTCGCGCAGCGCCTCCGCGACGTTTACCTCCTCGTAGTTCAGCGTCTCGGCGCAGCAATCCTCGCGCGCCTTGCGCAGGCGATCGGGGAAGCGGTCGATGGCGATGACGCGCGTCGCCCCGAGCAGGAACGCGCTCTTCATCGCGAACAGGCCGACCGGCCCGCAGCCCCAGACGGCGACGGTCGACTCCGGCTCGAGGTCGCACGCCTCGGCCGCCATGTAGCCGGTCGGGAAGATGTCGGAGAGAAACAGCACCTGCTCGTCGCTGAGATGGTCGGGCACCTTGAGCGGCCCGACGTCGGCATATGGGACGCGCACGTACTCCGCCTGGCCGCCGGCGTAGCCGCCGACGAGATGCGAGTACCCGAAGATGCCCGACGGCGAATGGCCCCAGAGCTGCTCCGCCATCCAGGCATTGGGGTTGGAGTTCTCGCACAGCGAGTAGAGCTCCTCCTCGCACGAGAAACACTGGCCGCAGGCGATCGGGAACGGCACGACGACGCGATCGCCGACCTTGAGGTTCTTCACCTCCGGCCCGACCTCGACGACCTCACCCATGAACTCGTGCCCGAGGATGTCCCCTGACACGAGCGACGGGATGAAGCCGTTGTAAAGGTGCAGGTCGGAGCCGCAGATCGCCGTCAGGGTGACGCGGACGATCGCATCGTGGGGGTTGATGATGTGCGGATCGGGCACCTCGTCGACACGCAACTTGTGCTTGCCGTACCAGCAGTTGGCCTTCATCGTGTCACCGCCTTTCGAGTCTTGGGAGCGGTCTCGCTCAGCTCGCCGTCAGCACGCCCGACAGGCCGCGGCGGCCGGCCGGCTGCCCTTCGGTGGTGGCGATCTCGCCGGTTTCGAGCAGCTGCTTGAAGCGCCGCAGGTCCTCGCGCACCTGCTGGGTCGGATCGCGGCCGATGAGCCGCGCCACCGCCGAGCCGAGGCGTCCGGCGGGCGGCCGGTACCGCATCTCCAGGCGGACGATCGTGCCCTTGCCCTTCGGACCCGCCTCGAACGTCACCGACCCTTCGGTCTCCATCTCCGCCCCAGGAAGCGACCGCCAGGCGATACGCCGATCCGCCTCGTCCTCGGTCACCTCGGCATCCCATTCGAGCCGTGCCCCCGCCCCGGGACGCGCGACCCAATGTGAGCGTTTTTCATCGGTTACCTGCACCGATTCGAGGTGACGCATGAAGCGTGGCAGGTTCTCGAGCTGGCGCCAGTAGCGGTAGCACTCCGCCGGCGTGCGATTGATCGCCAGCGTGTGCGTGACGCACATCCGGCCCTCGGCGTCGACGCCGTGCGAGACGCTGCGCCGCGGAGCAGTCAGGCGCTGGCTGGTCAGGACATCGAGCGCCGTGACGCCGGCCACCGCCGCGGTGGCGGCCGTGAGCCGTGTGCGGTCGGCGCGCGGCGAGGCGAACGCCGAGCCGAGCACGGCGAGGTCGAGCAGGTCGCCGGCAACCCGCCCCCACAGCCAGCCCGCCGGCTGCTCGCGGCCGAGGATGCCGAGCCCGGCGCCGATCTCGCGCAGCCCGAACAGGCGCAGCAGCGTGCTGTAGTCGCCACCGCCACCGGACCAGGCCGAGCGGCGACCGGCGGTGCGGTCGAGGCCCGACATCCGCGCCACGGCGTGCGGCGCCAGCACCTCGAGCAGACCGAGGCCGATGCTGAACCAGCCGAGCCCGCTGGCCAGCCGCGGCGCCGCACCGTCATCGAACGGGCGCGCCGTCAGCGCCTCGGGCCGGCGCGCCGGCTCCCGCTGCCGCTGCCAGAGCTCGCTTTCCGCCGTCAGCTCACGAAGTTCCATGCTGCACCTCCACGGGTCGCCTGCGACGTCGGCGCCGGGATGCGCCGCGTCAGCGGCCCGGAATGCGGCAATCGTGCCGCCGCCACGATGGTTCCGACATGGCGCCGCCGCCCCCTCACCCCCGCCTTTCTTGCCGGCAAGCCTGACGCGGTATGTACGTTCGCCGCCGCGCGGCGAAGACGCCCGCCCTTCCCCCCAGGGTCCCCTCTCCCCGCCAGGGGAGAGGGTCAGGGTGAGGGGCGTCCGACAATTCCAGCGCGAGCAAGCGGCCGCGCGCGCAGCGCGCGGCGGAACCCCATCGCATCAGCGTCTGGACGGCGCCGTTCCGTCGGCGCCCGTTGAACACGCACCGCGCGTCCGCGGCGCGGCGGGAGCCGCGCCCTCCACCGATTGCGCACGATCCGACGCCTCGTATCCAACAGGCGCCGACAGAGCGGCGCCCTCCAGAGCGAGGCGCCGTCGGAGCCGCCCCTTCCGGCGCGGCGCCGA
>CBFGUK010000262.1:0-5685 GCA_965651925.1 uncultured bacterium | reverse complement strand
GTCGGCCGCCGCCTGTCCGGGCAGGCCGTCGCCGATGCGGATGCTGTCGAGGTCGCCGGCGAGCGCATGCCGGGCGATCGGGTGCAGCCGGTCCGTGCCCGGCTCGTGCCAGTAGACGATCCCGACTTCGGCGCCGACGTGGGTGACGATCTCGCGCAGCGCCGCGGCGGCGAGCGCCTCGTGCTCGAGCGCCGACGCGGTGGCGGTCACCACCTGCCCTTCGGCGGCGAGTCGCTCCTCGCGCCGCGCCAGCGCCAGCGCCGCCGTGGCGAACCCGCGCGCCAGCTGGCTGATCTCGCTGCGCGGCTGTGGCGGGACCGCACGCCCGGCGGCGAGGGCCGGCTGCCACTCGCCGGCCTGCAGCGCGGCGGCGACATCGCGCAGCTCGCGCAGCGGCCGGCGCAGCGAATTGGTGATCAGCGTGGCGAGCACGACGAAGAGCCCCAGGGCGAGCAGCGCGGCGACGAGCATGCCGGTGCGCACCTGCTCGCGCGCCGTGGTCATGGCAGCGAACGCGGCGCGCTGCTTGCGGTCGCCGAGCGCCCGCAGGTCGCGCAGGGCGCGCAGCGCCGCCTCGCGCTGCTCGGACAGCGCGATCTCGTCGCTGACACTCACCCCGCCGCGCCGGTGCCGCTCGACGAGCCGGTCCGCCCCGCGCTCGAACTCCTCGACCGCGGGCCGCACGAGGCCGACGAGATGTTCCTCGCGGACGTCGTTCGGCAGCGCGCTGACGCGCTCGAGTGCGGTGAAGAGCTGTTCGCGCCCGGCGTGGAACGCGGCGAGCCGCGAGCCGTCGGGAAACAGCAGCTGGCGGCGAACCTGCACCGCCAGGTTGATCACCGCGCGCTCGAGATCCTCGATCGCCTGCGCCTGCGGGGCGATCTGCTCGACCAGCCGGGTCTGTGCCGCGGCGCTCTTCTCCTGCCAGGAGTACATCAGCACCATCGGCACGGCGAGCATCACCAGCAGCGCGCCGAATCCCAGCGCCAGCCGCTGCCCGATACTGAGGTCGAAGGGTCGCATCAGCCGGCGGACACCCGGATCCCGCTTGCCCGGCGCGCGCAGAAGATGCGTCCCGGACCGTCGACGATCGCCAGCTGCGGGCTCAGCGCCGGCGTGATCCATTCCGCCTCCCCGAGCACGAGCACGCCGCCTTCGACGAGCGCGCCCGCGAGGCGGCCGACGATCCCGTCCTGCACGGCCGGCTGCATGTAGATCAGCACGTTGCGGCAGGCGACGAGATGGAAGGCGGGCACCACCGCAGGCGTGGCGGCGATCAGGTCGTAGCGCAGGAAGCGGACGCGGGAATGCAGCGTGTCCACAACGCGCACGCGCTCGCCGGGTGCGGCGGGATCCGGCTGCAGGTAGCGGGCCGCGAGCTCGGCGGGGAGATCCGTGGTCGACGACACCGGGTAGCTGCCGCTGCGGGCGACGGTCAGCGCGCTGCCATCGATATCGGTCGCCAGCACCGTGCCGGGCACGTCGAGCGCGTCGAGCAGCATCGCCAGCGTCCAGGCCTCCTCGCCGCAGCCGCAGCCCGCACTCCACAAGCGCAGCGGCACGCCGCGCGTCGCGGCAAGCTGCGCCAGCACCACCGTGCGCAGCAGATCGAAGACGCGCGGGTTGCGGTAGAAGCGGCTGACCTTGATCGTCAGCCGCTCGAGCAGGCGCTGCGCCTCGACGGGCGTGCGCTCGAGCAGCGCGAGGTACTCGCCGAGACTGGTGGCGCCGACCGAGATCATGCGGTTGGCGACGCGCCGGCCGATCGTCGCCGGCCGATAGCCGTCGAAGTCCGCGCCGGTGCGCTGGCGGACGATGGTCAGCACGCTCGCCAGCGCGACACGGTCATCCACCGTGGGAACCGGGCCGCTGAACCGGGCGGACGTAGTAACGGGCATGGAATCGGGCACGTCGAGCGATCAACGGCAACCCGTATCAGGTCGTCGGAACGGACGTGAAGAGCGAAAATGACGGCTCGTACGCCCGGGCGCCAGTGGGGGCCTCGCGTTCGGCCGCACCGGTGGGCTGACCTCACCTCTCCGGAGGGCCGGGCCGGCGCAGCGACGTGAGGGCACCGGGCAGGCGCCGCTCGCCCGACCGTGCTTTGCCCGACCGGCGAAAGCTGGTAGCGGTCGCCGCGCGAGCTCCGCACGCGCGATGTTTCTCGATCTCTTCTACGGGCTGCGCGCCGAAGGCGTGCCGGTCGCCATCCAGGAGTGGCAGGCGTTCCTGCGCGCGCTCGAGCAGGGCCTGCACGGCTGCAGCCTGTTGCGCTTCTACCATCTCGGGCGCGCCTGCCTGATCAAGAGCGAGACGTACTTCGATGCCTACGACCGCGTCTTCGCGCGCGTCTTCAACGGCATCGAGGGCCGTTTCGGCGATGACGTCACGGCACGGGTGCTCGACTGGCTGAAGGATCCGAAGAACTTCCCCGAGCTGTCACCCGAAGAGTGGGCGGCACTCGAGCGCCTGTCGTCGGACGAGCTCATGCGGCGCTTCCTCGAGCGCCTGCAGGAACAGACCGGGCGCCACGACGGCGGCGACAAGTGGGTCGGCACCGGGGGCCGCTCGCCGTTCGGGCACGGCGGCCAGCACCCGACCGGCATCCGCGTCGGCGGCCAGAGCAAGAGCCGCTCGGCGATGAAGGTCGCCGAGGAGCGCCGCTACAAGGACTACCGCACCGACGACGTGCTCGACGTGCGTTCGGTGAAGGTGTCGCTGCGCCGCCTGCGCCAGCTCACCCGTCAGGGCCAGGCGACCGAGCTCGACCTCGACGAGACGATCGACGAGACCTGCCGCAACGCCGGCGAGATCGAGCTCGTCTTCCGGCCGCCGCGGCGCAACAACGTCCGCCTGCTGCTGCTGCTCGACGTCGGCGGCACGATGGATCCGTACTACGAGCCGGTCAGCCGCCTCCTCACCGCCCTGCACGAGGACCACGGCCTGCGCGAGTTCCAGCCGTACTACTTCCACAACTGCATCTACGACCACGTCTTCACCCGCGCGCGCATGGCGCGCGAGGACGCGGTGCCGACCGGCGACATCCTGCGCCGGCTCGACAGCCGCTGGAAATGCGTCATCGTCGGCGATGCCGCGATGCATCCCGCCGAGCTGCTCGAGCCGTACGGCAACATCGATCCGCGCCGCGGCGCGGCGACCGACGGCCTCACCTGGCTGCGCCGCATCGCCGATCACTTCGAGCGCAGCGTGTGGATCAACCCCGACGATCCGCCCTACTGGGACGGTTCGCACACCGGCCGCATCATCCGCCGCATCTTCCCGATGTTTCATCTCAGCGTCGACGGCCTGAGCCAGGCGATGCAGGCGCTCGTCGGCGCGAAGACCGCGGCCGCGTGAGGGGGTCAAAGGGGTTACGGGGTTGGGGGTTAGGGAACCTCTGAATACGTCTCCCCAGGCGCTCCTACGTCCCAAAAAGCTATTGTGGCACAAGGGCCGCGCGCGCGACGTGAGGACTTGTGCAGAGCTTCCTTAGGGGCGCGGAGACTCGGGCCCTGAGCGCAGGCGGTGCTGCGTTGCGCACCTCCGGACGGGCATCCCCTCAACCCCATAACCCCCTCAAAAGAACACGTCCCACCCGACGCCGCCCTCGATCCAGCTCTGGTCGAAGTCGCGGTTGCCGCTGACGCCGGCGCGCAGCGCCATCTGTGGGGTGAGCGTCAGGCGCAGCTCGAGGCCGCCGCGGTACCATTCGCTGGTGTCGCCGAGCACGAAGCCGGTGAGGCGTCCGTAGAGGTGCGCACGCCAGCGGTCGCTCGCCGGACCGGCGTAGAGGCCGATGCGCCCCTGCGGACCGATCGCGTGATCCTCTTCGAGCGCCGGGCTCCAGTCGACCACCGCCTCGGCGAAGCCGTAGGCGAGCGTCGTGGGCCCGGGCGCGAACGCCAGCCCCGCGCCGCCGTGCGAGTGCCAGATGTACTCGTCGTCGAGATCGCCGCCCGGGCCGGGCAGCAGGCGGGTGTCGAGCCCGGTGCCCACCGTCCACGACACGGGGCGGAAGAAAGCATCACGCGGCGTGAGCGAGGTGATGTCGACGAGCGTGAAGCGCTCGACGCGCGCCTCGCGGTGTTTCGGGTAGTAGCGCAGCGTCAGTGCAAGGAAGTCGATCGCCGCACCCGGGGTGAAGCCGCCGCCGGGATCGAGCAGATCATGATACGCGGGGCGGATGCCGGCCTCGACGTAGAACTGGCCGTCGCGGACGCCGGTGCCGACCCGGGCGCGGTTGCTGCGATGCCCCTGGTCGGGCCGCACGGCGGGCTCCGGCACCGGCGGCAGGCCGGTGCCCGCGACCGGCACCTGGCTGCGGGCGAGCAGGATGGCGCGCGCCCGCCGCTGCTCGTCGGGGGTCGACGGGCGACCGGTGAGATAGCGATAGCGGAACAGCTCGAACGCGGTGCCGAGCACGGCGGCGCGTCGCGTCGCGTCGGGCAGCGCGGCGACGGCCGCATCGTCCGGCGCCACCACCCCGGCGGCGATGTCCTCGGCGAGCCGGCGCTCCGCGCCGCGCAGCACGCGCGCGGCGTGGCGCAGGCGCGTCGCGGCCGACGGGCGCACCGTCGCGCCGCGCACCAGCCCCGGCCGCGCGACGACGGCGCGCACGGTGTCGGCGGGGATCACCCAGCCGCGAAACTGCTCGTGCAGCGCGGTGTGCGGCCGCGCGGCGTCGAGCAGGACGAGGATCTGGTACGAACAGTTCTCGTCGAAGAAGTAGTAGTCGAACGTCTCGCCGCGTAGCGCCCACAGGTGCGCAAGCAGCAGCTCGGTCTGGTCCGCATCGAGCGTCAGCGCGTACTCCCAGATGTCGCGCTGCTCCCAGTCGCCGTACTGCCGGATGATGTCGTAGTACGGATGAATCGCGAACTGGCCGTCGTAGTACCCGAGGATGCCCTTGAACGCGAAGGCCACGCCGCCGTCGTCGCCGGTGTCGGCGGAGTAGTTCGCACCGTACGCGAGCAGGTCGCGGCCGCTCGCGGCATCGATGCGCAGCAGCGTGTGGCCGAACATCGACGACGGGTTGTTCATGTACGCCTCGGGAAAGACGAGCGTCACCCCGGCGGGATCGATTGCCGCCCGCCAGGCAGCGAACGCCGCGCACGGCTGCGGCGGCAGCCGGGCGGGATCGAACGTCAGCCGCCGATCGAGCCAGAGATAGCGGTCGCGCAGCGCACACTGCGGCGGCTCGCCGTCCTTCAGTGTCGCCGCCGGGTCGAAGAACCGCGCCAGCGTGGCCTGCAGCTCGGCGCGGGGATCGCTCCGGCCGGCCGGCGCCAGCAGGAACCCAAGCGAATCCACCGTGCTTTCGACGCCGCCCAGCAGGCGGGGCGACATGTGCAGCAGCGCCAGCCATTGCGGGTCGTCGGCGAGCGCCAGGGAATCGGCGCGGTCGCGGAGCTCGGCGAGATAGGTGAGATCGGGAGCGCCGGGCGGCGGCACGGCCGCGTCCGCGCGGCTCGCCGGCGGGAACACGACGGCGAGTGCGCCGGCGAACAGGGCCGGCAGCACCCCGCATGCGATCCGATGGATGCGGCCGCGGCGGGGGGGGGGGGGCCCCCCGGGGGCCCCCCCCCCGCCAGGCAACCCACCCGCCCCGCGGGGGGGGGGCCGCCCCGGGCCGCCCCCCCCCAACCCCGAAGAGCCCCCCCCCCCCCCCCCCCCCCCGCCCCAGCC
>CBFGUK010000261.1:0-5730 GCA_965651925.1 uncultured bacterium | reverse complement strand
TCGGTGATCACCGCGATCGGCATGGTGCGGCAGATCCCGGTCATGGTCGCCGCGGTGATGATCGCCGTGGTGATGATGATGTTCTTCGCCGGCCCGATCAGCGCGTTCGTCGAGCGCCATCCGACGGTGAAGATGCTGGCGCTGAGCTTCCTGCTCCTCATCGGCGTCGCGCTCGTCGCCGACGGCCTGCACTTCCACATCCCGCGCGGCTACATCTACTTCGCGATGGGCTTCTCGGTGATGGTCGAGATGCTCAACCTGCGCGTCCGCCGCACCCCCGAACCGCCCGTGCAGTTGCGCGCCCGCATCCGGGCGCGCGGGAAACGGTGATCGGTTTAGCCGCGAAGGCGCGGAGGACGCGAAGCCGGAAGAAGGCTCTGCCGGACTCCGCGTCCTTCGCGCCTTCGCGGCTAATTGGTCGCATCCAGCACGGCGGACAGGCGCGTGAGCGAGCCGTCGTAACGGTGCGCGACGTTCATGTGGCCGCCGTCGAATTCCTCGTAGCGGTGCGGCACGCCGAGGGCGGTGAGGCGGGCGCAGTAGATGCGGTTGCCGAGCTGCAGGTGGTGCTCGTCCCAGCGGCCGCAGTCGAGATAGTAGAGCGACAGCTGGCGCAGGGCGTCGGCGTGGCGAGCCGCGAGCGTCACGGGATCGTGCGCGAGCCAGCGCGCCCAGACCTCGTCGCGCAGCTCGCCCGTGTACGGGTCGAACGGCAGATCGAAGCCAAGCGCGCTCGCCGGATTCGGCGAGTAGCACGACGCCATCGCCAGCAGGTTGACGAGCGCGAACCAGTGCCGGCCGCGGTCGTGCGGCGGGTGCGGGAAGCCGGCGAGGAAGCGCGCCGGCGAGTGCTCGTAGCGCGCCAGCGCCGCGACCGCCGCCGGGATGTCGGCCTTGTAACAGAGCTCGAAGTACTTGTCCCCGGAATGGTCGACGGCGGCGGCGAACACCTCGGGATGGCGCATCGCCAGCACGGTGGCGCCGTAGCCGCCCGAGCTCTTGCCCATCACCGCGCGCGCCGTGCGCCGCGGGATGGTGCGGAACGTCGCGTCGATGAACGGCACGAGCTCGTCGACGAGATGGTCGGCGTAGCGGCCGGTGGCGCTCGAGTTGATGTACTGGCTGCCGCCGTAGCGCGTCAGACAGTCGGCGATGACGACGATCAGCGGCCGGATCGCGCCGCTGCGCGTCAGCCGCTCGAGCCGCTGCGGCAGCGTCTCGCCCCACAGCGACTCGCCGAGCACATAACGGCCGCCGCCGGCGAAGCCGGCGAGGAAGTAGACCACCGGGTAGCGCGCCCCCGAGGTCTCGTACTCCGGTGGCAGCCACACCGGCACCTGGCGCTCGGCGGGATCGCCGAGCGCGTTGCCCTGCAGCACGCGGCTGGTGACCGTCGCCAGGTTGATTCCGTCTCGCATGGAGGATGTGTACCACGGATTTCCGGATCCAAGCCGATTTCGCGGGATCCGGGGGAAACCACTTCCGTGCAATCGGGTCGGATCCGCGCAATCCGCGGTAGACTCCGGGTCTCTTTCGCTAGACGCACGGCAGCGGCATACTCGCGCGCGATGTCCGCGACCGACACGTTCGGCCGGCCGCTGCGCAGCCTGCGCGTGTCGGTCACCGACCGCTGCAATCTGCGCTGCGCGTACTGCATGCCCGAGGAGCACTACGCGTGGCTGCCGCGGGCCGACATCCTGTCGTTCGAGGAGATCGCCGCGCTGGTCGACGCGTTCACCGACGCCGGCGTCGATCGCGTGCGCCTGACCGGCGGCGAGCCGCTGCTGCGCCACGGGCTGCCGGCGCTCGTGCGCCTGCTGGCGGCGAAGCCGGCGCTGCGCGACCTCGCGCTGACCACCAACGGCATCCTGCTCGCCGAGCAGGCCGAGGCGCTGCGCGCCGCGGGCCTGCATCGGATCACGGTCAGTCTCGACACGCTGCACGCCGACCGCTTCCGCACGCTCACCCGCCGCGACGCGCTGCCGCAGGTGCTGGCCGGCATCCGCGCCGCCGACGCCGCCGGGTTCCGGCCGCTGAAGATCGACACGGTGGCGATGCGCGGCGTCAACGACGACGAGCTCGCCGACCTGATCGAGTTCGCACGCCCGCTCGGCGCCGAGGTGCGCTTCATCGAGTACATGGACGTCGGCGGCGCGACGCACTGGTCGCCCGAGCGCGTCTACGCACGCGACGCGATGCTCGCCGACCTCGCGCGCCGCTACGGCGCGATCGAGCCGCTGCGCGAGGAGAGCTCGGCGCCGGCAGCGCGCTACCGGCTGCCCGACGGCACGATCTTCGGCATCATCGCCTCGACCACCGCCCCGTTCTGCCGGCGCTGCGATCGCGCCCGCCTGACCGCCGACGGCATGTGGTTTCTCTGTCTCTACGCGCGCCTCGGCATCGACCTGCGCGCCGCCCTGCGTGGCGGCGCGTCGCGCGCCACGCTCGCCGACCGCATCACGGCGGGCTGGGGCGCGCGCCGCGACCGCGGCGCCGAGGAGCGCCTCGCCGAGCGCGCGCGCGCGCCGCTCGCCGCGCCGGGCGAGTTGCGCCGCGACCCGCATCTCGAGATGCACACCCGGGGCGGCTGATCGGGTGTGTTCCCGTCTCGCCGTCGCGCTCGGCGGCGTGCTCGCCGCCGTGCTGCTCGTCGAGCTCGTGCTGCGCTGGTCGCACAGCGTGCCCGAGGTCGCGAACCCGCTCTACAGCTTCCACGACTCCCATCCGCGGCTGGGCTGGCGCGGCAAGCCGGACATCCGGCTGCGCTTTCGCCGCCCGCAGTTCGATGCGTTGATCGTGCACGACGGCGACGGCTTCCGCGCGCCCGATGCGCCGCCGCCCGCGCACCCGCGGCGCCGCGTCCTCGTGCTCGGCGACTCGTTCACGTGGGGGTGGGGCGTCTCCCAGGGCGCGGTGTACACCGATCACCTGCAGCGCCGCCTCGCCGACACCGCCGTTATCAATCGCGGCGTCAACGGCTTCGGCACCGCGCAGCAGCTGCTGCTGCTCGAGGACGAGCTCGCGCGGGCGGAGGCCGATCTGGTGCTGCTGCAGTTCTTCTTCAACGACCTGCACGACAACGTCTCGCCGAAGCGCGGCCGGCGGCCGCTGTTCACGCTCGACGGCGCGCGCCTCGTGCGGCCGACGGGTACGCTGCGACCGCTGCACGGGCCGGTGCGGCGCTGGCTGAAGGATCACAGCCGCGCGTTCCTGCTGTTCGATTTCACCACCCGCGCGCTGCGCGACGCCGGCGACGAGGCGCCGCTGCCGACCGCGCCGCCGCCGACGATCGGACCCGCGGTCGCGGCCGGACCGCCGCCGCCCGGCGCGCCGGTCACGGCGCGGCTGCTCGCGGCAATGGCCGACACGGCGCGCCGGCACGGGGCGCGCTTCGCGATCGCCTACGCGCCGCATCACAGCGAGCTCGGCCCGCCGGGCGCGGTGCCGCCCGACATCCGCGCGGCGCGCGCCGTCGCCGCCGGCACGGCGGTCGGCGACGTCGGCTGGATCGACCTCACGCCGGCGCTCGCCGCCGCGGCGCAGCGCGGCGAGGCGGTGCTGTTCGCCGGCGACGATCACTGGACCGCGCGCGGCCACGCGCTGGTCGCCGAGGCGCTGCTCGCCTCAGGCGTGTTCGAGCTGCCGGCGCAGGGCGGTGGCGGCCGCGGCGGGATCGGCGGCGGCGAGGATGGCGCGGATGACGGCGATGCCGTCGGCACCGGCGGCGCGCACGGCGGCGGCGGTGGTCGCGTCGATGCCGCCGATCGCGAGCAGCGGTAGCGCCCCCGCGGCATCGCGCGCGCGGCGCAGCGCGTCGACGCCCTGCGGCGCGCCGAAGGCGCGTTTCGACGGCGTATCGAACACCGGGCCGAAGACGGCGAAGTCGGCACCCGCCGCGGCCGCCGCCGCGACCTCGTCCGGCGCGTGCGTCGAGACGCCGATCAGCCGCCCGGGGCCGAGCAGCGCACGCGCCTCGCCGACGGCACACGACCGGCCCGGCAGGTGCACGCCGTCGGCCTCGCAGGCGAGCGCGACGTCGATGCGATCGTTGATCAGCAGCCGCGCCCCGGCCGCCCGCGTCGCGGTGCGCAACGCACCCGCCGCCGCGAGCAGCGCGCGCGCCGTGCTCGCCTTGTCGCGCAGCTGCACGGCATCGATGGCGCCACTCTTCAGCGCCGCCACCGCTGCCGGCACCTCCTCGCAGTCGGTGATCAGATACAGGGCAAACACGGATGAACACCGAGGACCACAGATGAACACGGAATGGCCACCTCGGTGTTCATCTGTGGTCCCCGGTGTTCATCCGTGTTCTCCGATCACGCCTTCGAGCGGGCTCGAGGCGGTCGCGTAGAGCTTGCGCGCGATGCGGCCGGCGCGGAACGCCTTGCGGCCGGCCTCGACGCCGAGGCGCATCGCCTCGGCCATGAGGATCGGGTCGCGCGCGCCGGCGATGGCGGTGTTGAGCAGCACCGCGTCGCAGCCGAGCTCCATCGCCAGCGCGACGTCCGAGGCGGTGCCGACGCCGGCGTCGACGATCACCGGCACGCGGCTCTGCTCGAGGATGATGCGCAGGTTGTACGGGTTGCGGATGCCGAGCCCCGAGCCGATCGGCGCGGCGAGCGGCATCACCGCCGCGCAGCCGAGCTCCTCGAGGCGCCGGCAGGCCACCGGGTCGTCGGTGATGTACGGCAGCACGGTGAAGCCCTCGTTGACCAGCACGCGCGACGCCTCGAGCGTCGCCGGCACGTCGGGGAAGAGCGTGCGCTCGTCGCCGATCACCTCGACCTTGACGAGGTCGCCGACGCCCGCCTCGCGCGCCAGCCGCGCGGTGCGGATCGCATCGGCCGCCGTGTAGCAGCCGGCGGTGTTCGGCAGGATGGTGATGCGCGAGAGGTCGAGATGATCGAGCAGGTTCTCCTTGCCCGGATCGGTGATGTTCACGCGCCGCACGGCGACGGTGACGATCTCGGCGCCCGCCGCGTCGATCGCGGCGCGCGTCTCGGCAAAGTCGCGATACTTGCCGGTGCCGACGATGAGCCGCGAGCGGTAGGTGCGGCCGCCGAGGGTGAAGCAATCGTCCGCGCTGGTCATCCGGTCATCCTCCGCCGATGAACTGCACGATCTCGATGACGTCGCCGTCGCGCAGCGCGCGCGTCGGGTACTCGCCGCGCGGCACGACATCGAGATTGATCTCGACCGCGATGCGGCGTGCGGCGAGTCCCAGCTCGTCGACCAGCGCCGCGACGGTCACTCCCGCCGGCAGCTCGCGCGGCTCACCGTTCAGCGTCACCTGCATGTGCAGTCCTTCCGCTAGTCGCCGGCCGCTTTCTTTACAACACGGGGAGTCGTGTAGTAGGCGCGAGGCGTTCCAGTCAGTGTGACCCGCCGGCGTCGCGAGCGGCGGGCGATGGCGGCGGCCGGCCCGCGCGGCAGCGCCGATGTGCCCCGGTTGCGTGGCGGCAGGGCGGGGTGATGATGGGGAGGCGAGCATGGGCAGGATCGAACGGGCGCTGGTGAGCGTCAGCGACAAGACGGGGCTCGTCGATTTCGCCCGCGGCCTGCACGCGCTCGGCGTCGAGATCCTCTCCACCGGCGGTACCGCGAAGGCGCTCGCCGACGCCGGCATCCCGGTCGTCCAGGTCAGCGACTTCACCGGCTCGCCGGAGATCCTCGACGGGCGCGTGAAGACGCTGCACCCGAAGATCCACGGCGGGCTCCTCGGCCGGCGCG
>CBFGUK010000260.1:0-5768 GCA_965651925.1 uncultured bacterium | reverse complement strand
TTCGTCTTGATCGCGCCGTCGACTGGGGCGAGATCGCCGACTTCCTCGCCGACGCGCGACGCCTCGCGATCGCGCCGGCGAAACGGCGGCGGTGAGTGTCGCGCGCGCCGAATCGTTCCATCTTACATCGCTCCCCCTCGCGCCCCGTCCGCCGCGCCGGATGAGGCGTCGTGAAGACGCTGGCACGCTTTGCGCTGCCTGCATCCTGCACAACGGGAGGGACCACGATGTACACACTCGGCCGTGCAGCGTTCGCAGCATCTCTCGGCATGCTTCTCGTGCCGCCGCTTCTCGCGTCGTCGGTCGCAGGTGCCGATACCGGTCTCGCCGGCCCGCCGGGCTCCTCGCAGGTGACCACCACCGGCCAGGTCGAGCAGCCCGCGCAGTCGCGCGATGCCGCCGCGCAGCAGGCGGCCGCCGGCGAGGGCGGCGAGCAGCGCCTGCTGATCGACACCATGCGTGGCCGGGTGATCGCCGTCGATCACCGGGAGGGCACGGTGAGCGTGCGCACCGAGGACGACACGACGATCAACCTGACGTTTGCGCCCGAGATCGTGCGCAACGTGCAGCCCGGCGACACGCTGAGCGCGCGTCTCGACGTGACGCACACCGGTGCGTCGGCCGCCGAGCGCAGCCGCGCCGCGGGCGCGAGCGTCGCCGGCGATGCCCCGGCGCCGGGCGCGCAGCAGCCGAGCCTCGAGATCGGCCGGCAGTACGTCACCGGCACGGTGACCAGCGTCGACCGCGAGCGCGGCTCGCTGCAGCTCGAGAGCGAGCGCGGCCCGCTGACGCTCGTCTTCCCGCCGGCGTCGCTGCAGAACGTGCAGACCGGCGAGCGGATGACCGTCGAGCTCGGCTTCGCGCGCACGGCCGCGCCGCCGGACCAGAGCAGCCGCGGTGCGCAGCCGGCCGGCGCCTCGCAGCCGATGCAGGCGATCGGCGGCGGCGAAGCGGCGGCGGCCGGTGCAACCGGTGCCGCGGCAGCAGGCGGCGCGGCGCTGGCCGGGCAGGCGGCGGGCGGCAGCCGTGAAGAGCAGGCACAGGCGCAGCGCGGCCGCAGCGATGACCCGACGAAGGAATACGAGCAGCTGTCCGAGGCGGGGCCGCAGCAGCCCGAGCCGCCGCGTCGCCAGACGCTCCGTGCGACGGTGACCAGCATCGACCGCACGCTCGGCATCGTCGGCCTGCAGCCGGCGTCGGGTGGTCAGCAGGCGATGCTCCTGCAGTTCGCGCCGGCCGCGGTGGAGGATCTCAAGGCCGGCGACACGATCGTGGCGCGCTACACCTGGGCGGCCGGCGAAAAGGCGATGCCCGAACAGCGCGGTGGCGTCGCCGGCGATGCGCCGGCGCGCGTGCCGGAGGGGGAGCCGGTCACGGCCGAACAGCTCGAAGCGGAGATGGGCCAGCACCAGGTGAGCGGCACGGTGTCGAACCTCGACAAGCAGAGCGGCCGCTTTGACCTCACCACCGGGGAGGCGACGCTGCGTTTGCAGTTCGATCCGCAGGCCGTCGCCGCGCTGCGCGACGGCCAGCGCATCATTGTCGACATGGGGTTCAAGCGCGAGGAGCCGCGCGGGTAGGGGATTGGCCACAGAGGCGGAGAGGACACGAAGTCGAATCATTCAGACTCGGTCTGATTGTCGTCGACCTGGTGTCCTCTCTGCCCTCGGTGGCCAATCAAGCAGAGCTGTTGCGCCGCGGCACGCCGCCGTGACTAAAGGCGGGGCACGAGCCGTCCCGCATGCGCGAGCCTTCCGTCCCCTCCGGCACCGACCTCACCGACCCGGCGCTGTACCGCGACGGCTTTCCGCACGCGCTGTTCACGCACCTGCGCCGCGAGGCGCCGGTGTGCTGGTATCCCGCGCCCGCGGACGGCCTCGCGGCGGATCCCGGGTTCTGGCTGCTGACGCGGCATGCCGACGTGCAGGCGGCGAATCGCGATCCCGCGCGGTTCAGCGCCGTCGACGGGCCGTCGCTGATCGACCGCCCGGAGATGCGCGGCACGATGCTGGTCAGCACGGACGGCCGCGAGCACACGCGCCTGCGGCGCCTCATCAGCGCCGGCTTCACGCCGCGCATGGTCGGCCGTCTCGAAGCGCAGATGCGGCGCTGGACCGACACGATCCTCGACGCCGCGCTGGCGCGCAGCACGTGCGATTTCGTTGCCGACCTCGCGTTCCAGCTGCCGATGCACGTCATTGCCGACATAGTCGGCATCCCGGTCGAGGATCGGCAGTGGCTGTTCGCACGCACCAACGAGTTCCTCGCCGCCGGCGATCCCGCCTCCGGCCGCTCGCGTGACGCGCAGCTCGCAATCCAGCTCGAGATGTTCGCCTACGGGCGCGAGCTCGGTGCGCGCAAGCGCAGTGCGCCGCAGGACGACGTGTGGACGCTGCTTTCGACCGTCGAGATCGACACCGACGACGGCGGGCGCACCGCGCTCAGCGAGCTCGAGCTCGATCTCTTCTTCCTGCTGCTCACCGTCGCCGGCAGCGAGACGACGCGCACCGCGATCACGCTCGGCCTGCTCGCGCTGCTCGAGCACCCCGCGCAGCTCGCCGCGCTGCGCGCCGATCCCGCGCTGCTGCCGGGCGCGGTCGAGGAGATGCTCCGCTGGGCGTCGCCCGTCGCCTACTTCGCCCGCCGCGCGACGTGCGACACCGAAGTGCACGGCGTGCCCATCGCCGCCGGCGACCGCGTCACGCTCTGGTACGCCTCCGCAAACCGCGACGAGACGGTGTTCCCCGACCCGTTCCGCTTCGACATCCACCGCCCCGCCACCGAGCACGTCGCCTTCGGCGGCGGCGGCCCCCACTATTGCCTCGGCGCGAACCTCGCCCGCCAGGAAATGACCATCTTCTTCACCGAGCTCCTCCGCCGCGTGCAGCGCATCGACGTCCTCACCCGACCCACCTACACCGCCCTCGGCCTCTACAACCCGATCCTCGTCACACCGCAGTCACTGCACGTGCGACTGTCGTGAGCATGTCGAGGCTCTGATCTGGCCGATTCTCATGTACAGCGGAAAATGACGACTGGTGTTCATCGTATGCTCGTGAACATGGTGGGCGCACTGGCCGGGCGTCGATTGTGCCTGCGACAGGGCCGCTTCGGCTCAAAGCTGGTCGTACGGGCCAATGGGGACGCGCGGTATCGTCGAGTTCTCAACCGGCGGAGAATTGCCGCGCTCGAGCTCGATGATGTGGAAGAATGTCGCAATCACGGCGGCCACGCTTGAGAGGCGCGGCGAGGTCAGTCACCTCGGAATCGATCTGCGCGCTGATTGGGAGCGAATATTTGCGCGTGCGTGATGACCCGGATCGCTTCGCTGCGTTCTCTCGTCCAGATATAGGGACTGGCGGAGTTCTCGCGCGACGCGCGCCGAGAGCGGAGTTGGTGTGGTCGATTGACGCCGGGGATCGTGTTGGGCCGTCGACAGTCGCGCCGCGCGGAATGCGGACACGACTGGAATGGCGCCAAGCCATGCGGGCAGGCGGATGCACGAATACGCGGAAGAATTTGCGGGAACGCGGCGGCCGGAACTTATCATCGAGCAGCCGTATTTGAATGGACGATACATCGATCATCGAGCCCTCGGAAGTGCTGTTCCTGACGTTATGACGGGCGCGCGTCAGAGCCCGTCGGCAGCGTTCGATTTCAAATTCGGTGATGCAGGCATTAAGCCTAGTTGGGAGGCGCGACTGCGATCGAATCTGCCTCGTGGCAGTGCAGATATACCGGTCACCGAGATCCGCCCGTACACTCCAGGGGAGCGGATCACCGGCATCGGCGCGGCGACTGTGTACGCGAAGTGATGACAGCCATATCGATCAGGCGTCATGAGTTACGTGAGTACCAGGCCGCCGAGCTTTACCCGCGACTGGCTGGTTGGACGGATCTGGGTGATAATGGGCTGATGCGGCGTCAGGGGTATGTAGTCCAGCGGTTGTCGCTGTATCGGTTCTCGAACTGGCGCGGGTTTCGCGTTCACTACAGTGTGCAACTGACCGTCATTCCCGATGAGTTCTTCCACGTGACGATCGGCGGGACGCTTCATCACTGGTCTCCACGATGGCCGAAGCTCCCGTGGGTCGGGCGGCAATGGCGTGAGTTGTGGGTAAGGTGGGAGGATCGCTCGGACTGGTCGGCGCGCATCATCGCGTTGGCTCATGAACAAGCGGAGCCGCCGATTTCGGAGCCGCTAACTCTCGAGGCTGTGACAACGGTGGTGGCGCGTGAGCATGCTGCAGCGCCGGATAACGATTATATCGCATGGACGGCGGCAATGCTGCGTGCCTTGCACGGTCATCGGGAGCAGGCGAAGACTGATCTCGTCAACCTCCTGGCTCGCGTGTCGGCGTGGATCGAGAAAGCAATTCGGGAAACTCCGGAACGGGTGGGAGAGCGAGACTACAAAACCGTGAGGCGGCTGGGGGCTGTCATCGAAGCGCTCAGCTCGGCTGCGGCATTTGAACGATACTGCGACGTCACCAGCAGGGAAACAGAAGCCGCGATCGGCATTGCTTCGATGTCACCGCCGTAGCTCACGCGCCTGGTGCAGGTTGGAAGCCTACTGGCTTCGAGTGGAGGAGCGCCATTCGGGCTTCGCGGCTGAACCCTCAGATCTCCTCCGCGGGCAGTGGTGCCGGTTCCCTTGCTGAAGCCCGGAGCTCCGCTTCGCAGGACCGCGCTCTACCGTGCGAAACGCGCGCACAAAGGGGCAGCGGCCTCGATGTGGAGGCAAGATCAACGAAAAGTCAGCGCGCCCGGGGTGATTCGAACACCCGACCTACTGGTTCGAAGCCAGCCGCTCTAGTCCACCTGAGCTACGGGCGCGTGCGCGGGACGCTAGCGGTGGGCGGAGGGAAAGTCACGCGTGGGGCGCGACGGGCCCGCATGGGACGGGGGCTGCCGCGACGGGCGCGGAGAATGCGGGAGTCCGTCCGGCGGTTGCGGCATTCCGCAGTGACAAACGGCTCGACCTTGGTTTTGCAGGGCTCCGCGTTCCTTCGCGCCTTCGCGGCCCCGCTCCCCCGCCGGCGTCACACTTCGACCTCGCAGCCGAAGCGGACGAGCTCGGCGAGGGAGCCGACGCCGAGCTTGGTCATGCAGCGGGCGCGGTGGGCCTCGACGGTGCGCGGGCTGAGGCCGAGCTGTTCGCCGATGGCGCGCGCGGTGTGGCCGGCGCAGGTGAGGTGCAGGACCTCGCGCTCGCGCGGCGTGAGGCGCGCCAGGCGCGCGGCGCGATCCGCGGCGGCGTGGCGGGCGGTGCGCTGCGCGGCATCGGCGGCGATCGCGGCCTGCACGCGATCGAGGAGCAGCTGATCGCTGAGCGGCTTCTCGAGATAGTCGAACGCGCCGTTGTTGAACGCGACGACGACACTCGGCACTGCGCCGAAGCCGGTGACGATGATCACCGGCAGCGTCACGCCGCGCGCCGCGAGCTGCTCCTGCAGCGCGGTGCCGCTCAGGCCGGGCAGGCGCAGGTCGACGAGCAGGCAGCCGGGGCGGTCGGGATCGCAGGCGGCGAGGAACGCCTCGGCGGTGGCGAACGTCTCGACCGCCAGGCCGACGGACGTCAGCACCCACTCGAGCGAGCGGCGGGTGCCGGCATCGTCGTCGACCACGAACACCGTCGCCGGTTCGGTGCCCGGGGGAAGGTGGCTGTCCTGCATGTCCGGAGTATAGCGTTCCCGCCCGCGCAACGGTTGACACCAGCGGGCGGGGGCGTCATGCGCCGGCCGGGGGGATCCCGTGAGCCGACGCCG
>CBFGUK010000259.1:0-5794 GCA_965651925.1 uncultured bacterium | reverse complement strand
CGGCGCCCTCCAGAGCGAGGCGCCGTCGGAGCCGCCCCTTCCGGCGCGGCGCCGATCCGCGCAGCTCAGCGAGCCGCGGCGACCAGTTCCAGGACGCAGGTGACGTCCGCGGCGGTGAACGCGCCGTCGCGGTTGCAGTCCATGTCGCAGCGCGTGCGCGGGCGGCGATCGAAGAGTGCGACGCACATCGCATCGATGTCGGCGCTGTCGACGAGGTCGTCGCAGTTCACGTCGCCGGGAAAGCGCAGCGGCGGGGTCGGCGTGCGCGTCGCCGTCGGGGTGACGGTCGGCGTGACCGTCGGCGTCGGCGTCGCGCCGAGCGGATCGCTCGCGTCGGCGGGATCGCTGCCGGCGTCGAGCTCGTCGCGGTCGAACAGCGTGTCGCCGTCGCGGTCGAGCGCCAGGCGGTGCCCCTCGCCGGGCGGCACGCAGGTGTACGTCACCGGCATGCCGGCGGCGGCGTGCTCGCGCAGCGCCGCCTCGGTGCGCGGCGGCTCGGCGGCGCGGTCACCGCGGAAGGTGTCGGCGACCGGATCGAAGAGGAACCCGCGCAGCTCGCCGTCGATGACGGCGCGCGCGACGAGGTCGCACTCGCGCGCCCCGGGCCGGTCGACGAGCGCGAACGGCGCCCGGGCGCGCGCGAGCAGAAGATCGAGGCGCGGCCCCGCCGCCGCCGCGTTCGCCGCGGTGAGCGTCACCTGCTGGCCGACGATCGGCGCGAAGGTGCTCTCGAAGGCGAGGAGGTACTGCTCGAGATCGGCGCGCTGCGCGTCCGTCATCAGATTCGGCACCTGGTCGAGCAGGAAGACGCGACCGCGCAGGAAGTCGAACATCGTCGCGACGCTGCCGTCGTGCAGGAACCCGAAGCCGCGGATCTGATCGCCCTGGAAGGCGGCGTGCTCGGGCAGCGTCTCGACGAAGTGCACGTGCGGCGTCCCGAACATGCCGATCTTCTGGTACATGTTCTTCAGCTGCGGCACCTTGAACTCCTGCGGCTCGTCGTCGAAGGTCGTCTGCCCGAGCGTGCCGAACTGCCCCGCGGCGGGGTCGAGCGTGTGGCAGCCGGCACAGTGCGCCGAGGTGTCGGTGATCGCGTCGCGGTTGAGGAACAGGGCACGGCCGCGCGCCTGGGCGGGCGTCAGCTGGTTGTCGAGCTGGCGGATGGGATTCGGCGGCGGCTGGACGCGCAGGATGAAGTCGGTGAACGCCTGCATCTCCGCCGCGTCGAGCTCGCCTTCGTCGCGGCCGAGCAGGCCGTCGAACGCGACCTGGAACTTCTCGAACGCGAGCGCGCTGTCGTAGGCGTCGGGATCGGTGATGAACTTCGCGCCGCTGCGATCGCCGCGCCAGTGCATCGGTCCCTGGTGCGCCATGCCGCGCAGCGTCTGCGTCGTCATCGGCCCCTTCATCGGATGGAACGGCAGCCGGAGGCCGGTCGGTCCGAGAGGATTGAACGACGGCTGCACGTCGTCCTCGGGATTGCCGAGATCCCAGGCGAGGCCGTCGAGGTCGGCGAAGATGTGGCAGACGGCGCACGACGCCTCGCCGTTGCTCGACGTGTGGCGCGCGTCGTAGAGCAGCGGCCGCCCGTCGCGGACCGCCGGCGGCTCGGGGTTGTGGAGCGCGGCGCGGGCGACGGGCGCGCGCGTCGCGGTGTCGATCGCGGTCACCGCGTTGTCGAAGCGCGTCAGCACGTAGAGCCGCCCGCCGGCGTCATCGAGCACGACGCCGCTCGGGCCGCCGCCGGCGAGCGGAATCTGCGCCGCCGGATCGGGCGTGAACGTGTCGTCGCGCAGTGCCGCGACGTCGAAGACGCCGATCGCCTGCGAGCCGAACGCCGCGACGTACACCGTGCCGTCGCCGGCGATCGCGAGGTCGAGCGGCTGCGCGAGGCTCGCCGCCTTCGCCTCCGCCGGCATCGGCCGCGTGCGGTAGCCCAGCGGCAGCGCGGCGAGGTGCTTGTTGAGATGGCGCGGCAGCACCGTGTCGCCGTCGATCAGCGTGATGCGCGCCTCGTGCAGGCGGCCGCGCACGGTCGTCGTCCCCTCGCCCGCCCCCTCGAAGCGCACCTCGTTGCGCGCCTCGGTGTTGCTGACCAGCAGCAGGCCGCTCGCCGGATCGACGGCCATGTTGAACAGCACGGTGCCGACGCCGGCGATCGCGCCGACTTCGCGCGGCGGCGTGGCGAGCGCGTCGATGCGGAACACGTCGTGGTCCGGCAGGCGGAAGCGGATGGCGTTCGTCCAGTTGCGACCGAGCTCGTCCTCCCAGATGCCGGTCTCGGCATTGAAGCGGACGATCAGGCCGACCTCCGGCGCCGGGTCGCCGGCGTGGTTCGCATTCGGCGGCGGCAGCCCGCCCGGCACCTGCCCGTCCGGCAGCCCGCCGGGCACCTGCACGCCGTCGAGCGCGCACGGCGGCGCCGCGGCCCCGCCGTCGCACACCGCGCTCTCGGTCACCGTCGCGGTGCGGTTGCCGGACTGGAAGACGGCGGCGTACACCGTCGCGCCGTCGGGCGTCGCGGCGAGCGCGCGCGGCGTGTCGCCGAAGAGCTCGAGCACGTGCAGCGGCGTGCCGCCCGGCCCGGCGCCGGGCGCGGTCGCATCGAACACCCACACCAGCGCGCGCGGCGTGCCCGGCGTGGTGGCGGCGACCGGCACCGCGGGCGGCAGGTTCTGGCCGAGGCGCGCGGTAGTGATGAACGCGCGCGTGAAGCCGCCGGACGCGTCGGTCGGCCCGGCGAAGACGATGTCGCGCGGCTCGTCGCCGACCAGCAGCGTGCGGACGACGCGCGGCGGCTCGGCGGCGACGTCGACGATGCTGACGCTGTCCGAGAGGTGGTTCACCACCCAGACCTCGCCGTTCGTCCGTGCCGCGACGGCGACCGGCTCGAGGCCGACCGGCACCGAGGCCCGGTGCGTCAGGCCGCCCGCGCCGACGGCGAAGACCTCCAGCCGCGCGTCGGGCGTGTTGACGGCGAACAGCGTCTGCCGGTCCGGCGACAGCGCCAGCGGCCGGACCTGCCCGGCCTCGAAGGCGACGAACGCCCGCGCCGCCCCTGCCGGCACGAGCAGCCCCACCACCAGCAGCAGGATGCCGCCCATCCTGCCGCACCCCTTCCCGGCACGACCGCGCATGATGCTCCGCCCAGCGTTAGCGCGATCGTCAATTCCAAACCAGTGCTCGCTGCGGCGGCGGACGGAGTCCGCTTGCACGCCCGCGCCGGCCGGTGTTTGTAGCGGCGGTTGGCGATGGACCGCGCACAGGGATCGCGTGATCGCGTCCGGCAGATGGCCGGTGGGCCAGACGGCCGCCGATGCCAGAGGCCGGATGCGTTCGGCGGATGGCGATCGCGGGTCTCCCCCCACCGCCCGATGAGCCGCTGATGCGCAGCACCACCCACTCCGACTCCCAGGCCGTCGCGCCGGCGGCGACCGGCGCCGAGGCGCCGTTCGCCGCCGACTTCGCCGAGCTGGTGCAGAGCACCAACACGATCGTGCTGCGCTGGGATCTCGAGGGGCGCATCACGTTCCTGAACGCCTTCGGTCTCGAGCTCTTCGGCTACACGCTCGACGAGCTGCGCGGCCGCTCGGTGATCGGCACGATCGTGCCCGAGACCGAGACCTCGGGGCGCGACCTGCGCGCCATGATCACCGAGCTGCTCGCCCAGCCGAACCGCTACGTCCACAACGAGAACGAGAACATGCGCCGCGACGGCGGCCGGCTGTGGATCACCTGGCGCAACCGCGTCCTGCGCGACGCGCGCGGCACGCCGCGCGAGCTGCTGTCGTTCGGCATGGACACGACCGACCGCAAGCGCGCCGAGGAGGCGCTGCGCGACAGCGAGCGCCGCTATCGCGTGCTCTTCCAGTCGATCCCGATCGCGCTCGTCGAGCGCGACGTCGCGGCGCTCGCCGCCCATCTCCGCGCGCTGCATGCCGCCGGCATCACCGACATCGACGCGCACCTGCGCGCCCATCCCGAGGCGCTGGCGGACTGTCTCGGCCTCGTGCGCGTCACCGACATGAACGCCGCCGCGGTCGAGCTGTTCGAGACCGACGATCCCGCCGCCCTCGACCGCTTCGCCTACGTCGACGACCCGCCCGCGTTCGCCGCCATGGCGCGGGCGCTGATCAGCAACCTCGATCGCGGCCGGGTCGCCTCCGAGGAGCGGCACGGCACGCTGGTGACGCTCGGCGGCCGCCGGCGCCACGTGCTGGCGCGCAGCACCGTGGTGCCCGGCTCCGACACGACCGGCGCGCGCATCGTCAGCGCGCTCATCGATGTCACCGAGCAGACCGAGGCCACCGCCGCGCTGCGCGCCAGCGAGGAGCGCTTCCGCTTCCTCGCCGTGCACGACAATCTCACCGGCCTCTACAACACCCGCCACCTCTACGAGCACCTGCCCGCTCTGCTGATGCCGGGCGGCCCGCCCTGCTCGGTGGTGTTCCTCGATCTCGACCACTTCAAGCACGTGGTCGACACGCACGGCCATCTGAACGGCAGCCGCGTCATCCAGGAAGTCGCCCAGGTGATCCAGGAGACCATCGCCGCGCCGCGCTTTGCCGTCGCCTACGCCGGCGACGAGTTCGTGCTCGTCCTGCCCGGCGACGACAAGGCCGCGGCGCTGGCGCTCGCCGCCCGCCTGCGCGCCCGCCTCGCCGCGCATGCGTTCCTCGCCGGCAGCGAACCCGCCGTGCGCCTCGGCGCGAGCTTCGGCGTTGCGACCTACCCGGACGATGCCGCCGACATGACCGAGCTCCTCGCCGTCGCCGACCAGGCGCTCTTCGCCGCCAAGCACGACGGCCGCAACGGCATCGTCGCTGCGAGCCCGCGCGGCTGACAGCGGTCAGCGGTCAGCTGTCAGCCCTCAGCTGTCAGCCGGGATGAGCCCCTCGCCCTGCGCCCCAGGCGCTTCCTCCACGAGCGGTACGCAACAGGTGACGAGCGAAAAAATCGTTCGCTCCTGTCGATCCCGTGACCACCCGCACGACAATCGGGTATGCAGACCCACGGCCGCGGCGGGGAACCGCGGCCCATCGAACCGGAGGAGCGAGTGGCATGAGCGCGGTACGCGTACTGGTTGGCACCCGCAAGGGCGCCTTCATTCTGTCGGCGGACGGCCGCCGCGAGGACTGGGCGGTCAGCGGCCCGCACTTCGCCGGCTGGGAGATCTACCATCTGAAGGGCTCAGCGGCGGATCCGAACCGGATCTACGCCTCGCAGAGCAGCAGCTGGTTCGGCCAGCTGATCCAGCGGTCCGACGATGGCGGACAGACCTGGGAGCCGGTCGGCAACCGCTTCGAGTACGCCACCGTGCCCGGCACGCATCAGTGGTACGACGGCACGCCGCATCCGTGGGAATTCGCGCGCGTCTGGCACCTCGAGCCGTCGCGCACCGATCCCGACACCGTGCTCGCCGGCGTCGAGGACGCCGCGATCTTCCGCACCAGCGACGGCGGCCAGACCTGGACCGAGCTGCCCGGCCTGCGCGAGCACGGCTCGGGGCGCTTCTGGCAGCCCGGCGCCGGCGGCATGTGCCTGCACACGATCCTCCAGGATCCGCGCGATCCGCGGCGCATCGTCATCGCCATCTCGGCGGCGGGCGCGTTCCGCTCCGACGATGACGGCGCGAGCTGGAAGCCGATCAACCGCGGCCTCGTCTCGGAAGGCATTCCGCACCCCGAGGCCGAGGTCGGCCACTGCGTGCACCGCATCGCCATGCATCCGTCGCGGCCCGACGTGCTGTTCATGCAGAAACACTGGGACGTGATGCGCAGCGACGACGCCGGCG
>CBFGUK010000258.1:0-5797 GCA_965651925.1 uncultured bacterium | reverse complement strand
TCGCGTCCGCTGCGCCGCTGCGGTGGATCGTTTTCGCCTCGCCGGCGCATTGACACCTCCGACCGGGCCGCGCACGATGCGCGCCCATGCCG
Source organism: uncultured bacterium (assembly GCA_965651925.1). Taxonomy (GTDB): domain Bacteria; phylum Desulfobacterota; class Binatia; order HRBIN30; family CADEER01; genus CBFGUK01. The sequence continues at coordinate 5,705 of CBFGUK010000258.1, read as the reverse complement.
AGCGACTGGCCGCCGCGCCGCTCCTCACCCGATCCGCTCGCCGAGTGGCGCGACCTGTGGCAGCGCCTGCGCACCCGCATGCCCGGCCGCGACGCGACGCCGCGGTCGCCCATCAGCCCGTGGCTGATCGCCGCCATCGTGCTGGTGCTCTGGCTGGCGAGCGGCATCTACATCGTCGCGCCCGATGAGCGCGGCATCGTGCTGCGCTTCGGCCAGGCGGTGCGCGAGGCGGAGCCCGGGCCGCACTACCACCTGCCGTGGCCGATCGAGAGCGTGCTCAAGCCGAGCGTCACCGCGATCCGCAAGGAGGAGTTCGGCTTCCGCACCGTCGCGTCGGGCCCGCCGGCGCGCTACCAGGAGGTGCCGGTCGAGGCGCTGATGCTCACCGGCGACGAGAACATCGTCTCGCTCGAGTCGATCGTGCAGTACAAGGTGCGCGCCGACGCCGAGGGACCGCGGGACTTCCTGTTCAACGTCCGCGACGCACGCGGCACGGTGCGCGATGCCGCCGAGGCAGCGATGCGCGAGGTGATCGGGCGCACGGAGATCGATCAGGCGCTGACCGAGGGCAAGGAGGAGATCCAGCAGGCGGCCCAGGCGGCATTGCAGGAGATTCTCGACCGCTACGACGCCGGCATCGAGATCGTCACGGTGCAGCTGCAGGACGTCGATCCGCCGCCACAGGTGTCGGACGCGTTCAAGGACGTGATCAGCGCGCAGCAGGACAAGGAGCGGCTGATCAACGAGGCGAAGGGGTACGCGAACGACGTCGTGCCGCGCGCCCGCGGCGCGGCGGCGCAGCTGCTCAACGAGGCCGAGGCGTACCGCGAAGCGCGGGTGCGCGAGGCGCGCGGCGTCGCCGAGCGCTTCGTGCAGCTGCACACCGAGTACGCCAAGGCGCGCGACGTCACGCGCCAGCGCCTCTATCTCGAGACGATGGAGGCGATCCTGCCCGACATGCACAAGATCATCATGGACGACGCGGCGGCGCGGCAGGTGGTGCCGTACCTGCCGCTCGAGGCGGTCCGGCCGCGCCCCGCCACCAAGGCGCCGGCCGCGCCGGCGGGCGGCTGATGGACCGCCGCTGGCTCGTCCTCCTCGGCGTCCTCGTCCTCGCCATCGCCGTGTGGACGCTCGCGCTGTTCACCGTGCCGCAGTGGATGCAGGCGGTCGTCGTGCAGCTCGGCGAGCCGGTGCGCGTCGTGCGCGACCCCGGGCTGTACTGGAAGCTGCCGTTCGTCCAGCACGTGCTGTACTTCGACCGCCGGCTGCTCGAGCAGGCGACCTCGCCGAAGGAAATCCTGACGCGTGACAAGCAGCAGCTCGTGGTCGACAACTACACGCGCTGGCGCATCATCGACCCGCTGCAGTTCGTCCGCTCGGTGCGCGACGAGCGCGGCGCGCACTCGCGGCTCGACGACATCATCTACTCCGAGCTGCGCGAGACACTCGGCCGCCACACGCTGCGCGAGATCGTCAGCGAGAAGCGCGCCGAGCTGATGGCGCACGTCACGCGCGTCAGCGACACGAAGGCGCGCGCCTACGGCATCGAGGTCGTCGACGTGCGCGTCAAGCGCGTCGACCTGCCGGAGAAGAACGAGCAGAACGTCTTCAACCGCATGCGCACCGAACGCGAGCGGCTGGCGAAAAAGTTCCGCGCCGAGGGCGACGAGGAGGCGCGCAAGATCCGCTCGCGCTCCGACAAGGAGGTGCAGATCCTGCTCGCCGACGCGCGCCGCCAGGCGGAGGTGCTGCGCGGCGCCGGCGACGCCCAGGCCGTGGCGATCTTCGCCGAGGCGTACGGTCGCGACCCGGAGTTCTACGCCTTCACCCGCACGCTCGAGGCGTATCGCCGCACGCTCGGCGAGGGCACGACCGCGGTGCTCTCGCCCGACAGCGACTTCTTCCGCCTCCTGCAACGCAGCGCGCCGCCGCCCGATGCGGCGCCGCCCCCGGAACCCGAGCCGTGATCCGCTGGCTGCTGCTGCTCGCGCTGCTGTTCCTGCTCTGGCGCCTGCTGCGCACCCGCCTGCTCGAGCTGCGTCGCGTCGAGAGCGCGCCCGGCCCGCCACCGCCCGGCCCGGGCGACGCTGCGTTCGATCCGCACGCCGTGCTCGGCGTCGGCCGCGACGCGACGCGCGAGGAGATCGCGCAGGCCTACCGCGAGCGCCTCAAGGAGTACCATCCCGACCGCGTCGCCACCCTCGGCCCCGAGCTGCAGGAGCTCGCGCACCGCAAGACGATCGAGATCCAGCGCGCCTGGGAGCTGCTGCGCAGGGGGTAGGGGTTGGGGGTTGAGGTTCCCCCAACCCCCAACCCCGTAACCCCCTCCCCCGTTTACCGTCCGACGGCGATCACGAACGCCTGCTCCGGCGCGAGCTCGAAGCCGCGCCAGGACGGATCGGCGGCGCGGCGTTCGGCGGCGAAGGCGCGATAGCCGCTCGCTTCGGAGACGCGCACGCCGGCGGCGGCGAGCGCGGCAGTGACGATGCCGACCTGCGGCGCCGGCTCCTCGTCGGCGGCGAGGACGAACACGCCGGGCCGCAGCGCGAACGGCGCCTCGTGGTTGGCGCGCACCACCCAGCCGGCCTCGGCGAACGCCGCCGCCAGCTCGCCGGCAAACGCCCGCGCACCGTCGTCGCGGCCGTCGAACGCGATCCACGCCGCATGGCCGGGCGGCGCGCCGCGCAGCGTGTCGAAGAGCGCCGTGCGCTGTGCCGGCGTCAGCGACCGCCCCGCGCCGCCTGCTGCCGCGGCGGGCGCAGCGGGCGCGGCGTTGCCGCCGACCAGTGCCTGCACGCGCGCGAGCTCGTTCCGTGCCGAGGGACTGTCGGGCCGGATGGTGACGAGCTGGCGCAGCGTCGCCAGTGCGCGCGCGCGCTCGCCGCGGTCTTCGTAGATGCGCGCCAGCATGCGCAGCGACGCCGGCACCGACCGCGCGTTGATCGCCACCGCATGCTCGAAGGCGCGCACCGCCTCGTCGGTCTGCCCCTGGGCATCGAACGAGGCGCCGAGGTTGTGCCAGCCGATGGCCAGCGAGCCGATGCGCCGCTGCGCCATCCATCCGGGCTGATACCAGGCGAGCAGCACCACGGCGGCGACGATCGCGCCGCCGGCGCCGGCGGCACGCCAGTCGCGCGTGCGCAGCCGCGCGGCCAGCCACGCCACGCCGCCGCCGGCGAGCACGGCGAGCGGCGGCAGCATCTGCACGCGCAACCGCGCCATGATGAAGAACGGCAGCAGCGTCGCGAGGTAGACGAGCGCGACGCCGGCGACGATGCGCACCGCCCGCCGCCGCCAGCCGACCACGACACCGAGCACCGCGAGCGCCAGCACCTGTCCCCACCAGAACAGCGGCGCGCGCAGCACCGGCGACCAGGCGGCGACGATGGCGACGTCCTCGCTGTCGGGCACCTCGTCGTCGTTCAGCGCCAGCTGCAGCTTGCGCAGCGTGCGCACCACCGCGCGCCCCGGATCGGCCCACACCGCACGCCACGCCTCGCCGGTCCAGTACGCCGAGAGCGCGCGGTCATCGAGCTGCACGCCGCTGCGCCGCTCGGCCTCGGCGCGGAAGTCCGGGCGCTCGCTCTCGGTGTTCGGGTGCAGGAAGTCGGGCGGATCGTAGTAGCCGTAGAGGTTGTCGGCATGATTGCCGAGGTAGAGATTGATGCCGAGGTTCGTCGTCGTCGGCACGAACGTGCCGCTCGCCGCCCAGTTGTGCAGCGTCGCGAGCGCGATCAGCGGCAGCGCCGTCGCGACGAACACGGCGGCCCGCCGCCAGCGCCGGGCACGATCGCCGCGCGCGGCGGGCTCGACGTCCCAGCCGAGCGCGAGCAGCGCCGCCCCGAGCGGCACGAACGCGAGCACGTTGCCGCGCGCCAGCGTCGCGAGGCCGACGAGCGCCCCGGCGAGCGCCACCGCGCGCAGCGACCCGGCGAGCAGGCGCTCGAGCGCCAGCGCGAGCAGCAGCACCGACAGCGCCGTCTTTTCGACCTGCGCCTCGAAGTGCACGGCCGGCACGAACAGCGCGACGACGAGCGCGGCGAGCACCGCCGGCAGGCGCGCCGCCCAGACGCGCTGCGCGAGGCGCGCCACCACCGCGATGGTCGCGAGGCCGCAGGTGAGGTTGAGCAGGCGCGGCAGCAGCAGGTCGTGCCCGGCGAGCGCGTACACGCCGGCGAGCACGTAGGCGTAGAGCGGATCGACCCAGAACGCCGCGTCGCCGATCCAGGCGCCGCCCGCGATGCGCTGCGCCCACTCGTCGTAGTGCCGCGCGTCGAGCACCAGCGCCGAGAAGAACGGCGAGGCGCGCAGCCAGACGAGGTGCAGCGCGCGGACGGTGAGCGCGAGCAGCAGGATCGCCGGCACGATCCAGCGCGCCTGGGCGTAGCGCTCGAGCACCGGATCCGGTGCGTATGGCGCCAGCAGCGGCCCGCGGCGCGCGACGGACGGAGCGGGCGGACGCGGCGCCGCCGGCGCCGGCGTCCCGCGGCGCGCCGCCGCCGCCGCGCGCCGGTCACGCGTCCGACGCCTCTCCTGCCGCGGTTCGGTCATCGAACGGTTGTCGGCCAGCACGCAGAGTTCGTCAACAGCGAGCACGCCGTGCCGGGCAGTGCCGAGGATCCGGAAGCTGAACCGCCAAGACGCCAGGAGCGCCAAGTCCGGAATGAGAGACCGGCCCCTGCCCCCCGCATCCGGATGTGTGTCCGAACGTGGCGTTCCTGCCGCCCTGGCGGTGTGGGTTTCCGGCGCGCGGGACGGAACGATTGCTGCGCACAAGCCCAGTGACCGGTCACTGGTCACCGGTCACCGGTCACCGATCGCCTCGACATCCGCCGGCGGCGATGCGAAGAAGCGCCGCCGATCAACCGGAGGGATGCCGATGTCCGATCTCGTCCTCGTCGCGCAGCACGATCACGTGCGGCTGCTGACGTTCAACCGCGTCGACAAGCGCAACGCCTTCAACAACGCGATGTACAACGCCGTCACCGCGGCGCTGCAGGCGGCGATCGCCGACCGTGCGACGCGCGTCATCGTCCTCACCGGCGCCGGCGAGACGTTCTGCGCCGGGCAGGATTTCAGCGAGATGTCGGCCGAGGCGGGCGCCGACCACGGCTTTCCCGCCTGCCTGCGCACCCTGATCGACTGCGACAAGCCGATCGTCACGGCGGTGAACGGCGTCGGCATCGGCCTCGGCCTGACCATGCTGCTGCACACCGACGTGAACGTCATCGCCGAGGAGGCGCGGCTGCGCGCGCCGTTCGTCACTCTCGGCGTCGTCCCCGAGGCGGCGGCGAGCCTGCTGCTGCCGATCGTCGCCGGGCCGCAGCGCGCCGCCGAGCTGCTCTACACGGCGCGCTGGATCAGCGCCGCCGAAGCTGTCGACTTGGGCCTCGCGTGGGCCGTGGTGCCGCGCGCCACACTCCTCGAGACGGCGCTCGCCAAGGCGGCCGAAATCGCCGCCAACCCGCCCGGCGCCGTGCAGCACACCAAGCGTCTGCTGCGCGTCTGGCGGCGGCAGGCGATTCTCGACGCCCGCGACCGCGAGGACGCGGCGTTTCAGGAACGCCTCGGCACGCCGGAGAATCTCGAGGCGATTGCGGCGTTCTTCGAACGGCGACCGCCGAAGTTCTGAAGGTTGTTAGTTGTTAGGTTGTTAGTTGTTAGGTTCAGAGCGCTCTTGCTGACAACCTCACAACTAACAA
>CBFGUK010000257.1:0-5841 GCA_965651925.1 uncultured bacterium | reverse complement strand
GTCCCTCGGCGCCTGTTGAATTGAGCGATGCGCCGCCATTCAACAGGCGCCGAGGGACCGGCGCCCTCCAGATGCGGTGGATCAAGCCGCGCACGTCCGAATCCAACCAGCGCCAGCTGAACCCTGATGGCTGACAGCTGACCGCTCTCTTCACCAGCCGCGCCCCGCGCCGCCGCCGCCGAAACCGCCGCCGCCGAAGCCGCCGAAGCCACCACCGCCACCGCCGAAGCCGCCGCCGCCGCCGAAACCGCCCGGAAAGAAGATCGGCCCGCCGCGCCGCCGCCCGCGCAGGCCGCGGCGACCGCCGCCGAGGCCGCGCATGAGGAACATGACGAGCAGGATGACGATCAGCACCCAGAGCGGCAGGCCGGGCCGCTGCTGGCGCGGCGCGGCGCGCGGCGCCGGCACGCCGGTGAGCGTCACGCCGCGCTCGGCGGCGATGCGCTGCGCCATCTGCGCGACGCCGCGCCAGATCCCCTCGCCGATCCGCCCGGCGCGGAACTCGGGCAGCATCTCGCGGTCCTGGATGGCGCCGACGAGCCCGTCGGGCAGGACGCCTTCGACGCCGTAGCCGGTGAGCACGCGGATGCGCCGGTCCCGCACCGCGACGAGCACGAGCACGCCGGTGTCCTCGCCCTTTTTTCCCACCTTCCACGCCTCGGCGACCTGCATCGCGTAGCTGAAGTCGTCGAGCGGCTCGGTGCTGTCGACGGTGAGCACGGCGATCTCGGCGCCGGTGCGCTGCTGCAGCTCCTGGAGCAGCGCGGTGAGCCGCGTCTCGGTCGCGGCATCGATGACGTTGGCCTGATCGGTAATGAAGCCGCGCGGCGCCGGGATCTGCTGCGCGCCGGCGGCGACGGCGAGCAGCGCGAACGCGCCGGCGACCAGCGCGTTACGCACAGGCAGCCTGCACGGCGCCGACCAGTCGCTCGATCTCGCCGACGTAGGCGCGCGCCAGCCCGTCGAGGTCGGCGCCGGCCGGTGCCGACCCGCGCGCGGCGAGCGCGGCGCGCATCGCCGGCAGCGGCCCGAGGCGGCGCTCGCCGGCGACGAGTGCCGCCTCGAATCCCGCCGGTTCGGGCTCGCCCGAGAGGCGCAGCAGGTGACGCAGGACGGTGAGGAAGCTGGTCAGCGAGTCGACCACCAGCCGCCCGAGCGTCTCGGGCGCGTCGGCGTGCTGCAGATAGAAGGCGCGCAGGCGCAACAGCTTGCCGAACGCCTCCTGCGCGACCTCGCGGCGCAGCGCGGCGACATCGGTGCCGAGGTGCGTGAACGGATCGCGGCCGGCGAGCACGCGGTGCTGGCGCTGGATGTCGTCGAGCTCCATCGGAAACAGCTGGCAGGCGATCGCCACCTGGTCCTCGTCGAGCAGCACCGGCAGCGCAAACCCCTGGCCGCGCCAGCGCGCCACCACCGGTGCCAGCGCATCGAGCGTGTCCGCCGAGGCGCGGCGTACCACGATCGCGGTGTTGAGATCCGAGCGCCCCGCGATCCAGTCGACGCCGGCGGCGCTGCCGTACAGCACCACCGCCACGCACGCCTCGCCGAGCGCCTCCTCCACCGCCGCCGCGTACGCGGACAGGTTCGCCTCCGTCTGCGAGTCGAGCGTCGCCATGCGCAGGGCAGCATATACAAAAATGGGGAGGGGGACAGAGGTGCGGAGGTGGGTCACGCAGCGGGGACGCGTCCGGGAGCGCGGGCGGCCCGCCCGCATGGGGAGGAGCGGGGGTGCAGTGCTGACGTGTTGACATGCTGACGTCATACGGCAGACGGCGGGCGTCTTGCCCTCCCCTGGGGCCGCGGGCGTGACGCCCGCAGCCCGTCGTTTCACGTCAGCACGTCCACACGTCAGCACGTCAGCACCCCGCCCCGCCCTGCGGGCGGGCCGCCCGCGCTCCCGGACGCGTCCCTGCTGCGTGGCTTTACCTCCGCACCTCCGCCCGTCCTCTGGCGCTGCCTCCCCGTCTGTGGCTTGTCACCTGCATGCGTTGCCTGATCGTTTCGCACTTCCACTGGGACCGTGAGTGGTACCGGACGTTCGAGGCGTATCGCGCCCGGCTCGCCGATGCGGTCGACCGCGTCCTCGAGCTGCTCGCCGACGATCCCGGCTACCGCTTCCTGCTCGACGGCCAGACGGTGGTGCTCGAGGACTATCTCGCGGTGCGGCCCGAACGCCGCGCGGCGCTCGCCGAGGCGCTGCGCGCCGGACGGCTCGCCTGCGGCCCGTGGTATGTGCAGCCCGATTCGCTGCTGCCCTCCGGCGAGGCGCTGGTCCGCAACCTCCTCTACGGCACCGCGCAGGCCACGGCGCACGGCGCGCCGCCGTCGCGCATCGCCTACGTGCCGGATTCCTTCGGCCATCCGGCGCAGTTTCCGCAGCTGTTTGCCGGCTTCGGTCTCGACACCTTCATCTACTGGCGCGGCAACGGCGGCGAGATCGATACGCTCGGCGGCCTGTACCGCTGGGAGGCGCCCGATGGCAGCGCCATCAGCGCCCGCCTGCTGCCCGACGGCTACTTCAATGCCGCCTGCCTGCCCGCCGATCCGGCGCACGCCGCGGCGCACCTCGTCATCTATCTGCAGCGCGCCACGCCGCTCGGCGGCACGCATCTGCTGATGAACGGCTTCGATCACATGCTGCCCGACGGGCACGTCGGTGCGGTGGCGGCGGCGCTCGCGCCGCTGGTCGACATGCCGGTCGAGCGCGGCCTGCTCGAGGAGCTCGCGACGACGCTGCCGGCCGACGCCGCGACGCATCGCGGACCGCTGCTCGGCGCGCGCCTCGCGCCGCTGCTGCCCGGCGGGTGGTCGACGCGCACGCCGATCAAGCTCGCCAACCGCCGCTGCGAGACGCTGCTCGAGGGGTGGGTGGAGCCGTGGACGACACTCGCGCTGGCGCTCGGCGGCCCCGACGAGCGCGCCGCCCTGCGGCTGGCGTGGCGGCGCGTCCTGCACAACCAGGCGCACGATTCGATCTGCGGCTGCTCGCTCGATGCCGTCGCCGCGCAGGTGCTCGGCCGCTACGAGAGCGCCGCCGGGCTGGCGCGCGAGACGCTCACGCGCCTGCTCGAGCGCGTCGCCGGCCACGACGTCGAACGGCGCACGCGCGACATCGTCGAGCACGAGATCGCGGTGTTCAATCCGTCACCGCACCCGCGCACCGATGTCGTGCGCGTGCCGCTCGACCCGTACCCCGCGCTGCTGATCCGCATCGGCCAGCCGCAGTTTCCGCAATTCACCATCGCCGCGCTCGAACAGCCCGGCTTCGCGATCGACGGCGTGCCGGCGCGCGTCCTCACCGCCGACGATCCCGAGCGCGCCCGCTGGCTGCCGATCCAGGCGCCGCTCGACGTCGAGTTCGTCGCCGCCGACGTGCCGCCGTTCGGCTGGAAGCGCTACACGCTGACGCGCACCGCCGCGGTCGAGGAGGACGAGGACGGCGGCCGCGAGATCGGCGAGGCGACGCGCCGCGTGCGCGTCGCCGACGACGGCACGCTCGAGGTCGCGTTCGGCGCACGCGTGTACCGCGGCCTGCTCGGCATCGAGGATCGCGGCGACGGCGGCGATTCGTACGACTTCGACCCCGTTCCCGACGATCCCGGCGAGCGGTTCATCAGCGCCAGCTGGCGCCGCTTCCGCCATCCGGGCGGCATCGAGCGGCTGGAGATCGCGCGCGTGTTCGAGGTGCCTGCCGCGGTGCAGGAGCATCGCGATCGGCGCGTCGAGGCCGTCGTGCCGTTGCGCATCGTCACCGAGGTACGCCTCGCGCCGGGCGTGCCGCGCGTCGACTGCGTCGTGCGGGTGCACAACACCGCGCGCGACCACCGCCTGCGCCTCGGCTTTCCGACCGGCGCGCCGGCCGCGACCTGCACCGCGGCGACGACGTTCGACCAGGCCGCCCGCGCCACCGCGCCGGCCGATGACACCGACTGGGTCCACCCCGCCCCGTCGACGTTCCCGCATCAGGGCTGGGTGAGCGCCAACGGGCTCACCGTCGTCGCCCCCGGCCTGCCCGAAGCGGAGGTGACGCCGGACGGCGTCATCCTGATCACCGCCCTGCGCGCCGTCGGCTGGCTGGCGCGCTACGGCCTGCGCCGCCGCCTTCAGCCGGCCGGCCCGGTGATGCCGATCGAGCAGGCGCAGCAGCTCGGACCGCTCGAGGTGCGCATCGCGCTGCTCGACGGCACCGATCCCGCCACGGCACGCGAGGCCGAGCTCGGCCTGCGCGGCGTCATCGCCGGCGACGCGCCGCTCCTGCCGCCCGACACCGCGGGCCTGGCACTCGAGCGCAACGGCATCGTCCTCTCGGCGCTCAAACCCGCCGAAGACGGCCGCGGCGCGATCGTGCGCGTGCTCAATCCCACCGATACGCCGCGCGACGCCGTGCTGACGCTCGGCCTGCCCGTCGCCGCAATCGAATCCGTCCGCCTCGACGAACGCCCCGATGGCGGCGCCTTCACGCGCGACGGCGCGATCCTCCGCGTGCCCGTGCAGCCACGGCAGCTGCGGTCGCTGCGGCTGAGCTGGCGTTGATCAGGGGGTTAGGGGTTGGGAACTCGTCAAGACCTGGCTTGTCCATCATCCGAGACATGGCCACGGAGAGTGGAGAGGACAGCGAGTTGCTGGTCCGTTGGACTCAAGGAGACTGGATCTACTCGACTTCGCGTCTTCGGCGCCTCTGTGGCTGATCGTTCTCGCCTGGCAGACGAGGCCCTAACCCCGTACCCCCAACCCGGCCTTGCACCTAAAGTCGCGGAACGACTCAGTTCAGCAACCGCTCCCCCTGCAAGCCTATCGCATATGGCTTATGGCATATGGTCCGGAGCGCTCCGGCCATAAGCTATATGCCATATGCCATTAGCGCCGACGACGGACGCCGGCTTTTCGGTGCAAAGCCCCCCAACCCCCTCTTCAATGCAGGTACGCCTGCAGGCCGTCGGCGACGCAGGCGCGGCGCAGGCGGGCGAGCGCGCGGGTCTCGAGCTGGCGGACGCGTTCGCGGCTGACGCCGAGCGCGGTGCTGAGCTCCTCGAGCGTCGACTCGGCATCGCCGCCGATGCCGAAGCGCTGGCGGATGATCCGGCGCTCGCGCTCGGGCAGCTCGGCGACGGCGACCGCGAGCCGCTCGCCGAGCGCGGTCTGCAGCACGCGGTATTCGGGATCGGGTGAGACGCCGGCGAGCACGGACTCGAGCGGCCGGTCGTCGTCCTCGTCCTGGGCATCGGTGGAGATGAAGTGGAACACCTGCGTCATGGCGGCGAAGCGCTCCTGCTCGATGCCTTCCTCGTCCGCGAGCTCGGCGGCGCGCGCCTGCTCGTCGCCGTCGGCGCCGGGTCGGGTACGGCCGACGCGGCGGCGCAGCTGGTTCCAGTGCACCGGCGTGCGGATCAACGCGCCCTGGGTGTCGGCGGTCCGGCCGAGCTGCTGCCAGATCCACCACGACGCATAGGTGCCGAACTTCACGCCGCGCGACGGCTCGTATTTCTCGACCGCGCGCAGCAAACCGAACGTGCCCTCCTGGAAGAGGTCGAGGAAGCTCAGCGTCGGATGGTGGTAACGGCGTGCCAGCAGCGCGACGAGGCGGAGATTGCCGCGCACCATCTCGTCGCGCAGCTGGCGATACTCGGCCAGCGCGGTGCGCAGCCGGCGCACGAACTGGCCGAGCCGCGGCCGATCCATGCCGGTGGCGCGCTCGCCGTCGCGGCTGCGCAGGGCCCGCTCGGCGCAGCGCAGGATGGCGACGGCCTCGGGCGGCTGGGCGGCCGGCGGCGGGCGCCCCCCCCCCCCCCCCGCCCCCCCCCCCCCCCCGCGGGGGGGGGGGGGGGCCCCCCCCACCCCCCA
>CBFGUK010000256.1:0-5845 GCA_965651925.1 uncultured bacterium | reverse complement strand
GCAACGCCCGTGGGCGGCGCGGCGGGAGCCGCGCCCTCCAGCGCGTGTCGTGATGGTCGAGCGTCAATACGGTCGGCTCGCCTCGATACGCGCTGGAGGGCCGCGCTTCCGCGCGGCCGCGGACGCGCGTTGCCTCATGCGAACGGCACCGTCAGTGGGCGGCGCGGCGGGATCCGCGACCCTCCAGCGCGTGTCGCGATGCGTCCGATACGCCGCGCGCAATTGTCGCCATCGCGGGCTGCCGCTAGGGTGCCGGCATGCAGTGTCCGAGGTGTGCCGAGGTCGGGTTGCGCGCCGTTGCCGCGGCCGGGGTCGATGTCGACCAGTGTCCCCACTGCGCCGGCATCTGGTGCGATGATCGCGAGCTGCAGGTGCTCATCGATGCGCCGGCGGCGGCGCTGACCGCGCTGGCGCGTGCCGGCGCGCGCGACGATCCCGCCGCCGCGGCCTCGTGTCCGCGCGACGGCGGCGCGCTCGTGCGCATGTTCAGCAGCCGCACGCGGACGGTGACCGTCGACGCCTGTCCCGACTGTCAGGGGATCTGGGTCGACGGCGGCGAGCTCGAACGCCTGCGCGCCGCGCGCTGAGCGGCGCAGCGGCGTCACGGCATGTGCGTCCGCCGGTGTGTCACGCACCGGCGGACGCACGCAGGTGGCCTCAGCGAGTCGCGGGATTCGGACGGGTCATCGGGTGCTCGGCGTGCGAGCGGCGCGCCAGACCGGCGAGCCCGGCGAGGCCGAGCAGCCCGATCCAGCCCCAGTCCGTGTCGCGATCCTCGGTGGTCCGGACCGGGTCCGCAGCCTGCGCGGACACCATGGATGGAGCTGCGACGCCCAGTCCAAGCGCCAGCGCTCCAGCAAGGACGAACGGACGAATGCGTTTCATGGGAACATCTCCTTCGGCCCGCCGCTCCCGGCAGGCCTGCGGTAGGATTTCGGAACGCCGATTCAGCGAGATCCGTACCAGCGAACCCGCAGGCTGCCGCCCTCACTCGCCTGCTTCGTACCCCCTCACCCGACAGGCGGTTCTTACGCACTTACGCCCGGGACACCCCGGGACGCCCGTGTACACCGATGAGGCCAGCCACCGAGGTGGAGAGGACGGCGAGTCGACGGGTCCACTGATCGGTGGGTGCATGCATTCGCGAATCCGCGTGCTCCGGGCTCCGACGATCCGGCCGGCATCGACGACCGGCCGTGCGCCGGCCTCACAGGGTGCGCAGGTACACCACCAGCGAGCGCTTCTCCTCGACGGTCAGATCGGTGCCGAGGACGAGATTGAAGAACTCGACGGTGTCGTCGAGGGTCAGCAGTCGGCCGTCGTGCAGGTACGGCGGCGATTCCTTGATGCCGCGCAGCGGGAAGGTCTTGACCGGCCCGTCGGCGGCGGCGACACGGCCGTTGATCATCCGGGCGGTGTAGAAGCGCTCGGCCTGCAGATTGTGCATGAGGTTGTCGGTGAAGTACGGCGGGATGTGACAGGTCGCGCAGCGCCCCTTGCCGAAGAACACCGCCTCGCCGCGCAGCTCCTCCTCGGTGGCCAGTGTCGGATCGAGGCGGCCGAAGACGTCGAGCTTCGGCGCCGGCGGAAAGTCGAGCAGCTCCTGGAACTCGGCCATGTCGTGCACCTGGCTGCCGCGCTCGAGGATGTTGAGGCCCTTCTTCGTGCCGACGACGGGATCGCCGTCGAAGTAGGCGGCGCGCTGCTCGAACTCGGTGAAGTCCTCGACCGTCTTGAGCGCGCGCTGCGAGCCGAACAGGCGCTGCACGGCGACGCCGCGCAACGATGGCGTGTCGATACGGTGGCGGAAGTGCTGCGGGCGGATGTCGCCGACGAGATGCGTGGCGCCGTTGGTGTGGCCGTTGGCGTGGCAGTCGAAACACGAGACGCCGGGATGCGGGGCGAGCGAGCGCCGGTCGTCGGTGAGGTTGAACTGCTGCTGCGGGAACGTCGCGGTGAGGAGCCGCACGCCTTCGAGCTGCTTCGGGGTGAGGACGCCGCTGAACAGCGCAAAGAAGTTGCGGCTGGTGACCAGCTGCCCCTGCGAGACGTCGCCGAGGTCGGGCCGCGTGGTGAGAAAGATCGGCGGCGGAAATTCGGGCAGGAAGCGCTCGGGCAGGTCGAAGTCGAGATCGAAGCGCGTCAGATCGCGCTGCTCCTGGCGCTGGATCTCCTCGATGTGCATCGCCGGAAACAGCATGCCGCCTTCGGGATGATTGGGATGCGGCAGCGGCAGGAAGCCGGCGGGGAAGACATCGCGCTCGCGGATCTCGTCGGGGCTCATCTCCGAGAGCTGCTCCCACGTGACGCCGGCCGGCAGACGCACGCGCACGCCCTCCTGGATCGGCTTGCCGCGGAACATCGTCACGCCGTCCGCCTGCCGGTTGGAGAGATCGTAGCGGCTGGCAAGCAGCGTCTGGTGCCGCTCGGCAATCTGCGGCTTCGCCGCCTGCATCTCCTTGATCACCTCGGCGACCGGCCGCTCGGTCGCGACCGGGATGTAGCTCGTGTCGCCGCGCAGCGGGATGTTTTGGCGCGTCAGCTCCTCGGCGACGCGCGCCGCGGTCCCCTGCCCCTGGCGCGGCAGGTCGCCGGCACCACCGGTCGCCCCCGGCCCCGCGGAGCGCGGTCCGGCGGCGGGCTTGCGCGCTTCCTCGTCCTGCGCCGCCGTCGCGGTGGCGAGCAGCAGGATGCAGGCGATGCGAATGACCAGCTTCGACATGGATTCCTCCATGAGCGCCGTATGACGGAAAGCGGCAGACGAGACCAGCCGCAAAACGGCGCGCAGGAACCGTCGACCGATCGCAATGCGCCATTCACGCGTCGCCGCGGCCGCCGGATCTGCATGGAGTTGCGGCGATTCGCACCCGGCACGGCAGATGCTCGCTGTCCGGTGCGTGAAACGGTTGGTCATCGCGATCTGTCTGGCGCTGCTGCCCGTTGCGCCGCTCGACGCGGCCGAGTGGCACGTCGATCCGGCCGGCGACGACGCCGCCGCGGGCGATCTCGCCGCACCGCTGCGCACGATTCAGCAGGCCGTCCGGCTGGTGTCGCCGGGCGACACGGTGGTGGTCCATCCCGGCACGTACGTCGAGTCGGTCGACCTCACCGTGTCGGGCACCGCCGAGGCGCCGATCACGGTGCGCGCCCTGCCCGGCGCGGTGCTGGTCGCGCCGCCGGTCGAGGGCAGCTGGGAAGGCATCGACGTCGCCGCCGGCACGGGTCACCTCGTCATCGAAGGCGTGCACGTCGCCGGCTTCGCCGAGTCGATCCTGCTGCGCGCCGGCGCGCACGACATCGTGCTGCGCGACTGCCTGGCGCGCGCCGGCACCGTCGGCCTGTGGATTGGCGGCGCGACGCGGGTGACGGTCGAGCGCTGTGTGCTGATCGGCAACCGGCGCGGCCTGCGCATCAGCGGCGCGGCGAGCGCCGTGACGATCGCCGACACGTACAGTCTCGGCAACGACGACGGCCTCGGCTGTGACGGCGACGCCGACGGCTTCACGGTCGAGGAATCCGTGCACACCGTCGCCTTCCACCGCTGTGTCGCGGCCGGCAACAGTGAGGACGGCTTCGACCTGCAGGGCGACGGCATGCTCGTCGCGCAGAGCGAGAGCCGCGACAACGGCTGCAGCGGCCTCAAGCTCGCGCAGCACGCGCGCGTCGAGAACACGCTCGTCGCCGGCAACCGCACCGGCATCGCGACGTCGTCCTACTTCGGCGCGCCGGTGGTCACCGAGCTGATCAACAACACCATTGCCGACAACACCGGCGTGCAGCTGCTGCTGCGCGCGCGCACCGTCGATCCCGCCGCGCCGGCGACGGTGGTGCTGCGCAACCTGATCGTCGCCGGCCCCGGCAAGCTGCTCGAGGCCGAGTGGCCGCTCGCGCTCGTCGAGGATCACAACCTCTTCTTCCGCCCCGACACCACGAGCGGCGCGATCGTGCGGCACGGTCCCGCCGGCGAGCGCCGCTACAGCGGCCAGGCGATCAACACCGGTGTGTGGGCCGCCGAGAGCGGCCTGGGCGCCGGCACGATCGCCGTCGATCCCGGGTTCCTCGATCGCCAGCAGTACGCGGTCGCGGCCGACAGCGCCGCCGTCGACCGCGGCAGCGCGGCGGGCGCACCGGCGCTCGATCGCGCCGGCGCCGTGCGGCCGGCCGGCGCCGCGGTCGACATCGGCCGCGACGAGGCCGCCGCGGCCAGCGGCAACCATGCGCCGTGGGCCGATCCCGGTCCCGACCGCGTCGTGCGCGCCGGCGCCGCCCAGCTCCTGCTCGCATTCGGCTCGATCGATCCCGACGGCGACGCGCTGACCTGCACGTGGGATCCCGGCGACGGCAGCGCGCCGGTCGCCGGCTGCACGGCGTCACACACCTGGGCGGCGCCCGGGGCCTACACCCTGACCCTGACCGTCAGCGACGGCACCCGGACGCACAGCCGCGGCGCCGCGGTGCAGGTCGAGGCACCGCCGACCGCGACGCCGTCGCCGGTGCCGACGCCGACGGCGACGCCGCCCGAGGTCGCACACGACTCGCGCGTGCGCGCGCCGCGCGGCCGCATCCGGCTGCGCATCCGCCCCGGGCGCGCCGCGGTGACGAAGCGCGTGGCCATCCAGCTCGCCAACGCCGACGTCGCGCCGGCGCGCGAGCGGCCGGGGCATGCGATCCGCCTCGACATCGACCTCGGCGACTGCGCGCCGGCGCTCGACGTGACCTCGACCTCGGTCGGCAGCGCCGGCATCGTCGTCGCGGGCGGCCGCCGCGCGCGCGCGACGATCCGCCTCACCGCCGACGCGGACGCGGTGCACACGCCCGATCGCCGATCTCCCCTGCGCTGCACGGCCTGGGTGCACGCCCGCGGACCCGGCAGCGATCCGACGCCGGCGGACAACCGCGCGCCGCTGCACATCGAGATCCGCGACGACAACGACCGGGAGTAACCGGCTGCCCGCGCGCGCCGGAGAGGACGCACACGACGCTGGCGCGCGCGGGCGGGCGTCCCGACGGCTGCCGCCGGGACGCCCGCGCACGCTCGCCGGCGTGCCTACTGCTTCGCCTTGAACTGCCGCGCCTCGTTCTTGATCTCGTCGGCGCCGGAGAACGTGCTCTCCAGGCACAGCGCCGACCCGGTCTTCCGCAGCTGCACGACGACCGGATATTCGAGCGGCAGCGCCTGGTCGGGCAGCGCGGCGCCCTTCCCCTTCACGATCGCCCTGGACTTGTTGGCGGCGCCGCCCTTGACGATGGCATTCGTCAGCCCGTCGGGGCTGCTGCCCTTGAACTTGTAGCCTTTGGTGCCGGCCGCCTTCCACGCGCTGCCGGCGGGCAGCGCGGCGGCGGCGGGCGGCGCACTGCCGGCGTAGAGGCACAGCGCGTAGTCGTCCGCGGCGACGGGATCGGCGAGCTCGTCCTGGGTCAGCGCCGCCCCCTTGATCCACTTCCAGATCAGCTTGTCGCGCGTGTCGTCCTCGCTGTCCTTGATCAACAGGAGCGACTTCGCCGCTGACGCGCAGCCGGTGGCCGGCGTCGCATCACTGGTGCAGCCGATCTCCGGATCGCAGGCGTCGGTCGTGCAGGGATTGCCGTCTTCGCAGCTCACCGGCGCGCCGCCGACGCACGTGCCGGCGCCGTCGCAGGTGTCATTGCCGGTGCAGAGGTCCCCGTCGTCACACGGCCCGGTCTCGAACACGCAGTCCGCCGCGCAGCAGTCGCCGTCGGTATTGTTGCCGTCGTCGCACTCCTCGCTCGGGTCGGTAATGCCGTCGCCGCACACCTCGACGACGCCGCTGCGCACCTGGAAGAGGAAGCGCCCCGGCACGCCGACGTTGCTGTTCACGGCCAG
>CBFGUK010000255.1:0-5879 GCA_965651925.1 uncultured bacterium | reverse complement strand
GGAACCGCGGTGGTAGCGAACCACCATCCGTTCGATTTTCCACAGCGTCTGGTGCGGGGGGCGCGCGACGCTGCTCGGCAGGGGGGGCAAGTGACAGGCCACAGCTCGACGGGAGCGGCCGCCGCGGGGCGCCGGTCATGAGCACCGCGGATTCGCGGTCCGGTCGGCGAGCGGTGGTCGAGCCGGCGGGCGACGCCCGCGTGACGCTGCCCCCGGCGATCGTCGGCACGCCCGAGCCCGCATGCCACGCCCTGCCCGATCGCGACGCGATGCGGCGCTGGCTGCTGAGCGACGCGATCCTCGGCCTGGACGGCAGCGTGCGCTCGTGGGCCAACCCGCGGCACCCCGGCTATCCGTACCCGGAGGCGGCGGGGCTGCTGCTCAGCACCATCGGCACCGGGCTGTGCGACGGGCCCGGCGTCGCCGCGATCGCCGATCGCACCGCCGGCTGGATCTGCACGACGCTGCTGCCGCAGGGCGGGCTCGGGCGCGCCGGCATCGCGTATCTCTTCGACGCCGGCGTCGTGCTGAGCGGCCTGCTGCGCTATCGCGCCGCCGGCGGCACGGTCGGCGGCGACGCGCCGATCCACCAGCTTCGCGCCTTCGTCGGCGAGCAGATCGCCGCCGGCGCGGCCGTCGTACCGGCGGACGTGAGCGCCGACGGGCGCTGGTCGACGCAGTTCGGCGCGCACCTCGTCAAATGCCTGCAGGGCCTGCAGCTCTACGCGTGCGCGTTCGCTGCGCGCGTGCCCGAGGCGCTGATCACGGCTTTGATCAACCGCTCCGGCCACCAGCCGAGCCCGACCTACCTGCATCCGTTCTGCTACGAGCAGGAAGGCCACCTGATCGCCGCCGACAACGGCCTGACCAGCCTCTTCGAGCCGGTCGACGGCGCGCTCGACTGGCTCGCGGCGCTGCAGCAGCCCGACGGCGGCATCCTCGCGTTCGCCAACGGCATGGACGGCTTCGGCGAGCCGCGCAGCGACGCGACGGCGCAGGCGATCCGCCTCTGGCTGCTGCGCGACCGGCGCCGCTACGCCGAGCCGATCGCGCGCGCGTTCGCCTTCCTCGCCCGCTGCCAGGCGGCCGACGGCGGCATCCGCTACACCCCCGAGCGCGACGACGTCTGCAGCTGGTCGACGATGTTCACCCTGCAGGCGACGGAGTGGCTGGCGCGCGGGCCGCGGCTCGACGCGCTGCTCTGAGGCGGGCGCGATGCGCCGCGTGCTCGACCCGCGCGTCCTCTGGCGCCTCGCGCAGACGTGGTGGCGCCGCCCGGCGGCGCCGACGCGCGTGGTGATGGACCTGACGCGGCGCTGCAACCTGCGCTGCGCGATGTGCCACACGTGGTCGATCGCCCCCGGGCACGAGCTCAGCCCGGACGAGGTGCGCACCCTCCTCGCGCAGATGCCCGAGCTCACCTGGCTCGACCTCACCGGCGGCGAGCTCTTCCTGCGCGCCGACGCGCTGGCGCTCATCGAGGCGGTGTGCGCCGTGCCGTCGCTCGCCGTGCTGCACTTCCCGACCAACGGCTGGTTCACGGCGCGCATCTGCGAGGCGGCGGCGCGCGTGCGCGCGCTGCGCCCCGACGTCGATCTCGTCATCACCGTCAGCATCGACGGCCCGCCGGCGCTGCACGACCGCATCCGCGGCCGCGCCGGCAGCTTCGCACGCGCGATCGAGACGTTCCGCCGCCTGCGCGCCCTGCCCGGCGTCGAGGCGTACGTCGGCACGACGCTGATCGCCGACAACGCCGACGCGATCGACGCGCTCGAGGCCGAGCTCGTCCGCCAGGTGCCCGGCTTCCACGGCGGCGAGTGGCACTGGAACTGGATGCAGACCTCGGCGCACTTCTTCCAGAACGCGACACCCGCCGCCGCGCGCCGCGCCGCGCCGGGCACGCTCGTCCGCCGCCACATCCGCCGCCGCGGCTGGCCGCGCTCGCCGGTGGCGGCGATGGAGCTCGCGTTCCTCGTCAACCTCGCCTTCTACCAGCGCGGCGAGCCGACCGGCATCGTCTGCCAGGCGCTGCGCAGCACCGCGTTCATCTCGCCCGAGGGCGACCTCTATCCCTGTCACGTCTACGACCGCCCGCTCGGCAACCTGCGCGAGCAGCCGCTCGCCGCGCTGTGGCAGGCGCCGGCGACGCGCGCCGCGCGGCGCGACATCGAGCGGCTCGCCTGCGGCGGCTGCTTCACGCCGTGCGAGGCGTATCCCGCGCTCGCCGGCGCGCCGCTGGCGACCGTCGCGCGCACCGCCGGCCGCGGCGTGCGCTTGCTCACCGCCGCGGCGCGCGAAAGACTGCGCCGCACGCCCGTTCATGTCGACCGCCCCGCCCAGCCCTGACACGCCGCCGTCCGTCTCCGTCATCCTGCCCGCCCACAACGAGGGGGAGACCATTGCGTCCGTCGTGCGCCAGTGCCGCGACGCGGTGCCGGCGGCCGAGATCCTCGTCGTCGACGACGGCTCGACCGACGCCACCGCGGCGCGCGCCGCAGCCGCCGGCGCGCGCGTCGTGCGCCTGACGCCGAACCGCGGCAAGGGCCACGCGCTGCGCCACGGCATCGCCGAGGCGCGCGGCGCGGTGCTGGTGTTCCTCGACGCCGACGGCCAGGACGATCCCGGCGAGATCCCGCTGCTGCTCGACGCGATCGATGCCGGCGCCGACCTCGTCGTCGGCTCGCGCTTCCTCGGCACGTTCGAGCCCGGCGCGATCACGCCGCTCAACCGCCTCGGCACCGTCGCGCTCACCGGCGTCGCCAACCTGCTCTTCGGCGTGCGCCTCACCGACACGCTCGCCGGCTTCCGCGCCGTGCGCCGCACGCTGCTCGAGCGGCTGACGCTGCAGGCGACGCACTACGACATCGAGACCGATCTCCTCCTCCAGGCGGTGAAGATCGGCGCGCGCACGGCCGAGGTGCCGGTGCGCCGCGCGCCGCGCCAGCACGGGCGCAGCGGCCTCAGCCCGTGGCGCGACGGCCTGCACATCCTGGCGCGCATCGTGCGCGTGCGCTTCCAGCCCGGCGGCGCCTCGCCGTCGCGCGGGTGACCGCATGGCGCTCACCGTCGGCATCCTCACCCTGCCCGTCCTCACGGCGAAGAACAGTCTCAGCTACTTCGAGGGCGCGCCGCCGCTCGGCCCGGCCTACGTCGCCGCCGCGGCGCGCGCCGCCGGCCACCGCGTCGTCGTGCTCGACGCGCTCGGCGAGGCGCTCGACCGCTTCTCGCCGTTTCCGTCGACGGCCGGCGAGCTCGTCCTGCAGGGCTACCCCGTCGACGAGATCGTCGCCCGCCTGCCCGACGGCCTCGACGTGCTCGGCATCAGCAACCTCTTCCTGCACGAGGTCGGCCTGCTGCGCGCGCTGCTGCCGCGGCTGCGCGCCCGCTTCCCGCACCTGCCGATCGTCGCCGGCGGCGAGAACGCGAGCGGCATGTGGGAGGATCTGCTGCGCCTGCTGCCGGAGCTCACCGCGGTGGTGATCGGCGAGGGCGAGGAGACCTTCGTGCGCCTGTGCGGCGCGCTCGAGGCAGGCGAGGATCTCGCCACCGTGCCGTCGCTCGGCCTGCGCGTCGACGGCGTCCCGCACGCCACGCCGCGCGCGGCGCGCATCCGCGCCGTCGACACGCTGCCGCGGCCGGCATGGGATCTCTTCCCGGTCGAACGCTACCTCGCGCACGGCGTGATGAGCGGCGTCGACCGCGGCCGCTCGCTACCGGTGCTGACCAGCCGCGGCTGCCCGTTCAGCTGCTCGTTCTGCTCGGCGCCGACGATGTGGGGGACGACGTACGTGCCGCGCGACCCGGCGCAGGTGGTCGACGAGATCGCGCAGCTCATGCGCACCTACGGCATCACCAACGTCGACTTCCGCGACCTCACCGCGGCGCTGACGAAGAAGTGGATCCGCGCCTTCCACTCCGAGGTGACGACGCGCGGCCTCCACTTCACCTGGCAGATCCCGCAGGGTACGCGCTCGGAGAACCTCGACCGCGAGGCGCTGACGCTGCTCTACGAGTCGGGCCTGCGCAACTTCGGCTACGCGCTGGAGAGCGTCTCGCCGGCGGTGATCTCGCGCATGCGCAAGAAGGTCGTGCCGCAGAAGCTCTTCGCCTCGGTCGCCGAGGCGCTGCGCCTGCCGCTGCACCTCGAGGTGTTCTTCATCATCGGCTATCCCGGCGAGACGCGCGCCGACCACCTCGCGTATCTCAAGGCCGCCGTGCGCCTCGCGTGGATGGGCATGCACGCGATCAGCGTCATCCCGTTCAATCCGTACCCCGGCAGCGCCGACTACCGGCGCCTGCGCGACGCCGGACAGATCACGTTCGACGACGGCTTCTTCTACACCTCGCTGCTGCGCACGCGCGGCCAGGCGCCGGCGGTGCAGGCGCAGTTCTCGACCCGCTATCTCGTCGCCTTCGAGCTCGCCTGCCTGATCGTGTTCTACGCCGTCCAGTTCCTCACCCGGCCGTGGCGGCTGCTGCGCGTCGCCTCGAACCTCCTGCACGCCCGTCAGGAAACGATCCTCGACCAGTTCCTCGCCGTGAAGACGCGCCAGTGGCTCGGCCGCGGCCGGCGCTGGCGGCCGGCGCGCGCCGCAAGCCGCGCCTGACGCGGGCGGCGCCACCTCCGGATCGGTTGCCCAACGCTGCGGAGACGCGGAGGACGCGGGCGTGGCGTACGTCGCGGAGGCCATCAGGCAGCGGTCAGCCTGGGTTGTCTCGGTCGTCCGGCCGCCCCGCGGCCGCGGCGCGGCGGCGCTAGCGGCGCGCCCAGGCGAGCAGGCGCATGACGCGGCCGAACGGCGCGCCGAGGCGCTCGAGCGCGGCGACGACGGCGACCTGCGCCGCCGACACCTCCTGGCCGGGACGCGTCGGGTCGTAGCGGAAGCGCTCCATGCCGAGCAGCTGGAAGCCGGCGCGCGCCAGCGCCAGCGGCAGCGAGCGGTCGTCGAAGAACGCGACGTGGTTGCGTCCGAAGAACTCCTGCAGCGGCCCGCGCACGCCGGCAGCGTGCAGCAGGCGCGCGAAGCCGACGACCAGCGCGCGATGGTTCGGCGTGTAGACGACCAGCGTGCCGCCGGGGCGCAGCGCCGCGTGCACGCGGCGCAGGACGGCGAGCGGATCGAGGAGATGCTCGATGACGTCCATGAGCGTGATGACGTCGTACGCGGCCTGCGCGTCGAGCGTCTCCGCCGTGCCGTGATGCATCGCCAGGCCGCGCGCGCGCGCCGCGGCGACATTGCCGGGCGCGTGCTCGAGCCCTTCGGCAGTGAAGCCGAGGCGCGCCGCCTCCTCGAGCAGCGCGCCCTGCCCGGCGCCGATATCGAGCAGCCGCGCCGGCGCGCCGGGGCGCGGCGCGAGCGGCGTCAGCGCGGTGCGGAACAGCTCGCGCGCCGTGTCGCCGAGCAGATACGCGGCGGCGATCGGATCGTCGCCGACCTCGCCGGGATACTCGATCGGCAGCGTCGTGCCGGGCGCCAGCGCCTTGAACCACATCGGGCAGCGATCGCAGGCGATCACCGTGCCGGGCACGTCCTCGATGGTGGCGGCGGCGGTGAGCGTGTACATCACGCGGCCGGTCGTGCTGCCGCAGAGGGGGCAGGAGGCGGTCATGGTGACACCGCCACACACTTCCGCACCTCCGCCCCTCCGTACCTCCGCACGCAGTATGAAAAGGCGTGCGGAGGTACGGAGGTGCGGAGGTGCGGAGGTGAAGGGCGTGCTGACGTGCTGACGTGCTGACGTGCTGACGTGAGTTGGACGCATACTGCGTGCGGAGGTGCGGAGGTGCGGAGGTGCGGAGGTGAAGGGCGTGCTGACGTGCTTCCGTGCTGACGTGCTGACGTGAGTTGGACGCATACTGCGTGCGGAGGTGCGGAGGT
>CBFGUK010000254.1:0-5973 GCA_965651925.1 uncultured bacterium | reverse complement strand
CGCCTTCTGCCACCACTATGCTCGCGGACCGGCGCAATTCCCGTGGACTGTGCTCGCCGCCATCGGCACCGGGCTCACATATGCCGCGGTGCTGCTCGAGCGCGTAGCGACGCGTACAGAATGTTGACAGCGTCATCACTGAAAGAGTACTTCACCTCACACGGGGTGACTACCATGTCTGTGAGGTCTGATCGTGATCGGCGCGGACGCCACGCGCTACGCCAGCGCCGGACCGGCGTTGCGCAGAGAGGTGAAGCGTCGCGAGTGTGTCGACGCAGTCGTCTGCCGCGGCGCATCCTGCCAGCGCTCCTGTTGTTGCTCGCCCGTCCGGGCTGGGCCGTGCAGGAACCGATCCCGGGCTTGATGCTCGTCTGGCCCGTTCCGTCGGCGAGCAGTGATGTCCCGTTGCAGGATTATGCGGAGTTTCACGACGGGTCCGCTCAGCGACATCACGCCGCACTCGACATCCCGGCAGCCACCGGCACGCTCGTCGTGGCTGCCGCCAGAGGGATGGTGCGAACGTACCGATTGAACGATCCTGCGCATCCCAACAAGACACACTGCATGGGGAACGTGGTGATGATTGAACACACCACGGCTCCGGGCGCGACGCTCTACGCCCATCTCAGCGAGATCAACGTGTCGGATGGCCAGGAGGTCGAAGCCGGCCAGGGGATCGGAAAGGTCGGTGGAACGCTCGGCCTCACGCAAAGCGGCGCCTGCTGCAATCCCCGCCCGGAAGGGCCGTGCACCGAGACCGGACCTCATCTGCATTTCGAGCTCAAGGATGCCGCCGTGCTTGCCACCACCACTGACCACATGCTGCAGACGTGGGGGTACACGCCGGACTTCCTGGGCTCGCCGATCGCGGCGCATCAGCCGGAGGAGTACGGCTATCACGATCCCGTCCTGAACCTGCATGCAGGAATCGCGAATCTCCCGCCGCTCACGGTTGTCGTCACGGCCCAGGGTGCCGAGGTCTCCATGCGGACGGGACCGGACCGAACGTACCGCGCGATCGGCAGCGAGACGACGGTTGGTCAGCAATTCATCGCCATCCGTGAACGCAGCGGCTCGTCACCGGGCTGTGATGGCGGCTGGTATCAGGTCCTCCGCACCGACAGTGCGTACTTCAACGATCTGACGAACTCATCGGGACAGGGCGGTATCCCCACACTGCCCGACGTCTGGATCTGCCGCGGGCATGCCGGTGAGACGTGGCTGGCGCCGCTGGGCGGAGCGGCGACGCCGACCGCAACCGGCACACCGACAATGACGCGGACGCGCACGGCGACCGTGACACGCACGTCGACGCTGCCAGCCGCAACCGCCACACGCACGTCGATGCCGCCAGCCGCAACCGCCACGCGCACGCCGACACTGCCGGCCGTGACGTCCACGCGCACGCCGACGCCGAGCGCCACGCCGTCCGCCCCTCCGCCGGGAGCAATCAGCGACGGTTACATCCAGCTGTGGCCGGGTTCGCTCACCTTTCCGACGACGATCGTCGGACAGAGCAGTGCGACCCAGTCGGTCCACGTCACCGTTCTCGCCGGGACGCCGATCCTCCTCCACAATATCTTCGCCACGGGTGCGGACGGCAGCGCCTTCCCGGTATCGGGCGGGCCGACGCCACTGACGTTCCTCCCAGGCGGCACGGGAACGAGCTTCAACGTCGCGTTCGCGCCCTTCGTCGCCGGGCCGGCGAATGCGAGTATCGTGGTGGCCTATCAGCGCTGCACCCAGATCGCGCCTCCGGTGTGCGCTCCCACGGTGTATGAATTGCCGATCAGCGTGGCGGGCAGCGGTGTCGCGAACACCCCGACGCCGGGCGGGCCGACACCGACGCCGGGAACCATCATGTTCCTCGACACGTTCAACCGGCCGAACGCGTCCGACCTCGGCAACGGGTGGATCGCGATTTTCGGCAACCTGTCGATCACCAGCAACCGCCTGCACGCCATCAATGCCGGCGCCGCCTACCGCCCGCTCGCCCTCGCCCTGCCCGCCCGCGTGCAGGCGCAGCTGATCGGGTGCGGTCCGAACCAGGATGGCTTCGAGCACCTCGTCTCGGTGCGCAGCCCGGGCAGCCAGACGTACAGCGGCTACGGCCTGCAACTCTTCCAGAACCCCGGCGCGGGCAACTCGACCGGCGTGTTCCGGTACGACGGCCCACAGGTCGATCACGCCCCCATTCCTGGTATCGCCGCGCTGACCAGTCCGGTGCTGCTCGATTTCACCATCGCGGCGAACGGCGCCATCACGGGCACCGTGACCAGTGCGAGCCGATCGGCCACCTTCAGCTTCGGCGCGCGCGCGATGCAAAGCCTCGGCGAGCACGTGCATGTCCGACTGGATGGCTCGCGCTGTTCCAGCCCGCACAACAGCATGGCGATCGACGAGATCCGCATCGATGCCGCGGCGCCGCCGCCAACGGCAACCGCGACCCCGACCGTGACCGCAACGGTGACGGCGACGGTGCCGTTCACCGCAACGCCGATGCCGACCACCACGCCACAGGGCGATTGCTGCAGCGCTCAGGCCGGTGCCGGCTGCGGAGAGGGCCTGTGCCGCACGGCGGTGTGTGCGGGCGACCCGTGGTGCTGCAACGTGCAGTGGGACCAAAGCTGCGCGAACTTCGCCCGCTCACTCCCCCTGTGCGGGTGTGCGCCACCGACGTCGACCGTGACGGCGACCCCCTCCGCAAGCGCGACCCCCTCGACCACGCGCACGGCCACTCCGACACGGACGCGGACCGCAACCCCGACACACAGCGCCACTGCGACCGCGAGCCGCACCGCCACCCGCACATTCACCGCGACACCGACGGTGACTCGCACGCGCACGGCGACGCCGTCGTCGACTGCCACATGGACAATCACCAGGACGCCGACGCCGACTCCAACGGTCACAGCAACCCCCATTCCGAGCAGCACCTCAACCAGGACGGCGAGTGTGACCGCCACGCCAACGCGCACGGCAACACCGACGCGGACCCCGACCGCCACGGCGACACCCAGCCCGAGCAGCACCGTCACCAGGACGGCAAGCGTGACCGCGACGCCGACGCGCACGACGACGCCGACGATCTCGGCGACGCCGACGCGCACCCGGACCCACTCGCCGCAACCCTCTGCAACCTCATCGGCGACACGGACGGCGACCGCGACGCTCACGGCTTCTGCGACGGCGACCCACACGCGCACCCCGGCGAGCACTGCGACGCTGTCGGCAACCGCCACGCGCAGCGTGACCCGCACGCCCACCGCGACGAATGCTCCGCCTTCAACACCGACGTCCTCGCCGACGCGCACCGCGAGCCCGACCGCCACGCCGGTTGCGACCTCCAGCGCCACCGCAAGCGCGACACCGACCCGCACGGCGACGCGGACGCCGACCGCGAGCCCGACCGCCGTTCACACCGCGACCGCGAGCGTGACCGCCGCTTCGACCGCCTCGCGCACCCCCTCACCCAGCCGCACGCCGACGCACTCGCCACTACCGACGGCGAGCGCGACGACGACGGCAACACCCACCGCCACGCGCACTGGCAGCGCGACACACACCGGAACACCCACGGCCACTGCCTCGCCCTCCGCGACCCGGACCGGCAGTGCCACGGCCACCGGCACGGCCATCCCGACGACGACCAGCACGGCGCTGCCGTCGAGCACCGCCACGGCAACGGTCGCGTCCACTCCGATCGCGACGGCCAGCCTGACGGCGAGCGCCAGCGCCACCGCGACGCCGACGGACAGCCCGCCCTCCGCGGCGACGGTCACGGTCACGGAGACGGCGACGGCAACACCCACGGCCACCGCAGCCGCGACCGACACGCCACCCGGCGCAACCGCATCGCCGTCGAGTACGGCGACATCGTCGGCGACCCCGGTTGCGCCCCCCTCACAGATCCCGGCGACGCCGACAGCGATCACGACGACGCCCAGTGCGACGCCGTTCGTCGCGGAGACTCCCGCTCCTGTCGCCACCGACACCGTACCGCCGTCCGCGACGCCCACCGCCACCGCGACGGCGACCGCAACTGCTTCGGCAAGCTCATCGCCCAGTGAGACGGCAACGCCGCGGGGGGATGACCCGACCGCAACCGCCAGCGTTGCCTCGCAGACAGTCACCCCGACCAGCGACGCAACGCCGACGCGCGTACCGGATGCCACCTCGACGGCAGAGCCGACCGCGACGCCGGAGTGGACCCCACCGTCCACGGCCCTGCCGAACGACACGCCGACGCATACCCCCACGCCGTCGCCCGAACCGGCCGCATGCTCCGGCGACTGCGATGGAGACGGCGCCGTCTCGATCAGCGAGCTGGTGATGAGCGTCGGGATCGCGCTCGGCCTGCGGGCCACTCCGGACTGCGCCGCCATCGATCACAATCGTGACGGCACGGTCACGATCGCCGAGCTCATCACCGGAGTGCAGCGCGCGCTCGCCGGTTGTCCATCGGCGGCGCGGACCGGAGCCCGCCTCCATCGCGTATCCCACGTCGCGTCCCCCGCCTGACCGACCGCACCGGCGACACACGGCCGATTACACGCGGTCCATGCGCCTGCGTTCCGTTGCAGAGCCGCGGGGGAATGTGCGCAAGACGCGGTCGTGGGGGTGCCCTCCGTGCCAGCCGACCGCGACCTCGACGCGCTCGTCGCCGATCTCGTGGCCCACTTTGCACTCAGCGCCCGCTATCCCGGCTGGCGGGCGCAGGTGCGCGACCTCCAGCGGGTGCTCGCCGCCGACTACGACGCGGCAGTGGACCGGCATGTGCGCTCCGGCGCGCTGCCGATCGCGGAGCTGACGGCACGCGCCCGCAGCGTTCTGCCCGACTTCAATCAGCGGCCGCTGCGGTTCGATGAAGGCATCGCGCGCCTCGTCGAGGCACCGCAAGGACCGCGGCTGCGGTTGCATACGTCGCGCCGCGGGCGCATGGGCGACCCACTGCGCGGCTTCTACCACCGCCCCGACGCAACGCGGACGCTCGTCTGGGTGAACCTCGCTCATCTCCCGACCGCCGTGGCGGCGACGTTCGCACACGAGGTCGGTCACTGGCTCGGCGACGAGGTGCACGGCCTTAGGGCGGGTTCGCACGCATTCTTCAACGTCGACTACGCCGCCCACCTCGATGACGCGCGCGAGGTGTTTGCGGATGCCTTCGCCACGCTCGCGGCCTATCCACATCCACAGGCCGTGCAGTTGTTCGAGCGGCGCCGCTGGCCATTCGGCGGCAATCTGCGCCGGCAGGCGCAGGCGAACGTGCGCGACGTGCACCGGTATCTGGTCCGCGAATATGGCGGCGACCTCAGCCCGCAAAGCCGGGTGCCGGTGCGCTGCCGTTTCCTGTACATGATCGGCATGATCCATTTCGCACGACTGCGAGCGGCAATCCTGCACGTGGTGGACGCGTGAGCCGCCGGAAGCGATCGGCGCCGTCGCTCGGCGAGGTCATCAAACGGCGCCGCCAGCAGCTGCAACTCACGCAGGCCCAGGTGGCATCGCGCGTTGGCTGCCGCCCGCACTACATCGGCTACGTCGAAGCGGGCTCGCGCCGTCCCAGCGAGCGTGTGCTGGAGAAGCTTGCCGACGCGCTCGACCTGGACCGCGCCGAATTGCTGCTGCTCGCCTACCCAACGTTGCGCGCCGCCCTGCCCGGAGCACCCGCCACCGACAACAGCGCGTGGGAACGCTTCAAAGCCAATACGCGCCTGCACACGCGCCACGGCATCACACGCCAGGAGCTGCGGGCACTGGAGGCCGTCGCACTGCTGGGAACGGTGCGCACACAACGCGACTTCCTGTTCATCCTGCAGACCATCCGGCAGGCGCTCGATGACGAGTAGTGGGCCGTACTGCGCGCCCCTCCGCGCGCATGCACCGCGCACGTCGCGGTTCGGCCGGTGGTCGCCCAGCTGCGCAACAACGCCACCGGCTTCTGCATGCAGGGCACCTACAGCCACCCGATCA
>CBFGUK010000253.1:0-5974 GCA_965651925.1 uncultured bacterium | reverse complement strand
CCGATCGTGACGTAGCCGATCATCGCGTGTCCTCCCGCGCGGCACTCAACCGCATTGGCACGCGCCGAGGCAAGCCGGGGTCGCGCGTCTTGCGCTGCGGTCCCGTTTCCGATCGGCGTCACAGGTGGGGTACAGTAGCCGCATGGCGGAACGGGCGCCTGACGGCGATGACGAGCGTCCGTGGGACGTGCGCGTGCTGGAGCGCATCGACGCCGGCGTCGACGGCACGCTGATCGAGGAGAACCTGCGCCGCAGCCCCGGGGAGCGACTGCGTCGTCTGCAGGACCGCATCCGCTTCCTCGAGCGAGTGCGACGTGACCGAGCTTGAACGCCTGCTGCAGGTGCTGCACGACGGCGGCGTCGAGTTCGTCGTGATCGACGGCGTGGCGATGGTGTTGCGCGGTTCGAGCCGCGGCACCGTCGATCTCGACGTGCGCTACGCCCGCGATGCGGACAATCTGCGGCGCCTGGCTTCCGCACTGGCCCCGTACCACCCGCGCCTGCGTGGGGCGCCGCCGGAGCTGCCGTTCCTCTGGGATGCGCGCACGCTCGCGTCCGGGCTCAACTTCACGCTGACGACGGATCTCGGTGACCTCGACGTGTTCGGTGAGGTCCCCGGGCTCGGAGGCTTCCCGGCCGTCGCCGGCACGGCCTCTCCGCTCGATATCGAGGGCAGCTCGATCCGCGTCCTCGACCTCGACGGCCTCGAACGCAGCAAACGCGCTGCGGGCCGTGCGAAGGACCTGCTGGATCTCGCCGAGCTGGCCGAGATCCGACGCCGCGGCGGCGCCTGAGAGGTCCTCACGCGTCGGGCGTCAGCGCCTGCAGGCGCTCGACGGCCTCGACGTAGCCGGTGACGAGCTCCTGCATCACGTCGCGCACCGAACGTGACTGGTTGATGTGGCCGATCACCTGACCGGCGGGGTTGAACATCACGTCCTTCGCCTTGTCGGCATAGCGATGGCCGCGGCTCACCGCATCGGCGGTGACCATGAACTGCAGCGGCATGCCGAGCGGGCCGGGGCTGTCCGGGCCTTCCCACGCCTCGGTCCAGGCGTTCTTCAGCATGCGGCACGGCTTGCCGGTGAAGCTGCGCGAGCGCACCGTGTCGCGCGTCCCCGCCGCGAGATACGCCTCCATCTGCGCCGGCGGCACGTCGGCTTCCTGCACGGTGAGCCACAGCGTGCCGGTCCACACGCCCTGCGCGCCCATCGCCAGTGCCGCGGCGATCTGCCGGCCCGAGCCGATGCCGCCGGCGGCGAGCACCGGGGTCGGCGCGACCGCCTCGATGACCTCCGGCCACAGCACCATGCTGCCGACCTCGCCGGTGTGGCCGCCGCCTTCGGTGCCCTGGGCGATGATGATGTCGACGCCTGCGGCCTGGTGCGCGCGCGCCTGCCGGGCCGCGCCGCACAGCGCGGCAACGAGGCGGCCGCTGTCGTGGATCCGCTGGATGATGTCGTCGGGCGGCGTGCCGAGCGCGTTGGCGATCAGCTTCACCTTCGGGTGCTGCAGCGCGACCTCGACCTGCGGCGTCGCCGTCGCCGCCGTCCAGCCGAGCAGCTGGCCGACCGGCCGGTCGCCCTCGGGCAGCTTCGGCACCCCGTGCTCCTCGAGGATGCGGTCGGCGAAGCGGCGGTGCTCCTCGGGGATCGCCGCGAGCAGCATCTGCTCGAGCTTCTGCGGATCGACCTCGCCCATGCCCTCGTACTTGCCGGGGATGACGATGTCGACGCCGTACGGCCGATCGCCGATGTGCTCGTCGATCCACTTGAGCTCGATCTCGAGCTGCTCGGGGGTGAAGCCGACCGCGCCGAGGACGCCGAAGCCGCCGGTCTTGGCGACGGCGACGACCACGTCGCGGCAGTGGCTGAACGCGAAGATGGGGAACTCGATCCCGAGCCGATCACAAACGGGCGTGTGCATGACGACATCCTTCCAGAACGAGCGCTTTACCCGCGGCAGCGCACGCCGAGCGTACCGGGATCCCGGCTCTGCGCTGCGCCGCGTCTCCGCGCCTCTGCGTTGAAAGCCAACCGCATCCGAACAAGTGTTTGGCAGCTACCACCGCGCGCCGCGGCATGCCAGACCCGCGTGCGTTCCAAAAGCGCCGGGCGCGGGTTATGACGACCGGACGCCCGCAATGCTGCTGCCGATCTTCCTCATCGTCCTCGTCGACATCCTCGCCTTCACGCTGGTCATCCCGCTGCTCGCGATCTACGCCGAGCACCTCGGGGCCACGCCGCTGCAGGCGACGCTGCTGGTCTCGGTGTTTGCCGTCTGCCAGCTCGTGTCGGGGCCGCTCCTCGGGCGCATCTCGGACCGCGTCGGCCGCAAGCCGATGCTGCTCCTCAGCCAGGCGGGCACGCTGCTCGGCCTGCTGGTGATGGGCAGCGCGACGTCGCTGTGGCTGCTGTTCGTCGGGCGCATGCTCGACGGCATCACCGCCGGCAACCTGTCGCTCGCGCAGGCGTTCATCGCCGACAACACGAAGCCGGAGGATCGCGCCCGGTCGTTCGCGATCATCGGCATCGCGTTCGGCCTCGGGTTCTTCCTCGGCCCGTCGATGGCCGGGTACGTCTCGCAGTACGGGCTGCACGTGCCGTTTCACGTCGCCGCCGGCCTCTCGCTGCTCAGCATCGTCGCCACCGCCGTGCTGCTGCCGAACCAGGCGCCCGCCGGACGCGCCGCCGGCGCCGCCGACGGGCCGGGCGGGGCGCGGCTCGCGCTCACCGACTGGGGCGTCTACGCGCGATACTTCGAGCGGCCGGTGCTCGCCGGCCTGCTGCTCCAGTTCCTGCTCTTCGGCATCGCGTTCACCACGTTCACGTCGGGGTTCGCGCTGTTCGCCGAGCGCACCTTCCGCTGGGACGACCAGCCGTTCACGCCGCGCGAGATCGGTTACCTGTTCGCGTACGCGGGGTTTCTCGGCATCGTCCTGCAGGGCGGGCTGATCGGCCGCCTCGTGCAGCGCTATGGCGAACCGGCGCTGGTCGGCGCCGGCTTCCTGTCGCTGTCCGCCGGCATGCTGCTGCTCGGGCTGATCGACGACATCGCGCCGCTGATCGTCGTCGCGACGCTCGTCGCGTTCGGCCAGGGCGTGCTGCGCCCGACGTTGACCAGCCTGCTGAGCCAGAAGGCGGCGCCGTCGGAACAGGGAATCGTGCTCGGGCTCAGTCAGTCGCTCAGCTCGATCGCGCAGATCGTCGCCCCGCCGCTCGGCGGCTGGCTGATCGGCCACGGCCACCTCGCGCCGTGGGCCTTCGTTGCTGCGACCGCCGGCCTCCTCGGCTGGCTCGCCCGGCCGTGGGGCTCGGCCCGGGCCGCCGTCGTCCGCCTCGCCACGCCGGAGAACTGATCACCGCGTGCGGAGGTGCGGGGTGATCGCAGCCGCACCTCCGCACCTCCGCACGCCGTTCTTTCTTCCAAGAACGCATGTTGTCGGCCGGGCCTTGCAGTGGTTTGATGATCGCGTGCGTTGGGGCGGACAGCGGCGCAGTACGAACGTCGAGGATCGTCGCGGCATGCGCGCGGGGCGCGGCACGGCGATTGGCGGCGGCGGGTTGCTCATCATCCTGCTGCTCGCGTTCCTGCTCGGCGAGAACCCGCTGACGCTGCTCGACGCGGTGAACAGCGGGCCGTCGGCGTCGATCGACCAGCACGAGGGCGCGCCCGCGGGGCCGGCCGGCGCGCCGCAGGACGAGCTCGGCCAGTTCGCCTCGGCGGTCCTCGGCTCCACCGAGGACGTCTGGGAGCGGGTGTTCGCCGACGGCAACGCGCGCTACGCGCCGCCGGTGATGGTGCTGTTCTCCGGCGCGGTGCAGTCGGCGTGCGGCTTCAACAGCGCGGCGGTCGGCCCGTTCTACTGCCCGCTCGACGACCGGCTCTACCTCGATCTCTCGTTCTTCGACGAGCTCGAGCGCCGCTTCGGCGCGCCGGGCGACTTCGCGCAGGCGTACGTCATCGCCCACGAGGTCGGCCATCACGTGCAGAACCAGCTCGGCATCGCCGAGCGGGTGCACGCCGCGCGCCAGCGCGCCTCGCAATCCGAGGCGAACGCGCTCTCGGTGCTGATGGAGCTGCAGGCCGACTGCCTCGCCGGCGTGTGGGCGCATCACAGCAACCTGCTCGAGGACGGCGACGTCGAGGAAGGCATGCGCGCCGCGAGCGCGATCGGCGACGATCAGATCCAGCGCCGCACCCAGGGCTACACCGTCCCCGAGTCGTGGACGCACGGCTCCTCCGCGCAGCGCATGCAGTGGCTGCGCCGCGGCCTGCAGAGCGGCGACCTCAACAGCTGCAACACGTTTGCGCAGGAAAAATAGCTGTCAGCTGTCAGCCATCAGCTGTCAGCTCGACGATCGAACCGCCAAGGTCGCCAAGGCCGGAAAGGGACGCGATACGGGTCTTTGTCGGCCATCAGTGCGAAGCAGTTTTCCGGCTGACAGCTGACCGCTGATCGCTGACAGCTCCACCGCGCGTATCCGCCTGCGCCTCGGACACCGACGCATCGCCCATCAGCAGCTGGCCGACGGCGATGACCGCAAGGCCGGCGATCGAGACCAGCGTCGCGCCGCTCTGTTCGGCGACGTAGAGCATGCAGGCGATCGGCAGGCGGTAGCCGGCGGCGAGGAAGCAGGCGGCGCCGAGCAGCGCCAGCAGGTGGGCGTCGCCGCGCCCGAGGGCGACGGCGACGAACTGGCCGATGAACGCGCCGTTGGTCGCCAGCGAGGTGAACACGCCGCCGCCGCCGCCGCCGTACACACAGACGAGGTTCGCCGCCGCGCGGATGACGAGCGCCACCGCCATCAGCGACAGCGGCGGCGCCGCGGCGAACAGCCAGGCGGCGGCGATGTAGCCGGGGCCGAACGTGATCCACGTGCCGGTGGTCGCGTAGCCGGCGATGGCGAGCAGGGCGAGCGTCACGCCGCCGATCGCCGCGCGCTGCCAGCGCGCCTGCCGGCGGCCGATCGTGCGCAGCGCATCCTCGATCGCGGCGAACAGCCGCGCGCCGAGCCCGCAGCCGATGGCGATCGCGACAACGGCGATGACGAACGCCGCATCGATCGCCGGCAGGCCGTGGACCGCGACCAGGTGGCGCGAGCCGACGAGCGCGTCGCGGACGAGGAACGCCGCCACCGCGGCGATCGCGCACGGCGCCAGCCGCGGCGCGTCGGCATCGCGGCGGTACGGCACCTCGATGCCGTAGAGCGCGCCGATCGCCGGCGACGAGAACACCGCGGCGATGCCGGCGCTCGCGCCGGCCGCGAGCAGCGTGCGGCGGACCGGCTCGTCCACACCCCAGCGCCCGAGCAGCTGGCCCCACGAGGCGCCGATCAGCGCCGAGGGCGATTCGAAACCCTGCGCGCCGCCGAAGCCGACGGTGGTCGCCGCGGCGAGCAGCCGGCCGGGCAGCTCGCGCAGCGGCAGGCGCGCGCCGGGCGTCAGGTAGGTCTGGATGTAGAGCTCGGAGGTCGCCGGCGCGAACGTGCGCGTCACCGTCAGGCCGACGAGCCACGTGGCGAGCAGCGCCAGCGGCGAGAAGAGCGCCGGCCACCAGCCCGGCAGCGTCATCAATGCCGACAGCGCGCTGCCCTCGATGAACCGCGAGACCGCGGCCACGCAGGCGCCGGTCAGCACGCCGATCACCGCCGGCGCCAGCGCCTGCGAGACGAACGGTCCCATTGTGGCGCTCGTACAGGGAAACGGGTTGGGGCGGCAAAGGCGTGCGGAGGTGCGGAGGTGCTGAGGTGCTGAGGTGGGGGTGCGCGTACCACGCTGCCGGTGCATCAGGGCGCTCGTATGCCGTGTCGCCGCGCCTCGATTGGTCGGTGACCTCGGGATTCCGCGTTCAGCACGTCAGCATTGCACCCCGCCCCTCCCCATGCGGGCGGGCCGCCCGCGCTCCCGGACGCGTCTCGCTGCGTGACCTACCTCCGCACCTCCGCACCTCCGCACCTCCGCACCTCCGCAC
>CBFGUK010000252.1:0-5992 GCA_965651925.1 uncultured bacterium | reverse complement strand
CATACTCAATCCAACAGGCGCCGAGGGACCGGCGCCCTCCAGGGTGAGTTGAGAGAAACTGCACGGCGTGGAATTTCGCGCCGCACCTCACCTGCGTAGCAACCTGACAACCTGCCCTTCGCCGGCGGCCACAGGGGGGCCGCGCCTCCTGCGATCTGTAGCGGGGCGCGCGCCGCGCGCCGCCGGGGTTCTTCCCCCTGATCCCCAACCCCGTAACCCCGTAACCCCTTAACCCCCTTCCCGGAACCGCAGCCGTTCCGGCCGGTACACGCCCCAGACCGACGGTTCGTAGTTCTCGAGCGCGACGGTGGCGGCGCTGTAGCGCAGTGGGCGGACGAGCTGAATCATCGGCAGGCGCTGGTGGAGGATCTCCTGAATCCGCCAGTACGCGTCGCGGCGCACCTCCGGGTCGAGCGTGTATGCGGCGCGCTCGAGCAGGCGGTCGATTTCCGCTTCCCAGTCGGTCGCCGGGCGCGATTGGTTCGGATACCAGACGTGCAGCGGCCCGCTCGAGCGCAGCAGGCTCGCGGCGTCGTTCGGCTCGACGCTGCCGGTGAAGCCCATCAGCATCGCGTCCCAGTCGTAGGTCACCTGCAGGCGGTCGATCATCGCGTCCATCGGCACGGCGTCGACGTGGACGCGCACCTGCAGCTCGCGCTCCCAGTCGCGCTGCAGGCGGCGCGCGATCGCGTCGCGCACCGGGTTGCCGGCGTTGGTGACCAGCGTGAATTCGATGGGATGCCCGCTCCGGCCGTCGCGCACGCCGTCGCCGTCGCGGTCGACGTAGCCGCCTTCGTCGAGCAGGGCGCGGGCGCGCGGCGGATCGAACGCGTAGTCGACGAGGTGCGGGTTGAGGAAGGCGGAGTCGGCGGAGAGGAACGACACCGCCGGGGCGCCGAAGCCGTCGAGCGCTTCGCTGATCAGCCCCGCCTTGTCGACGCCGTGCGCGAGCGCGCGCAGGAACGCCGGGTCGGTGAACCAGGTGAGGCGCGGATTGTCGGCGCCGTTCTGGCGGTAGCGAGCCGGATTGCGGTTGAAGACGACGAACAGCATGCCGGGATCGACGCCGATCTCGCGCACGGTGAAGCGGCCCTCGGCTTCGGCGGCGAGCAGGGGGCGCAGCTCGTCGGCGGTCGGCATGTGGAGGTCGATCTCGCCGGCGAGGAAGCTGCGCGTTGCCGCGGCGTGGTCGGGCAGGATGCGGATCGTCCGCTCGTCGAGGTAGGGCAGCGGCCGGCCGTCCTCGTCGCGCATCCAGTAGTCGGGGTTGCGCACGAGGTGGATGAGGCGGCCCGGCTCGTAGCGGGCGAGGCGATACGGCCCGCTGCCGATCAGCGACTGCGGCGCGATGTCGGTCCCCCACTGCCGGGCAAACGTGCCGGCGCGCAGCGCCGGGCCGAGCACGTGCTCGGGGACGATCGGCACGGCGAGCGCGCTGAGCAGCGGCGCGAACGGCTGCGCGACGCGCACGCGCACGGTGTGCGCGTCGACGGCGGTGACGGTCATCGGCTTGCCGCCCGGCCGCAGCGCCGCCTCGAGCGGGCTCGGGACCGGCGTGCTGTAGATCGCCTCGAACGTGAACGCGACGTCGCGCGCGGTGAGCGGCTGCCCGTCGTGCCAGCGCACGTCGTCGCGCAGCGTCAGCGTCAGCATCGTGCCCGCCTCGTCGAGCGACCACGACGCGGCGAGCGCCGGCGTCATGGCGCCGGTGCGCGGATCGAGCCGGACGAGGGTGTCGAACACGTCGTGCACTGCCGCGCGCGACGCCGCGTCGGTGGCGACGATGGGGTTGAACGTCTGCGGATCGGCGACGGTGGCGGTGACGAGGTGCTGCGGGCGCGCCGCGCGCGGCGCGGCGGGCGTGACGGGCGGTGGCGGCGACGGGCTCGGTGTGACGGGCGCGCCGCCGGGATCGGGCTGGCAACTGAGGAGGAGGGGCAGGACGGTCGCCAGCAGTGCGCGCCGCACTGCGCGCCTCACGGCACCTCCCGTTCGAGGTCGACCTCGCGGCTGCCGGACGGCGTCGGCAGCGCGAACACGGTGCCGGCGAGCGGCGGGTTCACCTCGATGTCGCTGAGCGTGATGGCGATGCGCCGCGCGCTCGCCGGCAGTTCGAACTGCACCTGGTGCGGCAGCCGGACGCCGTCGACCGGGCCCCACGCCTCGTACGTCGTGCGGAACGCGACGGCGTCGGCGGCATCGCGCTCCTCGTAGCGCAGCGGCTCGAGCGCCTCCGAATACCAGGTGATGCGCGTGCCGCCGTCGGGCGTGCGCTGGCGCACGGCGAGCGTCTGGCCGTCGCTGGCGACGGTGCTCGGCGCGTCGAGGTCGAGCGGCGGCGTGGCGAGCAGCAGCGCCACCGCGCGCGCCACCGGCAGGTCGACCTGCGTGTAGCGCTGCAGGTTCTCGGCGGTGGCGGCGCCGCGATAGACGACCGCCTCCTGGCGGTCGTACGCGGCGAGCGTGCCGTCGGCGCTGGCGAGGACGAACACGGCGCCGAACGGCGAGAAGATCTCGAGCCGCAGGCGGTCGGGGCGCTCGGCGACGAGCAGCTGGCGCGCGCTGCGCGACTCCTCGGGCGAGACGTAGGACAGCCGCGCCCACGCGCGCACGGCGCGTATCGCGTCGCGACGCGCCGTGTCGGCGGCGCGCAGCGCTGCGAGATCGGCCGGCGCGCCGGCGGCGGGCGGCGGGACGGCCGGACGCGCGGCACACCCCGCCAGCGCCACCACGGCCACGAGCGCCGCGATGGCGGCGCGCATGTCAGTACGCTCCCCGCCGGGTGCGCTGCTGCAGCTCGTCGATCTTGGTGCGCAGGCGGTCGCTCTGCGCGGCGTCGTCGGCGCGGCTCAGCGCGTCGCGGTAGGTGCGCAGGGCGTCCTGCACCCGGCCGGCCTTCTGGTAGGCATCGCCGAGGTGCTCGGCGATCGTCGCGTCGTCGCCGGCGAGCGCGGTGGCGCGCTCGAGATACTGCACGGCGGCCTCGTAGTCGCCGCGCTGGTAGAACACCCAGCCGAGGCTGTCGATGTAGAAGCCGTCGTTCGGACTGATCGCCAGCGCGCGGCGGATGAGCGACTCCGCCTCCTCGAGATTGATCCCCTGCTCGGCATACGTGTAGCCGAGGTAGTTCAGCGCCGGGGCGTTGTGCGGGTTGAGCTCGATCGCGCGCCGCATCTCCTCCATGCCGCGCTCGCGCTCCTTGTTCTCGTCGTAGAGCGCGCCGAGCGTGAAGTGGTAGCGGTCGTTGTCCGGATGCCGCGCGACGAGGTCCTCCATCAGCGCGATCGCCTCCGGCAGCCGGCCCTGCTCGCGCAGCACCACCGCCTGCACGTCGATGAGCTCGTCCGCGTCCGGCTTGCGCGCCCGGGCGCGCTCGACGGCGGCGGCCGCGGCGGCGTGATCGCCGCGCTGCTGGTGGAGATGGACGATCATGCGCTGCGCGTCGACGAACCACTCGTGGTCGGTCGGCACCTGCTCGTACTCGGCGATCGCGCGCTCGACCTGGCCGCCCTGCTCGTACGCCGAGGCGAGATAGTAGCGGGCGCGCGCGTTGTCGGGCTCGGCGGCGAGCACGAGGCTGAACTCGGTGGCGGCGCGATCGTATTCGCCGGTCTCGAGCAGGATGAGGCCGATCTTGGTGCGCGTGTCCTGCGAGTCGTCGCCGTCGAGCCGCTCGAGCTCGCGGAACTGCGCCAGCGCGTCGTCGTACTTGCGCTGCCGCGCGTAGAGCGCGCCGAGCCGGCGGCGGATCGGGTCGCGGCCGGGATTGGTGCGCAGCACCTGCTCGTAGATCGCGATCGCCTGCTCGGGGCGCCCGGCGGCCTCGTGCAGCACGGCGAGGTCGACGAGCACCGGCTCGGCGGTCGGGTTCAGGCGCAGCGCCTCGGTGAACGCCTCCTCGGCCTTCGGGAAATCCTGGGCGGCGAGGTAGACGCGACCGAGGTAGTAGTGGCCGAGGAACGACCCGGGGTCGCGCTCGATCAGGTAGCGCAGCGTCGCCTCGGCGCGCGCCATGTCGCGCTGCTTGGCGTACAGCACGCCGAGCAGCAGGCGCGCCTGCTCGCGGTCGGGGTCGAGCTGCAGGACGGCTTCGTAGGCGGCAATCGCGTCGCGGTCGCGGCCGAGGGTCGAGAGCACGTCGGCGAGCATCAGGCGGCTGTCGACGTCGTTCGGCGCCGCGGCCACCGCCGCCTGGCACTGCTCGAGCGCGTCGGCGAGCCGCCCCTGCCGGACGTAGAGCGCCGCCAGCCGCTGGCGCAGCGCGGTGGCCTGCGGATCGATCTCGAGCGCGGCCTCGAACTCCTCGGTCGCGGTGGCCTGATCGCCGCGGTTCATCGCCAGCACGCCGGCGAGATAGTGGCCGAGGGCCGCCGCCTCGGGCGGCGGCGTGAAGGTCATGGTGTTGGCGGCGCCGAGCGCCAGGAGATCAGGCGGCGACGGCGCGGGGGGGTCCCGACGGAAGACGCTGCAGCCGCCGACGAGAACCGCCAGCGCTGCCACGAGCACGATACGATGCGCTGGGTGCGACATGGAGCAGCGAGCGGCACGGTACCACAGGGTCTGGGGGCGGTCTATCGAGCCCGGGCCTGACGCGCCACGGACGCACGGAGATACGGAGCCCGCTGCGAGGCGCCGCCGCTCCGCACCTCCATTTGATGATGCGCGGCGCGCTGCGGTGGCGTGAGGCGACGGGGACCGATATCGTCGCCGCACATGCGGATCGGACGGGTGAGGGCTGTCGCCCCGGCGATGCTGCTGCTCGCGTGCGTGCTGCGCGTGCCGGCGACGGGCACCCCGCCACCGGCCGTGCCGTGGCGCGTGCTCGAGCCGGGGCTCGAATACGCCGCCGCCGCCTCGCCGATCCGCTCGACGCTCGCCGACGACGCGACGATCCACCTGCTGCGCATCGATCCGCGCCGTTTCGCGCTCGAGCTGTTCAACGCCTCGGCCAACGCCGGGACGCGGCGCACGGCCCGCGAGTGGGCGGAACACGAACGGCTGGCGGCGGCGATCAACGCCAGCCTCTACCAGGCCGATTACCGCACCAGCACCTCGCTGATGCGCTCGCGCCGGCACGTCAACAACCCGCGGCTCTCGAAGCACAACGCGGTGCTGCTCTTCGATCCGCTCGAGCCCGACCTGCCGCCCGTGCAGCTCGTCGACCGCACCTGCGGCGACCTCACCGCGCTGCAGTCGCGCTACGCCGGCGCGGTGCAGAACATCCGCATGATCTCCTGTCACGGCACCAACGTCTGGAGCCCGCAGCCGAAGGCGTGGAGCAACGCCGCGGTCGGCGTCGATGAGCAGGGCCGGCTGCTCTTCGTGCACATGCGCGCGCCGCTCAGCACGCACGACTTCGCCGACGCGCTGCTCGCACTGCCGCTCGGGCTGCGGCAGACGATGTACGTCGAGGGCGGCCCCGAGGCACAGCTCTACATCGCCGCCGGCGGCGAAACGATCGAGCTCACCGGCAGTCACGGTTCGAGCGGCTTTGCCGGGCTCGCCGCCGGCTACTCCCTGCCGATCCCGAACGTGCTCGGCCTGCGCCGCCGCGCCGAATCCCGCGCCGCCGCTGCCCCGCGCCCATAGCAACCCGACCGAAGCCTCCGCCGGGACCGCGGGCGTCCCCGCCCGCATGAATCGCGCCGGCGGCGATGTGCGCCCGGGAGTGTGACGCCACCCGCCCGCCCCGCGCGCTGCCGATGTGGACGGCTCCATCACCAGGGCCTGAAGGGTTGGCGAGCAACACGCGTCCGGGAGCGCGGGCGGCCCGCCCGCATGGCCTGCGTCGGGCAGTCCGATTCCCCCGCGCAGAAAGCGCATCGCGACCGGCGCGCTCCGTCGAACGCCTTGCCTGGGGCGGCGTGCGTTGGGCGGGCGGGCCGCCCGCGCTCCGGCTCCGCTCCCACCGCGCTGCGCAGGGACAAGACGCCCGCGGCCTTTCGGGTCCCCTCTCCCCGCCAGGGGAGAGGGTCAGGGTGAGGGGCGTCCG
>CBFGUK010000251.1:0-6036 GCA_965651925.1 uncultured bacterium | reverse complement strand
TTGACCTCGGCGCTCAGCTCGGCCGACCGCTATCGGCATCTGTTGCGGGCCTGGCACCGGGCGGTGCCGTTCGACGCGGCGGCGTTGCTGCGCCTCGAAGACGGCGCGCTGCGGCCGCTGGCGGCCGAGGGCCTGAAGGATCAGGCGCTGGCGCATTCCTACCGGTTGCGCGAGCACCCGCGCCTGCAGATCGTCTGCGGCTCGCGCCGGCCGGTGCGGTTTCCGGCCGACAGCGCGCTGCCCGACCCGTTCGACGGGCTGCTGTCGAGCGACGCCGGTGCGCTCGGCCACGTGCACGCCTGCCTCGGCTGTCCGCTCCGGGTCGACGACGAGCTGGTCGGCGTGCTGACCGCCGACGCGCTGGCGCCCGAGGCGTTCGCCCGTGTCGACGACGAGTTCCTCGCTGCCGTGGCGACGCTGGCGGCGGCGGCGCTGCGCACCACCCGGCTCATCGAGACGCTCGAGCACAGCGCCGCGCAACAGGAACGGATCGCGCGCGATCTGATGCGCGACATCGAGCTGCGCCAGGGCACGCAATTGATCGGCGTCGGTGCGGCGATGGAGCGGTTGCGCGCCGAGATCGATCTGGTGGCCAGATCGGACTTCACCGTCCTCATCACCGGCGAGAGCGGCGTCGGCAAGGAGCTCGTGGCGCGGGCGCTGCACGCGGCGTCGCCGCGGCGCGAGGCGCCGCTGATCTACGTCAACTGCGCCGCGCTGCCGGAGGCGCTGGCGGAGAGCGAGCTGTTCGGCCACGAGCGCGGCGCCTTCACCGGGGCGGTGGCCGAGCGCGCCGGCAAGTTCGAGGTCGCCAGCGGCGGGACGCTGCTGCTCGACGAGATCGGCGAGCTGCCGCTCACCATCCAGCCGAAGCTGCTGCGCGCGCTGCAGGAGGGCGAGATCCAGCGCGTCGGGTCCGATGCGCCGCGGCGGGTCGACGTCCGCCTGCTCGCCGCCACCAACCGCGATCTCGCCGCCGAGGTGCGTGAGGGCCGCTTCCGCGCCGACCTCTACCACCGCCTCAACGTCTATCCCCTGCGCGTCGCGCCGCTGCGCGAGCGCCGCGAGGACATCGCCCTGCTGGCGGGATTCTTCTGCGACCTCACCCGCCGCCGGCTCGGCATCGGGCCGGTGCGCCTGGCGCCGGCGGCGATCGACGCGCTGATCGCCTACGACTGGCCCGGCAACGTGCGCGAGCTCGAGAACGTGCTGTCGCGCGTCACACTGCGGGCGGCGGCGGCGGTGCCGCGCGGCGCGACGGTGGTCATC
Organism: uncultured bacterium; assembly: GCA_965651925.1. Classification (GTDB taxonomy): domain Bacteria; phylum Desulfobacterota; class Binatia; order HRBIN30; family CADEER01; genus CBFGUK01. Next base: position 4,767 of record CBFGUK010000251.1, on the reverse strand, counting down.
GATGCCGCGCAGCTCGGCGGCGACTTCGGCGCCGGCGCGGCGGTCGCGGTCGTCGCCGCCGAGCCGCCGGCGGCGGCGCCGCTCTCGCTGCGCGATGCGACACTCGCCTTCCAGCGCGATCGCATCCGCCGCGCGCTCGCCGCGCACGACGGCAACTGGGCCGCCGCGGCGCGCTCGCTCGGCATGCACCGCAGCAATCTGCATCACCTGGCGGGGCGACTGGGTCTGCGGTGATGACGGCTGTCAGCAGTCAGCGGTCAGCTGTCAGCCGGAGCGGGCGGTGGTGGGGCCGTGAGCGAAGTTCGTCCAGACGGCAGCCGTCCGGCAGGGGGCTGTGACGCTGCAACAGCCTGCTGACGGCTGACTGCTGACTGCTGACCGCTTTCTACCCCTTCACACACACCACCTGCCGCAGGGTGTGCACGACGTCGACGAGGTCGGCCTGGGCGGCCATGACGGCGTCGATCGACTTGTAGGCGGCCGGCGTCTCGTCGAGCACGTCGGCGTCCTTGCGGCACTCGACGGCGGCCGTCGCGGCGGCGTGCTCCGCGAGGCTGAAGCGGCGCTTCGCCTCGGCGCGGCTCATGCGGCGGCCGGCGCCGTGGCTGCACGAGTGGAACGACTCGGCATTGCCCTTGCCGCGGACGATGAACGACTTCGCCCCCATGCTGCCGGGGATGATGCCGAGATCGCCCGCGCGCGCGCGCACCGCACCCTTGCGCGTCACCCACACCTCGGTGCCGAAGTGGTGTTCCTTCGACACGTAGTTGTGGTGGCAGTTGACCGCCGTCGTGCCGCTGCCCTCGATCGTCGCGCGGCCGAGCGCACGGGCGACGGCGTCGAGCACCGCGCGCATCATCAGCTCGCGGTTGGTCAGCGCGAAGCCCTGCGCCCAGCTGACCGCGCGCACGTACTCGCCGAAGTGCTCCGAGCCCTCCGGCAGGTAGGCGAGGTCCTTGTCCGGCAGCTGCACGAACCAGCGCGTCATGTCCTGCTTCGCGAGCTCGATGAAGTACGATCCGATGCGGTTGCCGATGCCGCGGCTGCCGCTGTGCAGCATCACCCACCCGTGGTCGCGCTCGTCGAGGCAGAGCTCGATGAAGTGGTTGCCGGTGCCGAGCGTGCCGAGGTGATCGATGGTGCGCGCGCGGCGCAGCGGCGGATGGCGGGCGCAGAGCTCCGCGAACGCCTCCTGGTGGCGGCGCCACGCCTCCGCGACCGCGCGCGGCGGCCGGCCGCGCCAGCCGCCGACGTCGTTCGCGCCGCCGTTGTCGGTGCGCCCGTGCGGCACCGCCGCCTCGATCGCGGTGCGGACGCCGCGCAGCGTGTCGGGCAGGTCGTTCGCGGTGAGCGCGGTTTCCACCGCCATCATGCCGCAGCCGATGTCGACGCCGACGGCGGCCGGGATGATCGCCTGGTGGGTCGGGATGACGCTGCCGACCGTCGCCCCCATGCCCCAGTGCACGTCGGGCATCGCCGCGACGTGCCGGTGCACGAACGGCAGCGAGGCGACGTTGCGCAGCTGCTGCAGCGCCGCCGGCTCGATCTCGGTCCCCTGACCGTCGAGGTCGATGCCGCGCGTCCACATCTTGATCGGGACACGCTGCCCGGCCGAGTGCTCCACCCGGTATGGCGTCGTGCTGGTCATCGGTCGCTCCCTGCTGAGCCCGCTACTGTGGCGCAGTCGCCCGCGTTCGTCAGCCCCGGTGTCGCGACGTTCGTCGATGCGGCGCGCGTGTGCGAGGCTGCGCCTCTGGAGGGCCGTGCTCCCGTTTGGCCGCGGACCGCCGGGCAAGCACCGCGCGGGAGCGAGATCCTTGCAGGCGCTAGCATCTGCTAGTACCCATACGGCATGGCTGCAGACGTGCAGATTGCCGTTCGCGTGAGCGCCCGCCTCAAGCGCGCCGTCGACGCCGCATGCAAGGCTGGCGGCGTCAGTCAGACACGCTTCGTGCAGGACGCGCTGCTCGACAAGCTCGAGGAGCTTGCCGACGTGCAGGACCTCCCGAAGCTGCGACGCGAGCCCACGCGACCGCTGCGCGACCTGATCCGCGATCTCGGACTGGATGGCGAGCTATAGGATCGAGGTCTCGGCCACTGCCGAGCGTCAGATCCGGAAGCTGCCCAGAGTCGACCAGATCCGCGTCGTCCGGGTGATTCAGTCACTCGCGGCCAATCCACGTCCGTCCGGATGCCGGAAACTCTCCGGCTTCGACGACGTGTTCCGCGTGCGCATCGGCCGCTATCGCGTACTCTACTCCATCGAGGACAGCCGGCTGATCATCATCGTCCTGAAGGTCGGCGATCGAAAAGACATTCACCGGTAGGCGACGGCGGCCGTCGTGCCGATCACTTCCGCGCGACGACGGCGATGAGATAGCCGAGGCGGCGGGCCCATTCCCAGCGCTGCTCGGCGTATTCGAAGGGGCGGGTCGCGGCGCCGGTGAGGCGCGCCATCGGCAGGCCGCGGACGTGCAGGAAGAGGTCGGCGAGGCGGACGATGCCGGGCACGAAGAGCAGCCCGGTGCGGTCCTCGACGGTGAGGCCGTTGCGCGCGACCAGATCGCGCAGCTCGGCGGCGCCGAAGGCGCGCTCGGGGCTGTAGGGATAGCGACCGAGGCGCTCGAGCAGCCACACCAGCAGCGGCCGCAGGAACAGATCCCACTTGTGCGGAACGCCGATGACGGCGATGCCGCCCGGCCGCAGGACGCGGCTCACCTCGCGCACCGCGAGCTCGTACTCGCGCACGTGCTCGATGGTGCCCATGGTGTAGACGAAGTCGAACGCGCCGGCGGCAAAGGGCAGGCTGCGGATGTCGCCCTGGACGAAGTGGCCCGTGCGCGCCTCGCCGTGGAAGTTGCGGCGCGCCCGGCCGGTGGTGATAGCGCTGACGTCCATGCCGTAGACGCGCGCGCCCTGCCCTTCGATCCACTGCAGCAGCCGCGTGTTCACGGCCTCGTTCCAGAGATCGAGCTTCAGGACGGTCTTGCCGCGGGGATCGGTCAGGTAGCGCTGCACCAGCGCGATCTCGCAGCGGCGGTAATACTGGGTCGATTGCGCCTGGTAGAGATCGGGCCACGACCGCGCCACGAAGTCCCAGCGTTCGCGCTGCCGGCGCTCCTCGGCCCCCGGCTGCCACGGCCGCCCCCCCACCTCGTGCTCGTTCATGCGTTGCGCGTGTGTAGCGCCTGCGGCGGGCGGCGCAAAGCCACCCGCGGCGCCGCGGCGCGTTCCTCGCGCTGGAGATGTCGGACGCCCCTCACCCTGACCCCAATGCCGTTAAGTTAGCCGCACCGTTTGTAGTTCATCCGGAACGGTTGGAGCGTGATGTGGTAGCGGCGCGGGAAGGAGCGGCCGGGTCGCACGGACTCGCAGGTGCGGCGGAACAGCTCGAGCAGCGTGTCGAGCAACGGGCGGGGATCGACCGCGGTCAGCACATGCACACCGACCATGCGCCAGCGAGCGAGGGCGTAGCTGAAGTTGGGGCGGCACGGTGGCGAGGTGGGGGCCGCCGTGGGCTGCGCCTGCTGGGTGAGCACGGCGACCAGATTCTGGATGAGCACGCGCGCGTGGAAGTCCTGCAGGACAGCCAGCGCCGTGCGGCCGGTGAAGTTCTCGACTTCGACGCGGCACTTGAGCGCTTTGTAGCCCTCCTCCACGCCCCAGCGCAGCTGGTAGAGCGGCCCGAAGCGCGCGGCGGGAAAGCGCTGCGCATCGCGTAACGAGGTGAGCAACACCTCCACCGTCCCATTCGGCAAGTCGACCCGTACCAGTCGCACGTCCAGGGGCGTCAGCGGCAGCCCGCGGCGGCGACATTCGCGCCGGGCGGTCGGCCCCGGGCGCAGGGGCACGGTGGTCTCCCGGGCTCCGCTGGCGACAAAGGCCCGCACCGCCGGCGCAAACGTGGGACAGACGCGGGCGCAAAAGGCGCGGCCGCGGGCGTGCAGCGCGGCAAACAGCCAGAAGGCCGGGTAGCCGCGGTCCATCAGCACCAGATCGTCGGCCTGCAGGTCGTCGAGCTGCTCCCCGGCCATGGAGCGCTCGGCGACGGCCAAGGGAGCCAAGGACGCCGTCACGATGAGGCGGTTCAGCACATCGTAGAGCACCGAGACGCGCCCCACGGGCGCGCGGTCCCGCGGGCGGGGCGCGCCCCACCAGGCGCGCACCTCGGGGCTATCGGGCAACCACAGCGTCGAGCCGTCGAGCGCCAGCACGCGGAAGCCGTGCCAGCGGTGCACGGGGCACTCGGCATACACCTGCCGGAGCACCTCGCGATTCAATTCGATGAAGGCGGTGAAGTGCAGCTTGCGGCGCGCCAACGTCCACGCCGCCTTGCTGACCACGCGGCTGCCCACGCTGACATTGCGCAAGATGTCGAAGAACCGATCGAGCTCCGCCTGCAGCGCGCCGTGGACCGCACTGAGCAGGAACAGCACGATGCGCTCGACCGACAAGGTGCGCCGCCGCGTGAACTGCTCGGGGCTGCACCGATGGCGCGCCGCAAACTCCGGCGACTCAATGGCCGTGCGGACGGTGGTCAGGAGCTTGGCACACCATTTTCATTTCGAGATCCGTGCCAATCCCGCCCACCTCTCCGCTCGCGTTCGCATCCCGTCTCGTCCCCTCACCCATCTCCCACCTCCTCATCACTCGTGATCTGCGATGCGCTCAAACCCTTGTAACACAAGGGATGGCTTAACTTAACGGCATTGACCCTGACCCTCTCCCCTCGCGGGGAGAGGGGACTTTGAAGGTAGCGCGCTGCAT
>CBFGUK010000250.1:0-6108 GCA_965651925.1 uncultured bacterium | reverse complement strand
GGCGTCCGCGCCGGCGCGGCTGGAAGCCGCTGCGTCGCGCGCCGTTACTCGACGGTCGCGTACACGTCGTCGACGCGCGTCGCGGCGAGCAGCACGTACGGTGCGGCGCCCGACTCGGCGGTCTGGAAGACCAGCTGGATGAGCGGCGCGGTGCCCGGCGTGATCGCCTCGCCGGTGGCGAGGGCGAGCGACACGAGGCCGGAGCCGTCGTCCTGGTCGCGCAGCAGCGAGCTGCGCGCGGCGTTCAGGGCGCGCGCCTCGACGAGCGTCGCGGCGTACGGGTCGTAGACGATCTGCGCCTCGAGCGCCTGCAGGGTCGCCACGTCGCCCACTTCGAGCTCGACGACGTAGCGGTACGGCGCGGACGTGGCGCGCTCGCGCAGCCGGGCCACGGGCGGCGGCGCGCCGCCGCGCAGCGCGGCCTGCGCCTCGTCACGCGCCGCGGCGGCGCGCGGCGCCCAGTTGCCGGTGCAGTCGCCGATCACCGAGGCGATGAAGTTCTGCTCGTTGACGTCGCCGCTCAGCGGATCGAGATGGATGAGCCCGCGCGAGCAGGCGCCATCCATGTGCGGCATCTGCGCGCCGGCGCCGGAGACGTCGGGGACGAACACCCAGTCGCTGCCGCACGCGTCGCTCGCCGGCAGGCTGGCGCGCGCGCCGACGGCGAACTGCAGCACCTGCGCGGCATCGAGCGTGCTGAGCGTCCCGTTGCCGCTCGCATCGCAGGCGACGGTCTGTACCGGATCGAGCTGGCGGAGCCCGGCGGCGGCCTGGAGGATGTACGCGGCGTCGAGCGCGCTCACCGCATCGCCGGCGTCGCCGCGCTTGTCGGCGACGAGCAGCCAGGTCGCGTCGAGCGTCCCCTCGATCTGGAAGCTGCCGTCCTCGCTGGTGGTCCCGGACTGCCAGGGTTCGTTGCCGATCAGGCCGACGTTCGTCTGCGGCACGCCGACGCCGGTGCGGTAGTACTGCACGCGCCCCTTGACGCGTCCGCGGGGCCGGGTGCCGGTCGGCGTCGGCACGCTGCTCGGCGTGTAGGTCGGCGTGAACGTGCGCGTCGGCTGCGGCGTCGACGTGCGCGTCGCGGTGGCCGGCGGGCGGGTGGCCGTCTTCGTGGCCGGCGGCCGCGTCGCGGTCGCCGTGCGCGTCGGTGAGGGCGTGTACGTGCGGGTTGCCGTCGGCGTGTTCGACGGCACCATCAGCGCGATGATGTTCGACTTCGGGCTCTGCTGGCCCGAGGCGTCGTAAGCGCTGACCGCGATCTCGTTCACCATGCCCGCCTTGATCGCGTGGGTCACGTACGCAATGACCCCGAGCTGGTCGGCGGGCGGCAGCCCGACATCGGCGCCGGGCCCCCAGTTCTGTCCCTGCGGCCGCACGAACAACCGGTAGCCGGCGGCCTGGGGGACGGCGCGCCAGGTGATGCGGCCGTCGACCGCGAGGGCGGGTTTGACACTTGCCAGCGTGCACAGGACGCCGAGGACGAAGAGGGTGGCGCGAAGGAGGGAAGCGCCGCGATGCTGCGCGTCGCGACGCTGGTGAGCTGCGGTGGTGCTGAACTTCATATCTCTCCCGCGTGATGTCGGTGCGTGTAAATTTGCTGCGCGCGGACGTCAGATTTGCCCAGGCGGCGCGGCGGAGTCGCTAACTGCTGATCGCGCTGTGTGATTCAGAGTCGCTGATCTTGGCGAATCTTACCGGCTTGCCCCGGTTGATCGAGGGAATTGTTTACAAAGCGCAACCGGTGCGGCGCACGTGCGCACGCGTCGGATGTCGCGTGCGCGGCATCGCCGGGTGCCGCGGGGTCTTCTTTGTAGCGGCCAAGTCCTTCGAGGCGCGGCGGATTTGGTACGTGACGGCGCGCACGCGCGCGGCCGGCGAACGCCGCGCACGCGGCCGGCGCAGGCCCCCGTCAGTGAGCAAAAAAAATCGCACGCCGTGAAATTCTGGCGCCCCGCACAGTGTTTCCGGGGTGGTGCGCCGCCGTGACCGGCGCGCGCGGTACGGCGCGATCACCGGCGGCCACCGGGGGTGGAGGACACGAGTCGACCGATCGAACGGTCTTGGCGTTCGTCAACGGACTCGGCGTCGTATCCTCTGCGCCGCTGTGGCCGATCGATCCGGCCGGTCGAGGCGCGCGACGGTCACGCCTGCCGCAGCGCCGGGATGACGTGCTCGCCCATCAGCTCGATGGTGCGCAGCACCTCGCGGTGCGGGATCCGGTACGGGTTCACGAGGCAGAGGAGGAGGTCGCAGCCGGCGGCGGCGTAGCGCCGCGCGGTCTCGATGCAGGTGGCGGGATCGCCGACGATGCAGGCGCCGGTCGATTCGAGGAAGTCGTAGGTCAGGAAGCTCGTGTCGAGATCGGCGAGCGCGTCGCCGTACGCGTATGTGCCCGAGGCCTCGCCGCGCTCGCGCATCCACTTCGCGACCGAGGCGACCGCCGCGGTGCCTTTCTTCGCGTACCACTCGCACGACTCGGCGGCGGTGGCGCGCGCCTGCTCGCGCGTCGGCGCGACGTGCACCATGGTGAACGTGCCGGCGCGGCCGTTGACGAAGCGCCCGACCGGCCGGGCGCGCGTCAGCCCGTCGCGATAGAGGTCGATGCGCTGCTTGAGCTCCTCGGGCGAGGTGCCGATGGTGAACGACAGCAGGCCCATGCCCTTCTCGCCCATGATGCGATGGCTCTCGGGGCTCGAGGTCGCGCCCCACAGCGGCGGATGCGGATCCTGCAGCGGTTTGGGCAGCACGCGTCGCGGCGGGATGGTGAACTGCCGGCCGCGCCACTCGAGGACGTCGTTCGTCCACGCGGCGACGATCACCTCCAGCGCTTCCTCCCACAGCTCGCGCGTGCGGTGCGGATCGATGCCGAAGCCCTCGAGCTCGTCGCGTGTCGAGGAGCGCCCGGTGCCGAACTCGACGCGCCCGTCGGAGAGCAGGTCGAGCACCGCGGCCGACTCGGCCGAGCGCACCGGGTGATTGTACGGGAAGGGCAGCAGCCGCACGCCGTAGCCGAGGCGGATGCGCGAGGTGCGCGCCGCGATCGCGCCGTACAGGACCTCGGGGTTCGAGCAGTGCGAGAACTCCTCGAGGAAGTGGTGCTCGACGGTCCAGACGCTGTGAAAGCCCGCCTGCTCGCCGAGCACCGCCTGTTCGAGGACCTCGTGGTACGCATCGCGCTCGCTGCGGCGGGTCCACGGGCGGGCGACGGGAATCTCGTAGAACAGCGCGAAATCCATGGGCGGAGAGCTCCCTTGTCTGCACGGAAGGGCGCCGCGGCGGGCGGCCGCGCGCGCCGGCTACTTCGCGATCGTCACCCGGCCGTCGACGCCGCCGCCGCTGATCGCCGCGCCGGCGGGATCGCTGAAGCCGACGCGCGTGATGCGCAGCCGCGAGCTGCCCTGGGCGGTGTCGCTGGCGCGCACGGTGCACGAGTAGAGCACGCTGCCGGTGGGAATCGGCGACACGTTGCTCAGCGACAGCACGAGCGCGCGCACGCCGGTGCAGCGCTCGCCGCTGCAGCCCGCCGGCTGGAAGCTGAACGCCGTGCCCTCCTTGCCGAGCGCCGCGTTCGCCGTGCAGTCCGGCCGGCCGTTGCCGGTGCGCGCGATCGTCACCACGGCGGGGTCGAAGAGGATGTCGTTCTGCGTGCCGGCGACCCGTCCGCCGCCGCGCAGCCGCGCCTGCAAGGTGCCGGTGCCGCCCGGCGCGACGCGGATGCTATCGAGCACGATCTGCGGCCGCCCGCCGGGACTGATGATCGGGCCGTTGCCCGGCTGGCCCGGCGGCGCGGCCGTGCCGAACACGTCCGACACGCCCTGACAGCCGGCACACGCGACCACGACGGCGAATACGGGGAGCAGGCGGCGCATGGCGAAGTCCTCCAGCTGCCGATTGAGCAGACGCGGCGGCCACGGCGCAAGCGGCAAAAACGCTGGCGGCAGGCCGGCGGCGCGTGCTAGCTGCGAATGATTGCGGCCGCGCGCGCGGCGCGCACAAGGGGGGCGACATGATCGGGGGAGCACACCGCAGCGCGGGCCGCGCCTGGGGCCGGATCGCGTCGACGCTCGCCGTGGTGCTCACCGCCGCGGTCGCGCCGGCCGGCGCGCAGACGCTGACGCGCGGCCCGTACCTGCAGAATCCGCAGGCGCTGCCGAGCTCGGCGACCATCGTCTGGTGGACGAACGTCGCCGGTGACAGCACGGTCGAGTACGGCCTGACGCCGGCGCTCGGCCAGTCGCTCACCGTGCCGACCGCGGCGAGCTGCGACGTTGGCGCCGCCGGCACGTGCCACATCGTCACGCTCACCGGCCTGCAGACCGGCTCGCTCTACTACTACCGCCTGAAGACCAACGGCGTCGTCGTCCAGGACACGACGTACTTCTCGACCTTGCGCGCCCCGACCGATCCCGGCGACGTGTTCTTCACCGTGATCGGCGACTGGGGACAGGGGACGAGCGGCGAGGCGCAGATCGCCGCCCTGCACAACGCCGCCAACCCGCCGATCATCCTCACCGTCGGCGACAACGCCTATCCGAACGGCAGCCAGTCCGATCTCGACAACAACGCCATGGCCTACTACTCGGCGGTGCTGCCGCGCGCGTTCTACTTCCCGGCGCTCGGCAACCACGATCTCAACTCGGTCGGCGGCGCCTCGGGCTGGGCGAATTCCGCGCACATCAAGACGTTCGTCCTGCCGACGAACTCGCCCGAGCCGGAGCGCTACTACTGGTTCGAGGACGGCGACGCGCTGTTCATCGTGCTCGACAGCGACGGCTGCTGCAGCGGCACGCAGACGACCTGGATGGACAACCTCCTCGCCACCAGCCCGCGCAAGTGGAAGTTCGTCTTCTATCACCACACCGCGTACTCGTGCGCGAACGGCATCGCCTCGATCGGCAGCGACGAGGGGCTGCGCGCGACCTGGGGACCGATCTGGGAGAAGCACGAGGTCGACGTCGTCTTCCACGGCCACGACCACCTCTGGGAACGCACGACGTTCATGGACGAGTTCCAGAACAACGGCAGCCCGGGCAGCGACGGCAAGGGCACCGTCTACATCATGAGCGGCGGCGGCGGCGCGACGCTCGATCAGCGCGCCAAGATCAACGGCAGCGGGCTGCCGTACCGCCAGCCGTTCTTCTTCTCGCCGGTCGAGAGCTGCTACTGGCTCGCCAACGGCTGCCCCGGCGGGCCGAACAACTACTGCAGCTTCGACCGCTATTCCTACGCCTCGGTGACGATCAGCGGCGACACGCTCACCGTGCAGGGCATCGACAACAACGGCACCGTCTTCGACACGTACACCGTCACCAAGGCCGAGCCGACCGCGACGCCGACGCCGACCAGCACGCCGCTGCCGCCGACCGCGACGGCCACACCGACCGCGACCGGTACCGACACCGCGACGCCCACCGAGACGCACACCGCGACGGCGACGCCGACGCCGGTCGACACCGCGACGTTCACCGCCACCGCGACCGGCACGGCGACGCGCACCGCGACGCCGACGCCGACCCTGACGCCCTCGCGCACGCAGACGCCGAGCGCCACCGCCACCCGGACCGCGACGGAGACGCCGACGCCGACGATCACCGGGACCGCGACGCCGACGGTGCCGACCGCGACGGTCACGCCGACGCCGCGCTGCGGCTCGAGCGTGGTGATCGCCAAGGCGCGGCTCGACGTGCGCGGCCTCCTCGCCGCGCCGGGCGCCCAGCGGCTGAAGCTCAAGGGCGCGATGCTGATCAATCAGCTCTCGCCGCCGTTCGATCCGGCCGCCAACGGCTTCACGTTCACCGTCCTCGACGGCCAGGGCGTGCCGCTCTTCGCCCGCTTCGTGCCGCCCGGCCTGTCGCCGTCGAGCGGCGCCCCGGGCTGGCGCGCCAGCAAACGGAGCTGGTCCTACAAGGACAAGGCGGGCACCGCCGCCGGTGGCGTGCAGAAGGTGCGCGTCACGCAGCCGTCGCCCGGCCTGCTGTCGTTCAAGGTCATCGCCCGCACCGGCGCCTTCCCCGTGCCGCCGGCGAGCCGCCCGCTGACCCTGATCGTCACCCCCGGCGACGCGACCACCGCCGCCAACGGCCAGTGCGGCCAGGTGACGTTCAA
>CBFGUK010000249.1:0-6148 GCA_965651925.1 uncultured bacterium | reverse complement strand
CGTCGACGAGGCACGGGCGAGAGTCATCCGCAGATGACGCAGATTGCGCAGATGGGGCGGCACGCATCTGCGACATCTGTGTCATCTGCGGAGAAGCCCAGTAGCGAACCCGAGCAATTGCTCGTATAGTTGCGGCCATGCTGACGCAGGCGACGGCTCGGCCCGCATCGCACCCGCGCGGACCGTGGCAGGAGGCGCGATGAACCATTCGACGACGCATTTCATTCCGGCCCTCGGGCGCGACTGGCTGACGCCGCTCTACGACGTCTTCGCGCGCCTGGTCGGTGAGCGGCGTATGAAGCGTCACCTGGTGGAGCTGGCGCGCATCGCGCCGGGCCACGACGTGCTCGATCTCGGCTGCGGGACCGGGACGCTGGCCCTGATCGTCCGCGAGATGCAGCCCGGCGCGCGGGTGACCGGCGTCGACATCGACCCGCGCATCCTCGCCATCGCGCGGCGCAAGTTCGAGTGCGCCGGCGCGGCGATCACCCTGCACGAGGGCTCGGCGACCGCGCCGCCGCTGCCGCCGGCGTCCTTCGACCGCGTCCTCAGCACGCTGATGCTGCACCACCTCACCACGGCGCAGAAGCGCGAGGCGCTGGCGGCCGTGCACCGGCTCCTGCGCCCGGGCGGCGAGCTGCACGTCGCCGACTTCGGCAAGCCGCACACCGCGCTGATGCGCGCCGCCGCGCGCATCGTCCGCCTCGCCGACGGCGGCGAATCGACCGCCGCCAACCTCGACGGCGAGCTGCCGGCGCTGATCGCCGCCGCCGGCTTCGGCGCCGTGCGCGAGACCGAGCGCTGGATGACGCCGTTCGGCACGCTGGCGTTCGTCCGCGCGACACGGGGCTGATCGATCATCCGCAGATGTCGCAGATGTCGCAGATGCACTCTGACCATCTGCGAAATCTGCGTAATCTGCGGATCAGACGTGCCCGCGCTCCAAATGAGCGTGTCACGCCACCGCGGCGGCGAAGGCGGTGAAGAGATCGCCGGGCAGCGGCACGTCGAGCCGCCAGGTGATGGCGATCGGCTGCTCGGACTCGTGGCGGACGTACTGTGCCGGGCCGAGGAACCAGAACGCGCGATCGTCGCTACGCAGGCGCGCGAAGAGCATGATGTGCGAGCCCGTCTCGCGATGATGGATGTAGCGTTGGCCGGTGGAGTCGCCGACGCGGGTGCGCGACTGGCTCTCCCAGTGAATCAGCTCGCGGCTGATCGCGTAATCGCGATACCGCGTCGTCGGCGAGAACTGCCCGCTCGTCTTGTCGAGCGTGAACGCGAAGAGGTCGGTCTGCGCCTCGCGCGCGTAGTGGCAGCCGGTCTGCCACGTTGTGACCTTCGCACCGTCGCCGATGCCGACCGCGGCGAAGATCTCGATGCGCGTGTAGCGGGCATGGATCTGCAGCGGCACGTCCGGGTGCGTCGTCAGCGGCGCGTGCAGGTGGTCGATGCGCGTGCGGAGCAGCGCAAACAGCTCGCGCAATTCGCCGCAGACCTGCGGGTGCGCACGCAGGAGCGCCCAACCATCGGCGAGTGACGTCGACTTCTCGAGCGCCCCGTCCGCGATCGCCGCGACGAGCATGCGCAGGAGTCGTTGCTCGCGCAGCGGCAGCGCGTCCGTGTCGACCGCCGGCGCGGCGAGCAACCGCTGCCAGGTGTCGAGGCGCAGCGCATCGTCGACGTGCAACAGGCGTCCGCAGGCGCGGCGCAGCACACGCTCATGCGGGCCCGCCGGCAGGACGGACAGGCCGGCGTCGGCGCGCAGATCGGACCAGGACTTGGCACCGTTGTAGAGGTCGTCGAGCTCGACGCCGCTGGCATCGAGGTAGTCAGCGAACGTGACGTCACGCCCATCCGCCGCCTGCGCGCGCAACTCCTCGACGCGCGCCGTCCAGCGCGCCGGCACGGCCGTCCGCAGGTTGTCGAGAACGATCTCGCTGGCAACGCGGTCGAGGCTGAACTGGCAGCCCGCGGGCAGGAACGGAAACCCCTGCTCGACCTGGCGGATGAGGTCGCGCCGGCTGCCGCCGAACAGCGCGCGCAGGCGGCGGTCGAAGCGGAACTCGCGGCGATGACGGCCGACGAAGTCGAGCACCGTGCACACGGTCTTGTCGAGGCTACGGCGCAGGCCGCGACCGAGCTGCTGGATGAACAGCGTCGGGCTGTCGGTCGGGCGCAGGAGCAGGAGCGTGTCGACGCTCGGCAGGTCGACGCCTTCGTTGAACAGGTCGACCGAGAACAGCACGCGGATGCGACCGGCGGCGAGGTCGGCGAGCGCCGCCTGGCGAACGTCGGCCGGACTGTCGCCCCAGACGGCCGTCGATGGGATGCCGGCCTCGTTGAAGACGCGCGCCATGAAGCGCGCGTGCTCGACGCCGACGCAGAAGCCGAGCGCGCGCATGCGCGCGATGTCGGCGACCTTCCGTTCGACCTCCGCGATCACGCGGCGCGCCCAGACGTCGTTTGCCGTCAGGAGATTGCTCAGCCCGTCGATGTCGTACCCGGCGCCGCGCCGCCACGGCACGGCGCGCAGATCGAGCCCGTCGTGGATGCCGTAGTAGATGAACGGCGTCAGCCGGTGCTGGTCGATCGCCTCCCACAGCCGCAGCTCCGCGGCGATGCGGTCGTCGAACCAGTGCAGGATCGGCAGGCCGTCGCTGCGCTCCGGCGTGGCGGTGAGCCCGAGCAACTCCAGCGGGGTGAGGTGTTCGAGGAGCGCGCGGTACGACGGGGCCGCCGCATGGTGGAACTCGTCGATGATCACGACATCGAAATGGCCCGACTCGATCGCCGCGATGCCGCTCGCCGCAAGGCTCTGGATCGACGCGAAGACGTGCTCGAAGGCGCGCGGCCGTCGCCCGCCGACCCACAGCTCGCCGAAGCTCGCGTCGCGCAGCGCGTGCCGGAATGTCCCCAGCGACTGATCGAGGATCTCTTCACGATGCGCGACGAACAGCAGGCGGCTGCGCGGCAGCGTCGCGCGCAGCCGTGCGTAGTCGAGTGCCGCCATCACCGTCTTGCCGGTGCCAGTCGCCGACACGAGCAGGTTGCGATGGTGACCCGCGGCGCGCGCCACGGCGATCTGCTCGAGGAGCCGCTCCTGGAACGGCTCGGGCCGCACCTCGAGCGGACTCAGGCGCAGAGAAGCGCCGCTCTCGGGCTGCTGGCAGCGCGCGGCGAACTCTGCCGGGTCGTAGGTAACGAACTCGTCGCCGTTCCAGTACGATTCGAACACCGCCGCCATCTTCTCGATGACGTCGGGATTGCGCGCGCCGGATACGCGCACGTTCCACTCGAGGCCGCTCACCTGCGCGGAGTGGGTGAGGTTCGACGAACCGATGTAGGCGGTCGAGAATTCGGTGGCGCGGCGGAAGATCCACGCCTTGGCGTGCAGGCGCGTCGAGCTCGTGTCGTACGAGACGCGAATCTCAGCGCCGACGGCGCGCAGTGCCTCGAGCGCGCGCGGCTCGGTCGACTGCGTGTAGATCGTCGTCAGCACGCGCAGCGGCCGCCCGGCCTCGCAGTGGCGGCGCAGCCGCTCGAGCAGCGGCGCGATGCCGGTCCAGCGAATGAACGCCATCACCACGTCGATGGCGTCGGCCGAGTCGATCTCGGCCTGCACTTGCCGGCCGACGTGCGGCTCGCCCGGAGCGTTCGTCAGCAGCGCGGTGTCGAGCAACGGAATCAGCGGCTCCTCGATGACGTCCGCACTGCCGTCCGGGCGGCGCGCGAGCAGCGCGTGCAGCACCTGCGCCGGCGTCACCGGTGCCTCGTCCGCCGAGCCGCTCGTGCTGCGGGCGATCGTCTCGATCAGCTCGCGCGCCAGTGCCACGCCGGCGCGCACGCGCTCGTCGCCGTCCAGATCGGCAAGGCTGCGCTCGACGACGCGCGCCAAATGCAGCGCGATGCGATTCGGTGCATCCGCCGGCCGCAGGTCGCCGATCCGCGGCACGAGCCTGTCCGGCAGCGCCTGTAACTCGCCTGCCAGACGCTCCGTCAGCAGCGCCTCGTAGAGCCCCCGTCCCCGCCGCGCCATCGTTCCGACCGGCGCGTCCTATACGCCATGTCCCGCCCCGACTCGAGCGCGCCGGGCGGATGGTTCGGCTTCGCGGCGCAGCCAGCCGATCACGGTTCACGGACGATGCCCCACGTCGGGTCGTCCGGTTGGACACCGGAAGCTGAGGCGTCGGGGCCGGTGCTGTTGATACCGTCTGCGCCGACACTCCAGAGCAGCTGTCGGATCGCGTCGTAGCGCAGCGGACGGTCGGCGTACGGATCGGCAGGTACGGCGGTGAGGATTCCGGCAGCGACGAGGTCGTTGAGCGTCGCTGGGCGTGTGCCGGTCCGATCCTATAACCGGGCGATGGCGAGCACCGCCAGCGTTGCGGACGCCCGCCTGCGCTTCGACGGCGTGCGCGCGCTCGGCCGCCACCGCAACGTGCTGCTCACCGCCGCCGAACCCGCGCCCGGCACCGTCCGCCTCGCTGCCGCCGGTCTCCCCCGCCGCCGGCCTGCGCCTGCGCGCCGCCTTGACGGCCCTGACTCCCGACGCCACGCCCGCCGACGTGACCGTCGAGGCCGTTACCGTCGATGAGGCGGACGCCAGAGTCCTCCGCAGATGACGTAGATCCCGCGGGTGCGTTTCGACGATCTGCGGAATCGCTGTCGTGTGTGGGTACACGAGCAACGAGAAGGACGCTGCGGGCGCATCGCGAGAATCGTCTCACCCAGACGCGCTGCCACACGCGCTCAGGCGGCGATGACGCGCAGGCGACCAGGTCGCCGCGAGCGGGGAGCACGGCGAATGACAATCTCGATGTCGTGGTCGAGCGCGAGCAGGAAGCGGAACAGGCGCTCGGTGGAGAACTCGCCCAAGTGTCCGCGCAGCAGCTTCGACACCTTCGGCTGGTCGATGCCCAGCAGGGCCGCGGCCGCCGCCTGGGAGAGTTTGCGCGCGGCGAGCAGGTCGGCGATGCGCTCGGCCAGCTGTGCCTTGCACTGACGCTCGTCAGCTTCGGGCAGCCCGAGGTCGGCAAACACGTTGCCGCTGCTCGCCTCCACGGCATCCCTCGTCACGCCTCGTCGCGTCCGGTGTGCAGCCATAGTGCGTAATGCTCCTCGGCTCGCCGCAGGCGCTGGCGGATCAGCCTGATGTCGCTGGCCGGCGTCGCCACGCCGTGGCGGGACTTTTTCTGAAACGCATGCAGAACATAGACCGCGTGAGCGAAGCGGACCGTGTAGACGGCGCGAAACGTTGCGCGGTTGTGGTCGGCGACGATCTCCACGACCCCCGCACCACCAAACCCACGCAGCGGCCGCGCGTCCGGGTGTTGGCCGCCGCGCTGCGCGAGCCCGAGCGCGAATCCGACCACATCCTGCACAGCGGCAGGAAAGACTCTGAGGTCGGCCTTCGCTGACCCGATCCAGAACAGCGGCCGCCGTGCATGCGTCATGCTATGCCGGAACTGGCATGTAACGGCAACGGGTGATGCACCGTGTGTGGGTGCAGGTTGCTCGGCCTGGGTGATCGCGCACGCGCGACGGGCTAGCACCACCGTGCTCCTCGCCGCGATGGCGGCGGTGAATGGATGCCGCGCCAGGCGGCAACGACGTGGGTGCGGTCCCATCGCCGGGGTCCGCAGCAGCTCCGCAGATGACGCAACTTCCGCAGATGGTCGGATCGCCTCTGCGAATCGGCGTAATCTGCGGATGGTTCAGTTTCGCGGCGCGGTTAGTCGATCACGGTTCGCGAACGATGCGCCACCGACAAGCTAGCCGACGAATCGAGCGGATCTACTGCGATCTGGGCTGTCGCGCCGCCATCCGCAGATGTCGCAGGTGTCACAGATGGCGGCGACGTCGGTCATTGTGCGTGCCCGCGCTCGATCTTCGCCAGCGCCTGCGCGTACGGGTCGTAGTGGTAGAAGTGCAGCGCGCCCTCGGAGCCGATGTACCGGCTGCGCTCGCGCCAGCCCGGCAGGGCGGGCAGAAAATGATGCGGCGCCGCGAGCTCGATGTTGACGTGCAATTCTTCCTTGATCGCCGGCATCGCCTTCAGCAGGCGTTCGGCATCGCCCTCGAGCTCGAGATCGATGTCGACGGTCGTCTCGCGCCACCCCTCCCATACCGCCGTCGCGCCACCGGT
>CBFGUK010000248.1:0-6188 GCA_965651925.1 uncultured bacterium | reverse complement strand
GGTGAGCGGTGTTCCATCCCTTAACCCCCAACCCCCTACCCCCATAACCCCCTTCTCTTCATCAGCGGATCGTAAACGATCCCGTCGGCACCTCCGGCGGCGCGGGCAGCTCGGCCACCTGCGTGACCCGCGCGCTCGGCGGGCCGTGATGGCACCAGTCGACGAGCGCGCGCACGGCGTCGGGGGCGCCGGCGGCGACGACTTCGACCGCACCGTCGGGCAGGTTGCGCACCCAGCCGGCGACGCCGAGACGGCGCGCGGCCGTGGCGGTCGCGTAGCGGAACCCGACGCCCTGGACGCGGCCGCGGATCACGAGGTGCACGGCATCGCGCATGCCGTCATCCGCCGAGGAGCCGGTCGAGCGCCGCTTCGTCGAGCACCGCGACGCCGAGCTGTTTCGCCTTCTCGAGCTTCGAGCCGGCATCCTCGCCGACGATCAGGAAGTCGGTCTTGCGGCTGATGCTGCCGGTCACCCGTGCGCCGGCGCCCTCGATGCGATCGATCATCTCGTCGCGCGGCACCGACAGCGTGCCGGTGATCACCACCGACTTGCCGGCCAGCGGTCCGCCACCGCGCCGCCGTGCCGGCGGCTGCGGGCGCACGCCGACTTCCTTCAGACGGGCGAGCGTGGCCTGGTTCTCCGGCAGCGCGAAGAACGCGTGAATTTCGCGCGCCGTCTCGGGGCCGATGTCGCGAACCGCCGTCAGCGCCTCCTCGTCCGCCGCGGCGAGCGCCTCGAGGGTGCCAAAGCGCTCGGCGAGCAGGTGCGCGGTGCGCTCGCCGACCTGCGGGATACCGAGCGCGTTGATCAGGCGGTCGAGCGGCGGCTCGCGCGTCGCGGCAATCGCGGCGACGAGGTTGCCCGCCGACTTCTCGCCCATGCGGTCGAGCGCCGCGAGCTGCGCCACGGTGAGGCGGTAGAGGTCGGAGGGATCGGTGACCAGCCCGCCGTCGACCAGCTGCGCGACGAGCTTCTCGCCGAGGCCGTCGATGTTCAGCGCGTGCTTCGAGGCGAAGTGGCGGATCACCTCGCGGCGCTGCGCCGGGCACTGGCGGTTGAGGCAGCGGTAGGCGGCGGCACCCTCCTCGCGGACGACGGTGCTGCCGCACGACGGGCACGCCGGCGGCATGTCGAACACCCGCTCGCGCCCGCGCCGCTCCTCGGTGACGACGCGCACGACATAGGGGATCACGTCGCCGGCGCGTTCGATCAGCACGGTATCGCCGATGCGCACGTCCTTGCGCCGCACCTCGTCCATGTTGTGCAGCGAGGCACTGGTGATCGTCACGCCGCCGACCTGCACCGGCTCGAGCTCGGCGACCGGGGTGAGGACGCCGGTGCGGCCGACCGAGGCGATGATGTTGCGCACCCGCGTGCGCCCCTGCTGCGCCTTGAACTTGAACGCGATCGCCCAGCGCGGCGAGCGCGACACCTCGCCGAGGCGGCGCTGCAGCGCCACGGAATCGACCTTGGCGACGACGCCGTCGACCTCGTAGGGCAGCGTCTCGCGCTGCGCCGCGATGCGGGCGTGATAGGCGATCACCTCCTCGGCGCCGGTGGCGCGATCGTTGAGCGAGCTGGTGCGCAGTCCCCACGCTTTCAGGGCGGTGAGGAATTCCCCGTGCGTCGCGAACGCGGCGCCCTCGATCGGCCCGGCGCTGTGGAACAGCAGGTCGAGCGGCCGGCTGGCGGTGATCGCCGGGTCGAGCTGGCGCAGCGAGCCGGCAGCGGCGTTGCGCGGGTTGGCGAACGGCGGCTCGCCGGCGGCGGCGCGTTCCGCATTGAGGCGGGCGAACGCGGCGCGCGGAAAGATCACTTCACCGCGCGCATCGAGCCGCGCCGGCGGCCGACCGCCACGCGGCACGTGCAGGCGCAGCGGCACCGAGCGGATGGTCTTCACGTTCGCCGTGACGTCCTCGCCGGTCAGCCCGTCGCCGCGCGTCGAGGCGACCTGCAGCACGCCGTCGACGTAGACGACCTCGACCGCGAGGCCGTCGAGCTTCGGCTCGACGACGTACGCGACCGGGGCGTCGCTGCGCAGCAGCCGGCGCACGCGCGCATCGAACTCGCGGAACTCCTCGACCGACATCGCGTTGTCGAGCGACAGCATCGGCGTCGCGTGGCGCACCGGGGCGAACTTCGCCGACGGCGCGGCGCCGACGCGCTGCGTCGGCGAGGTGTCGTCGCGCAGCGCCGGATACTCCTGCTCGAGCGCGACGAGGCGGCGGAACAGCTCGTCGTACTCGGCATCGCTGATCGCCGGCGCGTCCTCGACGTAGTAGCGCCGGTTGTGCGCTTCGATCTCGCGTCGCAGGCGCTCGACTTCTCTTCTGACGGCGGCGGTCGGCGTCGACATGTGCGGAATCGCAGCGTCCGGCTTACACGGATTTCCGCCGCGTCGTCCACCGGCCACACGCCCCGCGGCGCGCGCCGCGTCAGCCGATGACACGCGGCCGCGCGTGCGCCCCCCGGGGGGCGACGGGCTGGCGTGCCGACGTCCGGAGCGCCGTTTTGAAGGCGGACCGGGCCGGCGTCCCCCGGCCGAGCCGCGGCAGCAGGCGCCCCATGCCGGCAACCCGCCGCCGTCTTTGAGGTTGACCACGCGCCGGCATCGGGGCATAACCCGCCGCGGGCATGCGTGGCGTGAGGATGCGGTTGGCCCTGGGCGCGCTCGCGCTGCTGGCCGTGGTGGCACCGGCGGCAGCGAACACGCGCTCCCAGCAGCTCTATGCAAAGGCGCTCGTGCCGTTTCAGGCGCAGCGCTGGGAGGACGCGCGCGCGCTCCTCACCGAGGCGCTGAGCGCCGACCCGAACGACGCGGTGGCGTCCTATTACCGCGGCCTCGCCAGCGCCCGTCTCGGCGCCACGGCCGACGCGATCCGCGATCTCGAGCGCGCGCTCGCCGTGCGCCCCGACCTGACGCCGGCGGTGCTCGACCTCGGCATCCTCTACTTCGACAGCGGCCAGTATCCCGCCGCGGGCCAGTGGCTCGAGCGCGCCTATCAGCGCGCCGAGACGCGATTCCCGGCGGCGTTCTACCTCGGCATGACGCACCTGCGCCTCGGCGACCCCGAGCGCGCGGCACCGTACTTCGAGGAAGCGGGCAAGGATCCGGCGCTGCGCGCCGCGGCGCAGTACTACCAGGGCGTCGCGCTGCTGCGCGCCGGCGAGACGGCGCGCGGCCGCACGCTGCTCCAGCAGGCCGAGCTCGGCCCGGCCGAGGCGCAGACGACGCAGCTGGCGCGGCAGTTCCTCGCCGACGGCGCCGCGCCCGCGGCGGTCGCCGCGGCAGACAAGCCGTGGGCGGTGCACGCCAACGCCGGCTTCGGCTACGACAGCAACGTCGCCCTGATCCCCGACGGCTCCGCCGCCCAGGTCGGGCTCGACACCGAGGGCGAGGAGGACGGGTTCTTCCGCGTCGGCGCCGGCGCCCGCTTCCGGCTCTACGACGGCGCCCCCGGCAGCGCGCACCTCGGCTACGATCTCTACCAGAGCGTGCACTTCTCGAGCTCGCGCTTCGACCTGCAGAGCCACCGGCTGAACCTGACGCTCGCCACGCCGATTCACCGCGAGCTGTTCCAGTTCGGCCTCGCCGGCGAGTACGAGTTCTACCTGCTCGACTATCAGTCCTTCTATCAGACCGGGCGCGGCACGCCGTTCGTCAACCTGTTCACCGGCGACGTCGCCGCGACGCAGGTCTTCTACACGTTCGGCGGCCAGGACTTCTTCCGCGGCCCGTTCAATCCGTTCCGCGACGCGTACATCAATCGCGCCGGCGTGCGGCAGTACTTCCTGCTCGGCGCCGTCGATCGCTTCCTGAGCGTCGGCTACACGTGGGACGACTTCGATCCGCTGTCGCGCGACGGCACCGACTTCGCCTACATGGACAACATGTTCGACGTGCAGGTCGACTTCGGCGTGCTCGATCTCTTCCACGGCCAGGTCGGCTACCTGTTCGACCTGCAGGACTACGAGCACCCGAACAGCCGCACCGGCTTCACGAAGCGCCGCCACGACCGGCAGAGCCAGTTCGTCGTGCACCTCTCGCGCGCGTTCACCGACGTCATCTCCGCCGATCTCGCCTATCTCGGCGTGCTGAACGACTCGAACATCGACGTGTTCGAGTACAACCGCAACCTCATCCAGGCGAACGTCTGGCTGCAGTTCTAGGATGCCGATGGCCCTGTCGCGTTCCGTTCCGCTTGCCCTGCTCGCCGGCGCGCTCGCGCTCCTGACGGGCATCACGCCGGCCGGCGCCCAGACGCCGATCGGCTCGGTGGCGGCGCTCGGCGGCGCGCTCGAGGTGCAGCGCGGCGCACGCGGCGAGTGGCAGCCCGGCTTTGCCGGCATCCCGCTGTTCGCCGGCGAGCGCGTGCGCACCGGCGAGGGCGGCGCGAAGCTGCTGCTCGCCGACGACAGCGTCATCGACCTCGCGCCGGAGACCATCGTCGGCATCGAGCGCTTCGGCACCCGCGCGCCGCGGCGCGCCCTGCTGCGGCTCGAAACCGGCGCGCTGCAGGCGATCGTCAGCGGCTACAGCGCCGAGGGCGCGCGGTTCGAGGTCGAGACACCGTCGGCGATCATCCGCGTGCACCAGACGCAGTTCGTGGTGCGCTTCGATGCCGCCAGCAAGACGACCGAGGTGCTCGGCATCGATGGCAGCGTCACCGTGCAGGGGCGCACCGGCCTGATCGGCCCGGGCGTGACCGTCGGCCCCGAGCAGACCAGTCGCGTCGCCACCGGCAAGCTGCCGACCGAGGTGCAGACGGCCGACGCCGCCCAGCGCGCGACGCTCCTCGCCGGACTCGGCCTGCTCGGCACCGGCGGCCGCGACGGCCTCGAGACCGACAATGCCCTGCTCGACGGCCGCGTCGTCGCCGACGTCGACCGGCCGCAGGTCGCCGCCGCGGCACGCGCCACCGACGGCACCTACCTGAAGCCGTCGGTCCCCGACGCGCCGCTGATCTACCGCCTCTCGCCGGACATCCGCGCCAACACGCAGTCGATCCCGGTCTACGAAGCGGTACCGCCGAACGAAGTCCCGGCGACCGCCGACCGCTGAACGGCATCCCGCGTGCGCGGCCGGCTCGGCGCGGCGGCCGGCTCGGCTCGTCCGTGCTCGCGCCGAAGATCATCCGCAGATGTCGCAGATGTCGCAGATGGTCAGCATACATCTGCGGGAATCTGCGCCATCTGCGGATCCCAGGCGCTCAGGGCGTAGCACCTGCCCCGCCCGGCCGCGCCCGGCGAGCGCCAACCGCGAGCGGCGATCCGCGATTCGCCTGCACACCGTCACGGAATCAACGCACACGCACCGTTTCGCCTTGCAGGTGATATTTTCCAGCCACGCGGGATTTTGCTGCCTGCGCAATGACCGGCGCAGTGCCGTGGCTCCGAGATTGGTACGCGGCGTGCTGAGCAGGAACGAGAACTGGACGAGGCCCGAGATGGACGAAACCCCCGAACGCAAGGAAGTGATCCTGCTGGTCGACGACGAGCAGGACCACCTGATCATCACCCGCCGCTTCCTCGAGAGCCAGGGGTATGAGTGCGTGTGTGTCGACCGCGGCTGGGACGCGCTGCGCGTCCTTCAGGAACGACCGGTCGACCTCATCCTGCTCGACCTGCACATGCCGGGGATGGACGGCTATCGCCTGGCCGAGAACATCCTCGCGCGCGAGCCGCTGCGCGACATCCCGATCGTCGCCTTCAGCTGCTACGACCTGACGCGCTTCAAGCAGCGCGCGATGCGCTCCGGGATGGCGGACTTCATCCCCAAGCCCGTCGACCGCGCGCGGCTGCTCGCCACCGTCCGCGACCAGCTCAGCCTGCGCCAGCGCCTCTCCAAGATGAGCGCCGTCGCCAACGGCCTGAACGGCGGCTGAACACCCGCCGCACGCACCCGTCGGCACCTGTTGCCTCGGGCGCGTGCCGCTCGACGCATTCAGGGACGGTCGCCGCGGCCCCTGTGGCCGCCGGGCGACGCGCAGCGTCGCCCGGCGGGGGGTGCGGCATCGTGTGACGCGCGCGCCGCCATCGCAGTTTCGCCCCCAACCATGCGCTGCGATCGGCGGGCGTCGGAGGTGACTCGGCAAGAACGAGTACGGATACAAGTACGTGTACGTGTACGGATACGTGTACGGGTACGAGTACGGGTACGGACGCGGGGTCGCTTGCGTGGGTTCCG
>CBFGUK010000247.1:0-6190 GCA_965651925.1 uncultured bacterium | reverse complement strand
CGAAGAAGATGGCGCTCGAGCTGTTCAAGCCGTTCATCTACAACAAGCTCGAGGAACGCGGCTTCGTCACGACCATCAAGAGCGCGAAGAAGATGGTCGAGAAGGAGCGTCCCGAGGTGTGGGACATCCTCGACGAGGTCATCCGCGAGCACCCGGTGCTGCTCAACCGCGCGCCGACCCTGCACCGCCTCGGCATCCAGGCGTTCGAGCCGATCCTCATCGAAGGCAAGGCGATCCAGCTCCACCCGCTCGTCTGCGCCGCCTACAACGCCGACTTCGACGGCGACCAGATGGCGGTGCACGTGCCGCTGTCGGTCGAGGCGCAGGTCGAGGCGCGCGGCCTGATGATGTCGACCAACAACATCCTGTCGCCGGCGAACGGCAAGCCGATCATCGTGCCGACGCAGGACATCGTGCTCGGCCTCTACTACATGACCCGCGAGCGCCCCGAGGCGCCGGGCGCCGGCCGCCGCTTCGCGAACGCGGACGAGGTCCGCATCGCCTACGATCACGGCTCGATCGGCCTGCACACGCCGATCAGCGTGCGCATGAACGGCCAGCTCATCGAGACGACCGTCGGGCGCGTGCTCCTCTACGAAATCGTGCCGCCCGAGATCCCCTTCAGTGACGTCAACAAGGTCATGAAGAAGAAGGAGCTCGGCAACCTCGTCGACCTCGCCTACCGGCTCTCGGGCAACAAGGCGACGGTCATCTTCGCCGACAAGCTGAAGGACCTCGGGTTCGAGTTCGCGACCCGCGCCGGCATCTCGATCGCGATCAAGGACATGGTGATCACGTCGAAGAAGCCGAAGCTGCTCGACCAGGCGCGCGGCGCGGTGCGCGAGATCGAGGATCAGTACAACAAGGGCCTGATCACCGACGGCGAACGCTACAACAAGGTCGTCGACATCTGGGCCGAAGTGACCGACCGCATCGCGGACGAGATGCTCCGCGAGCTGGCGACCACCACGGTCGAGAGTGCCGAGGGCAAGAAGTACACGGTGTCGAGCTTCAACCCGATCTTCATGATGGCCGACTCCGGCGCCCGCGGCAGCGCCCAGCAGATCCGCCAGCTCGCCGGCATGCGCGGCCTGATGGCGAAGCCGTCGGGCGAGATCATCGAGACCCCGATCACCGCGAACTTCCGCGAGGGGCTCACGGTGCTGCAGTACTTCATTTCGACGCACGGCGCCCGCAAGGGCCTCGCCGACACCGCACTGAAGACGGCGAACTCCGGCTACCTGACCCGCCGCCTCGTCGACGTCGCGCAGGACTCGATCATCACCGAGGAGGACTGCGGCACGCTCGACGGCATCGAGATGACGCCGCTCGTCGAGGGCGGCGAGATCATCGAAGGCCTCGGGGATCGCGTCCTCGGGCGGACCGCGCTCGAGGACATCCGCGATCCGTTCAACAACGAGCTGATCGTCTCGGCGAACGAGGAGATCGACGAGGACAAGATGCGCGCCATCGAGGACTCCGGTCTCGAGCGCGTCAAGATCCGCTCGGTGCTCACCTGCCAGTCGCGCCAGGGCGTCTGTATCCGCTGCTACGGGCGTGACCTCGCCCGCGGCCACATCGTGAACCTCGGCGAGGCGATCGGCGTCATCGCGGCGCAGTCGATCGGCGAGCCGGGCACGCAGCTCACCATGCGCACGTTCCACATCGGCGGCACCGCGAGCCGGCGCGCCGAGCAGACGACGCTCGAACCGCGCAACGACGGCATCCTGAAGTTCATCAACCTGAGCACCGTCGTCGACAAGAACGGCGATCTCGTCGTCATGAACCGCAACGGCGAGCTGGCCATCATCGAGATTCCCGAGCCGGGCCGCGAGCGCGAGCGCGAGCGGTACTCGATCGTATACGGCGCCAAGCTCAAGGTGCGCGATCGCGAGCCGGTCAAGGCGGGGCAGCTCATCGCCGAGTGGGATCCGTACACCGTCCCGATGCTCACCGAAGTCGCCGGAACGGTGAAGTTCGGCGACATCCTCGAGGGCGTCACGATGGAGGAGAAGGTCGACGAGCGCACCGGTCTGTCGACCCGCGTGATCATCGACTGCAAGGACCTCGACAAGCGGCCGCGCATCTCGATCAAGGACGCCGACAACAAGACCGCGAAGCTGCCGGGCTCCGAGAACGTCGCCCGATACTTCATCCCGGTCGGCGCCCACATCGCCGTGGCCGAAGGCCAGGAGGTCGGCGCCGGCGACGTGATCGCGAAGATCCCGCGCGAGACGACCAAGACCAAGGACATCACCGGTGGTCTGCCGCGCGTCGCCGAGCTCTTCGAGGCCCGCAAGCCGAAGGAGTTCGCGATCATCAGCGAGATCGACGGCACCGTGTCGTTCGGCAAGGACACCAAGGGCAAGCGCAAGGTCGTCGTTACGCCCGAGGTCGGCGAGCCGCGCGAGTACCTGATCCCCAAGGGCAAGCACATCAGCGTGCACGAGGGGGATTCGGTGCGCGCCGGCGAGGCGTTGATGGACGGGTCGCCGAACCCGCACGACATCCTCACCATCCAGGGCGAGAAGGCGCTCGCGAAGTACCTGGTGGACGAGGTGCAGGAGATCTACCGCCTGCAGGGCGTGCGCATCAACGACAAGCACATCGAGGTCATCGTCCGGCAGATGCTGCGCCGCGTGCGCATCAAGGAGGTCGGCGACACCGAGTTCCTGGTCGGCGATCAGATCGAGAAGTGGCGCTTCGAGCAGGAGAACGGGCGCGTGCTCGACGAGAAGAACGAGCCCGCCATCGCCGAACCGCTGCTGCTCGGCATCACCAAGGCAAGCCTGTCGACCGAGAGCTTCATCTCGGCGGCATCGTTCCAGGAAACCACCAAGGTACTCACCGAGGCGTCCATTCACGGCAAGGTCGATCATCTCGTGGGACTGAAGGAGAACGTCATCATGGGCCGGCTGATTCCCGCCGGCACCGGCGTCCCGCAGTACCGCGAGATGGAGCTGCGCGTGCAGGGCGCCGAGGTCGTCGAAGAGGAGCCCGCGCCAGTGGTCGTCGGCTCGATCGACGCCTGAGGTGGGTAGGTTGACACCCTGACGGGGCTCCAGTACACACTGCTGTTTCCTTTGGGAAAGTTGCGAGTTCGATACCATGCCGACGACTAATCAGCTCGTGAAGTACGGCCGCGTGAAACAGCGGCGGAAGACCGCCGCGCCCGCGCTGCAGTCCTCGCCGCAGAAGCGCGGCGTGTGCACGCGCGTCTACACGCAGACGCCGAAGAAGCCGAACTCGGCGCTGCGCAAGGTTGCGCGCGTGCGCCTGACGAACGGGATCGAGGTCACGACCTACATCCCGGGCATCGGCCACAACCTGCAGGAACACTCGGTCGTGCTCATCCGCGGCGGCCGCGTGAAGGATCTGCCGGGCGTGCGCTACCACATCGTCCGCGGCACGCTCGATTCGATCGGCGTGCAGGACCGCAAGCAGGGCCGGTCGAAGTACGGCGCCAAGCGGCCGAAGTAAGGCGATCGACGATGCCGCGCAAAGGTGAGGTTCGCCGCCGGGACGTGCTCCCGGATCCGAAGTTCAACGATCGGCTGGTGACGAAGTTCGTCAACGCGATGATGTACGGGGGCAAGAAGAGTACCGCCGAGCGGATCTTCTACGGGGCGCTCGATCTCGTCGCGCAGCGCACGAAGGAGGATCCGCTGGTGATCTTCCGCCGCGCGCTCGACAACGTCCGGCCGAGCGTCGAGGTGCGGTCGCGCCGCGTCGGCGGTGCGACGTACCAGGTGCCCGTCGAAGTGCGGCCGGTGCGCCGCATGTCGCTGGGCATGCGCTGGCTCGTGCAGTTCGCGCGGCAGCGCAGTGAGAAGTCGATGGCCGACCGGCTGGCGGGTGAGATCATCGATGCCGCCAACAGCCGCGGCGCGGCCATGAAGAAGAAAGAAGACACGCACCGCATGGCGGACGCCAACAAGGCGTTCGCGCACTATCGCTGGTAAGGACCGCTACAGGAAGGAGACGAAACGCGAGCGGCGCGTGCGCCGCTCGCGTTTTCATCATTTATGGCACGTCAGGCCCCGCTCGAGCGGACGCGCAACATTGGCATCATGGCGCACATCGATGCCGGCAAGACGACGACGACCGAGCGCATCCTGTTCTACACCGGCATCAACTACAAACTCGGCGAGGTGCACGAGGGCACCGCGACGATGGACTGGATGGTGCAGGAACAGGAGCGCGGCATCACCATCACGTCCGCCGCGACGACGTGCAGCTGGCGTGATCACCGCATCAACATCATCGACACGCCCGGCCACGTCGACTTCACCATCGAAGTGGAGCGCTCGCTGCGCGTGCTCGACGGTGCCGTGGCCGTCTTCTGCTCGGTCGGTGGCGTCGAGCCGCAGTCCGAGACGGTGTGGCGCCAGGCCGACAAGTACGGCGTGCCGCGCATCGCATTCATCAACAAGATGGACCGCGTCGGCGCGAACTTCGAGCGCGGCGTGCAGATGATGAGCGACCGCCTGAAGGCGACGCCGGTACCGATCCAGCTGCCGATCGGCGCCGAGGAGAACTTCCGCGGCATCATCGACCTCGTGACGATGAAGGCGATGATCTGGGACGAGGACAGCCTCGGTGCGCGCTGGCGCGACGACGAGATCCCCGCCGACATGCGCGCCGCGGCCGAGTCCGCGCGCGAGCGCCTGCTCGAGGCGGTGGCCGATGTCGACGAGCAGCTGCTCGAGAAGTACCTCGAGGGCAAGGCGATCGACGAGGGCGAGATCCGCGCCGCCATCCGCACCGCGACGCTCAAGCTGAGCTTCGTGCCGGTGCTCTGCGGGTCGGCGTTCAAGAACAAGGGCGTCCAGGCCCTGCTCGATGCTGTCGTCGATTACCTGCCCTCGCCGGTCGACAAGCCGCCCGTGGTCGGCGTCAATCCCGCCAGCCAGAGCGAGGAAGAGCGCCCGGCGCGCGACGATGCGCCGTTTGCCGCGCTGGCGTTCAAGATCATGACCGACCCGTACGTCGGCACGCTGACGTTCTTCCGCGTCTATTCGGGCCGGGTCGAGTCGGGCGCCACGGTGATCAACGCCGCCAAGGGCAAGCGCGAGCGCATCGGCCGCCTCCTGAAGATGCACGCGAACAAGCGCGAGGAGATCAAGGAGGTCTACGCCGGCGACATCGCCGCCGCCGTCGGCCTGCGCGAGTGCACCACCGGCGACACGGTGTGCGATCCCGACAAGCCGATCCTGCTCGAGTCGATCGAGTTCCCCGAGCCGGTGATCTCGATTGCCATCGAGCCGAAGACCAAGCAGGACCAGGAGCGCCTCGGGACGTCGCTGCAGAAGCTCGCCACCGAGGATCCGTCGTTCCGCGTCGAGACCGACACCGAGACCGGCCAGACGATCATTCGCGGCATGGGCGAGCTCCACCTCGAGATCATCGTCGACCGGCTGCTCCGCGAGTTCAAGGTCGACGCGAACGTCGGCCGGCCGCAGGTCGCGTACAAGGAAACGATCCAGAAGTCGGTCGAGCAGGAGACGAAGTTCGTCCGCCAGACCGGTGGGCGCGGCCAGTACGGCCACGTCGTCCTGCGCCTGGAGCCGCTGCCGCCGGGCACCGGGTTCCAGTTCGCCGACGAGACCAAGGGCGGCGTGGTGCCGCGCGAGTACATTCCGGCCGTCGAGAAGGGCGCGAAAGAGGCGCTCGAGGGCGGCGTGCTCGCCGGCTATCCGATGGTCGACGTGAAGGTCGCGCTGACGTTCGGGTCGTACCACGAGGTCGACTCGTCGGAGATGGCGTTCAAGATCGCCGCGTCGATGGCGCTCAAGGACGGCGCAAAGAAGGCCGCGCCGGTGCTCCTCGAGCCGATGATGGCGGTCGAGGTCGTCGTGCCCGAGGAATTCATGGGCGACGTGATCGGCAACCTGTCGAGCCGCCGCGGCCAGATCCAGGGCATGGACGAGCGCGCCGGCGCACGGGTGGTGACGGCCAAGGTGCCGCTGAAGGAAATGTTCGGGTACGCCACCGACTTGCGGTCGATGACCCAGGGGCGCGCCAACTACACGATGCAATTCTCACACTACGAGCCGGTGCCGGCGATGGTCTCCGAGGAGATTCTCGCCAAGGCCGTGGGGGCGTGAGCGTCGCAGGACGCGGGAGGAATCGATCATGGCGAAGGCGAAGTTCGAGCGGACCAAGCCGCACTGCAACATCGGGACGATCG
>CBFGUK010000246.1:0-6197 GCA_965651925.1 uncultured bacterium | reverse complement strand
GCGACCGCCACGGCGACCGGTGTCCCGACGGGCACCGCGACAGCGACGGCGACCGAGACCGCGACGCCGACGTTCACCGCGACGGCGACGCCGACCGGCGTTCCGACCGGCACGGCGACCGCGACCGCGACGGAGACGGCGACGCCGACGGCGACCGGGATTCCGACCGGCACCGCGACGGCCACCGCCACCAACACGCCGACCGCGGAAGCGACGGCAACGTCGACCAACACCGCGACGCCGACACCGACCGGCATCCCGACCGGCACGGCAACCGCTACCGCGACCCCGACCGGCGTGCCCACGGGCACGGCGACGGCGACCGCGACGGCCACGCCGACGAGCTCACCGACACCGCCGCCGTTCGGCGAGTGCGAGGGCCTGGAGGGCGCGCCGTTCGGGCTCTGCGTCGCCTACTGCGAGGCGCTGGAGTGCGACGACAGCAGCAACTTCCCGCTCGCCTGCTTCGTCCTCGGCCGCATCTTCGAGCGGCTGACCGGTGAGCAGCCGCCGTGCGAGGAACCGCCGCCGCCGGCCTCCTGCGAGGACTTCAGCGGCTTCGACCAGACCCTGTGCGACGTGATGTGCGAGTTCATCGAGGAGAACCCCGATGCGCCGGGCATCCGGCTGAGTCGCGTGTTCCAGGCGTTCACCGGCGCGCCGCTCCCGTGCGTGTGATCAGGGGGGCGTGCCGGAATCGCAATCAGCCACCGAGGGCGAGAGGACACCGAGTCGTTCGCACATCGGCTGTGATGTGACCGAAGTCGACTTCGCGTCCTCTGCGCCTCTGTGGCTGATCTATCTCTCCTCCGGCAGGAACTGCCGGATGAACGGCACCAGGTCCGGGCCCTGGCGGATGGTGTGGCCGCCGTCGACCGGGATGCACTGACCGGTGATCCACCCCGCGTCATCGCTGAGCAGGAAGGCGACCAGCGCGCCGACGTCCTCGAGACGGCCGAGCCGCGCGATCGGCATGCAGCGCATGTACTCGGCGACGCTGTCGTCGGAGCCGACCAGGGGCGAGGCCATGTCGGTCGGCACGAGGCTCGGCAGCACCGCGTTGACGCGGATGCCGTGCTCGCCGAGGTCGTCCGCCGCGCAGGCGGTGAGCATGTTCACCGCCGCCTTCGAGATGCAGTAGCTGGTCATCCAACGGTGCGTCAGCACGCCGGCGATCGAGCTGATGTTGACGATCGCGCCGCCGCCGGCGGCCTTCATCGCCTTCGCCTCGGCGCGCACGCAGCGGAACGTGCCGACGACGTTGGTATCGACGACGTAGCGCACCTCTTCGGGCAGCGCGTTGAGCACGCTGCCCGTGCCCGGCATGCCGGCGGAATTGACCGCCAGCGTCAGCGGTCCGAAGCGCGCGACCGTCGCGGCGATCGCGGCGTCGACCGACGCGTCATCGGTGATGTCGCACGCCATGCCCGCCGCGTGGTCCCCGAGCCCCGCCGCCGCTGCCTGCACGACGTCCTCGCGCCGCCCCGCGAGCATGACCTTGCCGCCGCCGGCGACAATCTCCCGCGCACAGGCGAGCCCGATTCCCGTCCCGCCGCCCGTGACGAACCCGACCTTGCCATCGAAGCGCATACCCGACCTTTCAACGCGAAGACGCGAAGGTGCTCCGCGTCTTCGCGCCTTCGCGTTGAGGACGCGTTACCAGCCGCGCTGTTGCGCGTAGAAGATCGGCCCGCCGAGGTACATCGCGAAGCCGATGCCGAACACGAATGCGAGATCGCATTCCTCCTCGGAGGCGACGATCTTGCGGTCGCACAGCTCGCGCGCCTTGCGGTAGAGCGCCTTCGCGCAGCGCTCGACGATCTCCTCCGCCGACGCGACGCGCGTCCCGCGGTTCGGCACCAGGGCGGCGAGCCCCGGCCACTCGCCGGTCGGCTTGCCGTTCTCGTACTCGTAGATGCCGGCGCCGTTCTTGATGCCGAAGCGCTTCTGCGCGCGCAGCGCCCAGGCGAGCGGTTCGAACGGCAGCGTCTCGGCCGCGGCGATGGTGTCGAACATGCCGGCGGCGATGTCGAGCCCGGCCTGGTCGCCGAGCTCGAACGGGCCCATCGGGAAGATCGCCTCGCGCATCGCCTGGTCGATCGCCGCGGCGGGCGTGCCCTCGCGGTAGATCGTCTCGGCCTCGAGCATGTAGGCGGCGAGGCCGGCGTTGACGAGGAAGCCCGGCGAGCCGTCGCGCAGCAGGACCGGCGTCTTGTTGATGCGGCGCACGAACGCGTGCGCGGTGGCGATCGCGTCGGGCGTGGTCGCCTCGCCGGCGATCACCTCGACGAGCTGCATCATCGGGTGCTCGGCCGGGCTGAAGAAGTGCAGGTTGAGGAAGGTGCTCGCCGTCCCGCCGCCCGCCTGGAAATCGCCGACCAGCATGCCCGGGCCCATCGAGCTCGAGTTCGAGGCGACGAGCGCGTCCGTCTTCAGCACCGCACCGAGCGCCTTGTAGAAGTCGGCCTTGATCTGGCGGTTCTCCATGCGCGCCTCGATGACGAGGTCGCAGTCGGCGAGCGCCGCGACGTCGGTGGCGACGCGCACCGTGCCGACCTTGCGCTCGACGTCGGCCTGGGTCATCGCGCCGCGCTTCACCGCGCGTGCGTACTTGGCGCCGAGTTTCTCCGGCACCGCCGGCGCGAACTGCGCGAGCGGCACGTGCGCGACGACGTTGTAGCCGGCCTCGAGCGCCAGCCACGTGATCGCGTTGCCCATGTAGCCGTCGGCGCCGTCGATGCCGATCGTCTTCAGCTCGCGCGCCGTGCCGGGGAAGCCCTTCGGCAGCTTCTGCACCGCCTGCTGGGTGAAGAAGAAGCGCATGCCGGCGCGGCCCTCGGACGAGGTGCACACCTCGAGGAACGCATCGCGCTCGAGGCGGTTCGCCTCCTTGAGCGGCAGGGCGGCGCCTTTCGCCATCACGTCGAGCGCGACGTACGGGGCGCGCGGGTTCGGGCGGCCCATGGTCGCCTTCTGGATCATCGGCAGCACCATCGGCTTGAGCTGCTCGGCGTTGGCCAGGTCGGCGGGCGGCGTGCGGTCGAGCGTCGGCAGCGTCTCGCGCAGGAAGCGCTCGGCGAACTGCTCGACGTCGGCGTCCTTCGGGATCACGGCGTCGATCATGCGGATCGCGGCGGCGTCCTTCGCCTTGAAGTTCTTGCCGGTGAGCACCGCGGTGAATCCGGCATCGCCGCTCATCGGATCATTCGCATTGATCAGGCCGCTGCGCCGCGGCATGCGCTGCGTGCCGCCGAGGCCGGGAAAGATGTTCAGGCGGATCTCGGGAAAGCCGACCGTCGACTTCTCGGTGGCGATGATGCCGTGACAGGCGAGGGCGAGCTCGTAGATGCCGCCGAGCGCGAAGCCGTCGATCAGGGCCACCCACGGCAGCGGGCCGTCCTCGATCGCGTAGAGCACGGCGTGACCGCGGTCGATGAAGCCGCCGAGCTGCTCGCGCGAGGCGGTCATCAGCTCGCCGATGTTCGCGCCGGCGCCCAGCCCGAACCGGTTGCCCTTCAGGATCACGCCGGCCAGCGGCGTCTTGGCGTGGATCGCCTGCAGCTCCCTGATCTTGGCCTCGAGCCCGTCGACCGCGGCCGCCGACAGCGTGTTCATCCCCCCCGAATCGAACGTGACCCAGGCGATGCCGTTGCGGATCTCGTGCGTGAACATGCGTGCTCCTTCTTCAACGCGAAGACGCGGAGGCGCGAAGTGATGCCGCTTCGCGCCTCCGCGTCTTCGCGTTGAGGTGAACGGTCAGTCGTTGCGCGTCAGGTATGTGTATTCGCTCAGCCCTTCCTCGTAGCGGCGGCGGAGGCGGGCGGAGTCTTCGAGGGTGAGCTGGCCGTTGCGCATCGCCTGCTCGATCGTGCGGCGGACGCGTTCGATGAGCGCCGTGCGCTCGTACTGGACGTAGTGCAGCACCTCGTATACCGCGTCGCCCTCGACGACGTGCTCGACGACGTAGCGGCCGTCGGCGCCGAGGCGCACGTGCACGGCATCGGTGTCGCCGAACAGGTTGTGGTAGTCGCCGAGGATCTCCTGATAGGCGCCGACGAGGAACACGCCGATGTAGTACGGCTGGCCGTTCCACGGGTGCAGCTCGAGGACGTCCTTGACGTCGCGCTGGTCGATGAATTTGTCGATCTTGCCGTCGCTGTCGCAGGTGAGGTCGGCAAACACGCCGCGCCGGGTCGGCTTCTCGTCGAGGCGGTGGATCGGCATGACCGGGAACAGCTGCTTCACCGCCCAGTGGTCGGGCGCCGACTGGAAGACCGAGAAGTTGCCGTAGTACGTGTCGGCGAGCCCCTTCTCGAGCGGCTCGAGATCGTCGGGCACGTACGGCAGCTCGCGCGTGATGCGCAGGATCTTCTCGCAGCAGTCCCAGAACAGCCGCTCGACGCGCGCCCGCGCCCGCAGATCGAGGTAGCCGAGCGCGAACAGCGAGGCCGCCTCCTCCTTCAGCTGCAGGCAGTCGTGGTACGCCTCCTGGACGTTCTTCTGCGAGATGCCGGCGTAGACCTCGGCGAGGTCGGTGATGACCTTGTGGTCGCCGTTCTGCACCGGCTCCGGCGCCTTGCCGGACAGCATTTCGTGCACGCCGAGCACGTTGAACACCAGCACGGAGTGATGCGCGACCATGGCGCGGCCGGCCTCGGTGACGATGTGCGGGTGCGGGACGTTCTGGCTGTCGCACGCCTCCTGGATCGAGGCGACGACGTCGTTCGCATACTCCTGCACGGAGTAGTTCATCGACGAGTGGAAGTTCGTCGACGAGCCGTCGTAGTCGACGCCGAGGCCGCCGCCGACGTCGATGTAGCGTGGCGTCGCGCCCATCTCGTGCAGCCCGACGAAGATGCGGCTCGCTTCCTTGAGCGCGTCCTTGTGAGCGCGGATCGCGGTGATCTGCGAGCCGATGTGGAAGTGCAGGAGCTCGAGGCAGTCGAGCATGCCCTCGGCGCGCAGGCGGTCGACGGCCTCCACCATCTCGACGGCGGTGAGGCCGAACTTCGAGCGATCACCGGTCGACTCGATCCACTTGCCGGCGCCCTTCGTGCTCAGGCGGGCGCGGACGCCGATGTGCGGACGGATGCCGAGCTCCTGCGAGATGCGGACGATCAGGTCGACCTCGTGGAAGCGGTCGACGACGATGATCGGCGTGCGCCCGAGCCGCTGACCGAGCAGCGCCGTCTCGATGTACGCCTTGTCCTTGTAGCCGTTGCAGACGATCAGCGCGCCCGGCGTGTCGCACAGCGCCAGCGCGATCAGCAGCTCGGGCTTGCTGCCCGCCTCGAGACCGATGTGGCTCGGCGCGCCGAAGTCGACGATCTCCTCGACCACGTGCCGCTGCTGGTTGACCTTGATCGGGTACACGCCGCGGTACTGGCCGTGGTAGCCGTACTCGGTGATCGCGCGGTTGAACGCCGCGCACAGGCCCTGCACGCGCGCCGCGAGGATGTCGGAGAAACGGATGAGCAGCGGCGGTCGCAGCCCGCGCTGCTCGAGATCATGCACGAGCGCGAGCAGATCGATCGACGCCCCGTCGGGCCGCGGCTGCACCACCACGTGCCCCTTCGCATTGATCGAGAAGAAGCCCGCGCCCCACGTCGGGACGTTGTAGAGCTCCATGCAATCGCGGATGGTCCAGGCGCGCATCGTCCAGACGGTCCTTCCCTCTCAGCCGGCCGAAGAAATGAAAGAAAAACTCCATAACGCGCTCGCGCCGCGAATGGAATCACGCTGCCGCGCAGAGCCGGCGCATGCGCGCCGCGCGACGAGCCGGGCGCGCCACGCGCGGCGGGCGGGGCGAACCCGCGCCCGCCGCCGCAACGAAGGGGTGAGTGATGGGTCTCGAACCCACAACCCCCGGAGCCACAGTCCGGTGCTCTACCGTTGAGCTACACTCACCGTGCGAGACGACGCGGCAGGGCTGCCGCGCCGCGCGAGACAGTACGCAAATCG
Source organism: uncultured bacterium (assembly GCA_965651925.1). GTDB lineage: Bacteria > Desulfobacterota > Binatia > HRBIN30 > CADEER01 > CBFGUK01. Next base: position 236 of record CBFGUK010000246.1, on the reverse strand, counting down.
CCCGCCGAAATCCAGCTGAGGCCGGCGCCGGGAGACCGACGCACCCCGCGCCTCCGGCGCCGTGGGTGTGCGGCGCGGCGCCGCCAGGTGCGTCGCGCTCCGTCCCGGCCGGCTGGAGGACGCCGTGCCGTCCGCACCTGTAGCATCGAACGATCCGCACGCCATTGAACAAGGCGCTGACGGAGCGGCGGGCCTGTGAAGACATCTGCGCCTGCGCAGACCGCCGGCAGCCGGGG
>CBFGUK010000245.1:0-6228 GCA_965651925.1 uncultured bacterium | reverse complement strand
TCTGCGACATCTGTGTCATCTGCGGACTCGGGCCGATCCGGCTTGCTCGGGCGCGCGCCGGCCGGGTACTGTCGCGCGACACGCATGGACGCCGAAGCCGCGCAGCGGGCGCACTACAACGCGATCGTCTCCGACTACGACGCCCATTACGGCGATCCGAGCACGCGCGCCTACCGCGAGCGCTTCATCGAGCAGCCGCTGCTCGAGGGCATCGACCTGCACGACCGGCGGGTGCTGGAAGCGATGTGCGTCACCGGCATGAGCACCGAGGGCCTGCTGGCGCGCGGTGCCCGGGTGACGGGACTCGACATCTCCGATGCCTGCATCGCCGGCTTCCGCGCCCGCTGGCCGCAGTGCGACGCGGTATGCGCGTCGATTACCGACACCGGCCTGCCGGCGGACGCGTTCGACGCCGTCATGATCGTCGGCGGGCTGCATCACCTGCAGCCCACCGTCGAGCCGGGGGTCGACGAGATCCACCGCATCCTCAAGCCGGGCGGCTGGTTCTGCTTCCTCGAGCCGCACACCGGCTCGCTGCCCGATCTCTTCCGCCAGCAGTGGTACAAGCGCGACCGGCGCTTCGCGCCGAACGAGGCGGCGATCGACCTCGCGGCGCTCAAGGCGCGCTACGCCGACCGCTTCGAGTTCCGCAAGGAATACTACTGCGGCAACGTCGGCTTCCTGCTGGTGTACAACTCGATGATCTTCAAGCTGCCGCTGGCGCTGAAGCCGTACTACACGCCGCCGCTGCTGGCGCTCGAGGGGCTGCTCAACCGTGTCATCGGCCGGCGCCTCGGCTGCATCGTCATCTGCCAGTGGCGCAAGCGGCTGGCGCCGGCGGGAGAGTCGAGCGCGTGCGCGCGCTGAGCGCGCCGCCGCGCTGCCGTTGCACCCGGCGGACATGAGTGGCGTGCGGGTGTCGCCGCGCGCCGCGGCCGCAACCCTGCTGCTGAGCGCCGCGTACTTCGTCGTCGGCGTGCTCTGGTGGCGCACCGACGCGCCCGACAGCATCATCGCCTACGACTTCTACGGCCAGTTCTATCCCTGGCAGGTGCACGCGCAGCGCGCGCTGCAGGGCGCCGGCGGGTGGTTGTGGAATCCGTACCAGGACTGCGGCCAGGTGTTCTTCGCCAACATCCAGGCGGCGCTGCTCTACCCGGTGAACTTCGTCTTCCTCGGGCTGCCGCGCGAGCCGGCGCTGCTCGCCTGCGTCTTCCTCAACCTGCTGATCGCCAGCGTCGGCATGCTGCAGCTCGGCCGCACGCTCGGCCTGCGCGTCGCCGCGGCGCTGAGCGCGGCGCTGGTCTTCCAGCTCGGCTGGGCGGCGACGCAGATCGCCGCCTGGAGTCCGACGCATCTCGGGACGTTCGTCTGGTTCCCGGTCGTGCTCTGGCGGGTCGAGGTGCTCGTCCGCGCGCCGGTGGTGCGCAACGGACTGGCGCTCGCCGCGGCGCTGGCGCTGCAGATCCTCGCCGGCTTCCCGCAGATGGTCGTCTTCAGCTACCAGCTCGTCGCGCTGCGCCTCGGCTGGGCGCTGCTCGGCCGCGAGGCGCGCGTCGCGCCGCTGCTCGCCACCGCCGCGCTCGCCACCCTGCTGCCGCCGCTGCTCACCGCGGTGCAGCTCGTGCCGGCCCTCGAGACCGTGCGTGCCGGGCTCTGGGGGGCGCCGCTCGGCGTCAAGGAGCTCGGCAAGCCGGTGGCGTTCCGGACGGCGCTCGCGCACCACGTCGGGCTCGGCACCAACGCGTTCGCCTTCGCCCTCGCCGGCGTCGCCGCCGCATGGCTCGCGCGCCGCGCCCCGCAGCGCGGCGCGGTGCTCTTTTACGCCGTGGTCGCCGGGCTCTACTTCCTGCTGCATCTCGGACCCGGCACGCCGCTGTTCGATCTCTACGCGCGGCTGCCGGTCGGCACCGCGTTCCGCGGTCCGGCGCGCCTCCTGTGGGTGACCAACGTCTGCGTCGCCGTGCTCGCCGGCTTCGCCGCCGAGGCGCTGCTCGCCGGCGGCGCGCGCCGCGAACGCTGGCGGCTCGCGCTGCTGCTCGTCGTCGCCGCCTTTGTCCTGCAGGCGATCAGCATCCGCGGCCTCCGTCCCGCCGATGCGATCCCGGCGCTGCTGCTCGCGCTGCTCGTCGGCTGGCCGCGCCTGCGGCCGCTGCTGCCGGTGGCGCTGCCGGCGCTGGTCGTCGGCCACGCGCTGGCGGTCGGGCTGACGCCGATCTTCACGCTGCGCGGCGGTCCGGTCTATGCCGCGCACGCGCCGGTCGTCGACGCGGTGCGGCAACGCCTGACGCCGCAGGAGCGCATCTTCATCGTCGGCGTCCATGCCAGCCTCGGCCTGATGCCGAAGTCCGGCACCGTGTTCGCGCTGCCCAACATCCACGACTACGACCCGATGGTGCTGCGCACGTATGCCGAGTTCTTCACCTGGCTGCGCACCGGCCGCCCGTACCGCGAGCTCGACGACTGGTACTGGCTGTTCGGCAAGCTGCTCAACGCCGGCCTGCAGCCGGCGCTGCTCGACCAGACGGCGGCGCGCTACCTGCTCGTCGACCACCGCCTGCCGCGCCTGCCGCCGGTGCTCGCCGAGCGGCTGACGCTGCTCGCCGACGACGGCGCGGTGCGGCTCTACGAGTACGCCGACGCGCTGCCGCGCGCCCGCTGGGTGCCGCGGCTGGCGGTGCTGCCGGCCGCCGAGGTGCTGCCGCAACTCGCGCGTGGCGGCATCGATCCGCGGACCACCATCGCCGCCGCGCACGCGCCGCGTTCCGGCTTCACCGGCGCGGCGGACGGCGCCGGCGGCGGCCGCGTGACGTTCGTCAGCGACGCGCCCGAGTCTGTGGTGCTGCGCGTCGAGGCGCCGGCGCCGGGCTTCCTGTTCCTCGCCGACAACTGGGCGGCGGGCTGGGAGGCGACCGTCGACGGCACGCCGGCGGAGATCGTGCGCGCCAACCACACCTTCCGCGCCGTCGAGGTGCCGGCCGGCACGAGCGAGGTGGTGTTCACCTACCGGCCGGCGAGCCTGCGCATCGGGGCGCTGATCTCGGGCGCGACGCTGCTCGGCGCAGGCGCGCTCTGGTGGCGGGTGCGGCGCCGGACGGCGGCGGTCGCGGCGCACGGACGGGCGGCGGCGTGAGCGGGCAGGGCGCGCGCGCGGTCCGCTGGCCGGACCTCGTCTGGCCACTGCTGCTGTTCGGCGGCGCGCTGGGCTATCTCCTGTCGCTGCCGCCGAACCTCGGCGCCGCCGACGAGAGCGTCTATCTCTACCAGGCCAGGCGCGTGCTCGAAGGCGCGGTGCCGTATCGCGACGTGTTCGACCTCACCACGCCCGGCTGGCTCTACGTCATGGCGGCGCTGTTCGGCGTCTTCGGCGTGTCGATCGAGACCGCACGCGCCGCCGCCGCCGTCCTGCACGGCGGCACGATGGTCATGCTCTACGCCACCTGTCGCGCCCTCGGCGTGCGCCCGGGGCTCGCGTGGCCGGCGGGCTTCGCCTACCTGCTCGTCTGTCAGCCGGCGTGGCCGATCGCCAGCCAGCACTGGCTGGCAACGGCGCTCGGCGTGCTGCTGCTGCTCCTCTGCGCGCGCCTGCCGGCGGCCCCAGCGGCGCGTGCGGCGTTCTGGCCGGGCGTCGTCGCCGGCGCGCTGGTCGCCGTGCACCAGCAGCGCGGCCTCGCCATCGGCGCCGGTCTGGTGGTCTGGCTGATCCTCGATCACCTGCTGTGCCGGCGCGACGCCGGTGCGGCGCGCGCGCCACTGTGGCGCACGCTCGTGTGGTGCGCCGCCGGCAGCGCGGCGGTGCTCGCGCCGCTGTTCGTGTATCTGATCGCCGCCGCCGGCTTCGCCCCGGTGTGGGAGGCGCTCGTCCTGCATCCGCTGTTCAGCTACCGCCCGGCGATGCGCGCCACCTGGGGGCAGCGCGGCGGCATCCTGGCGGAGTCCGGCACGTATACGTTCCCCGATCTGCTCACCTGGCTGCCGCTGGTGCTCGTGCCCGCGGCCGTCCGCACCGGCGTGCTGCTGGCGCGCGGCGGGCCGCTCGCCGAGCTGCGCCGGCTCGTGCTGCTGCTCGTCTTCGCCGTCTTTGCGATCGCGTCGATCGCCTACTACCCTGACTACATCCACATCGCGTTCATCGCCCCGCTGTTCTTCGTCGCCGCCGCCGAGCTCGCCGAGCGCGCCGCCGCGGCGCTTCCCGCACGCGTGCCGCTCCCGCGCGCCGCCGGAGTCGTCGCCGGCGCCGCACTGCTCGTCGCCGGCGGGCTGCGGCTGGCCGACGTGCGCGCGCGGCTCTGGCAGGCGTTTCCGATCAGCCGCGACACCGCGTTCGGTCGCGTCGCCTTCGCCCGGCCGCTCGAGGCGGCGCTCTACGACACCCTGCGCCCGCTGCTCGACCAGACGCCATCGCGCGCGCTGTTCTGCTACCCGGTCATCTCGCACCTCTACCTGATGCTCGACGCCGACAATCCGACGCGCTTCCAGTTCCTGCTGCGCGGCTACACGACGCCCGAGCAGATGGACGAGGTGCTCGCCGTGCTGGAACGGCGGCGGCCGCCGTACATCGTCGCCCTGACCGGCTTTCTCGCGCCCGACGATCCGATCCTCGCCTTCCTGCGCCGCGCCTACGCGCCGCTGGACGATGCCGGGCCCGCCGGGCAGGCGATTTTCCGGCGCCTCGCGCCGGATGGGGCCGACGTCACGGCGCCGGCGGCAGCCGGAGGCGCATGACCGCGACGCGACCACCGGGACGCTGGCGGCGGCTCGCCGGACCGGTACTGGTCGGCGTGCTGCTGCTCGCCGGCGGCGAGCTGGCGCTGCGCGCCGCCGGCTTTCGCGCCGCGGTGAGCAGCGGCGGCGATCCGAAGGCGAACCTCCTGCCGCTGTTCACGCCGGCCACCGCCTCCGACGGCACGCCGATCCTGCAGCGCGGCAACGAGCCGGTCGCCTTCCGGCGCGACAAGCCGGCGAACGGCTTCCGCGTCTTCGTCGTCGGCGAGTCGTCGGTGTGGGGCTATCCGTACGGCCCGCCGCTGGCGTTCAGTCGCCACCTCGAGGACCTGCTCGCCGCGGCGTGGCCGGCGCGCGTCGTCGAGGTGGTCAATGCCGGCGTGCCGGCGATCGGCAGCTGGCACGTGCGGCGCATCGTCGAAGAGGAGATCGTGCAGTACGCGCCCGACGTCGTGGTGATCTACACCGGGCACAACGACTGGATCCTGCCCGCACCCGAATCGGTGTCGCCCGTCGCCGCCGCGCTCGCGCGCCTGCGCCTCTTCCAGCACGCCGCGGTCACCGCGGCGCAGTGGCGGCGCCGGCAGTTCGGCCCGGTCGACCCCGGCCGCCTGCAGGCGCGCGACGATCCGTGGGGCCACGCGCGCGATCGCGCCCGCGGCCGCGCGACGCTCGGCACCGGCGAGCGGGCGCGCATCGCGGCGCGCTTCGCGGACAACCTGCGCGCCATGATCGCCGCGGCGCGCGCCGCCGGCGCGCGCGTCCTGGTCGCGACGCTCGGCCAGAACCTGCGCGACTTCCCGCCCGGCGCCTCGCGCCGCCGCCGCGGCCTCGATGACGCGACGCGCGCGCGCTGGGACGAGGCGCTCGCGACCGCCGAGCGCCTTGCCGCCGCCGGCGACGATCAGGGCGCGCTGCAGGCGCTCGACACGGCCGAGCGCCTCGATGGCGAGCCGGCGCGCCTGCACTGGGCCCGTGCCCGCGCGCTCGACCGGCTGGGGCGCTACGACGGCGCGCGCGCCGCCTATCGCGTCGCCAGCGATCGCGACAACGTGCCGCTCGGCGCGCCGACGGCGCAGAACGCGGCGCTGGCGGCGCTCGCGGCGGAGACCGGCGCCGAGCTCGTCGACGTCGACGCGGCGCTGCACGCCGCCAGCGCGCACGGGCTGGTCGGCGACGCGCTGTTCTGCGACCACCTGCATCCGAGCGTCGCCGGGCACGTGGTCATCGCCCGCGCGCTCGCCGCGGCGCTCGGCGCGCCGACGCCGCCCGACATCCCCGACGTCGATGCGCTGCTCGCCGCGCACCCCGACGTGCCGAAGCAGGAGGCGCTCGCCAGGATCGTGCTCGCGCTGATGCTCGGCTGGTACGACGCCGCCGAGGAGGAGGTGGCGCGCATGCAGCGCCTCGATCCCGGGTTCGGCTTCACCGCCAGGGATATCGCCTACCTGCGCGCGCAGGACGAGGCGCCGCCGGTCGACCTGCTCGAGGCGGCGGACTGAG
>CBFGUK010000244.1:0-6235 GCA_965651925.1 uncultured bacterium | reverse complement strand
CAGCCTGCGCCGCAGCGCGTCGCTCGCGCTGGAGATGTCGGACGCCCCTCACCCTCACCCTCTCCCCTGACGGGGAGAGGGGACCCGGAGATGGAAGGCGCGCCTCACTCGGGGATCTTCGTTCGCACGGAGGTCGCTTCGATCGCGAAGTTCCCTCGCCTCGGGGGAAAGGGCCCGCTTTCCGGTCTTGCCCGGGCGGCGGATCGGAGTACGCTCGCGGCCGAAGGAGGACTACATGATGCATCTGCTTCGTCGCGCCGCGGTCGTGGCGTTCGCGCTCGGCCTCGCCACCATTTTTGCTGTCGCGCCGGCCAGCGCCTGCGACGGCAAGGGCAAGTCCGAGACGCAGACGTCCTCGGACGGCAAGTGAGCACGGGCAGGGGAGCGGACCGGCGGCCCGCTCCCCTGCGCCTGTCGCTTATGGCAGATCGCCATGAGCACCAGGCAATCGCGCCGGCGCGCAGCGCCGGCGCTCCGCGCCGTGCGGACTACGCCGCCGGCGCGCCCAGCACCGCCTTCACCTCGAGGAATTCCTCGAAGCCGTACTCGCCCCATTCGCGGCCGTTGCCCGACTGCTTGTAGCCGCCGAACGGCGCGGTGAAATCCGGCGGGGCGCCGTTGAGGTGCACGTTGCCGGTGCGCAGCCGTGACGCGACGCGCAGCGCGCGCTCGGGATTGCCGGACTGCACGTAGCCCGAGAGTCCGTACGGCGTGTCGTTGGCGATGCGGATCGCCTCCTCCTCGGAGTCGTACGGCAGGATGCAGAGCACCGGGCCGAAGATCTCCTCGCGCGCGATGGTCATGTCGTTGCGCACGCCGGCGAACACCGTCGGCCGCACGTAGTAGCCGCGCTCGATGCCGTCCGGCCGGCCCGGACCCCCGGCGACGAGCTCGGCCCCTTCGCGCAGGCCGGCGTCGATCAGGCGCTGGATCTTGTCGAACTGCATGGCGCTGACCACCGGGCCGATCGCGCCCGGCTCGCCGGTGCCGACCGCCACCGCCTCGGCCGCCGCCTTCGCCGCCGCCACCGCCTCGGCGTGCCGCGCCCGCGGCACGAGCATGCGCGTCGGCGCGTTGCACGACTGGCCGCTGTTGACGAAGCAGGAGCTCACGCCGGCCTTCACCGCCCGCTCGAAGTCGGCATCGTCGAGGATGATGTTCGCCGACTTGCCGCCGAGCTCCTGGGCGACGCGCTTGACCGTATCGGCGGCGGCCTTCGCCACCGCGACGCCGGCGCGCGTCGAGCCGGTGAACGACACCATGTCGATGTCCGGGTGCGCGGCGATCGCCGCGCCGACCGTCGCCCCGTCACCGTTGACGAGGTTGAACACCCCCGGCGGCACGCCGGCGGCATCCAGGATCTCCGCCATGAGGATGCCGCTCAGCGGGGCGATCTCGCTCGGCTTGAGGACCATCGTGCAGCCGGCGGCGAGCGCCGGCGCGACCTTGCACGCAATCTGGTTGATCGGCCAGTTCCACGGCGTGATGAAGCCGCACACGCCGACCGGCTCGCGCACGATGCGCGTCGAGCCGCGCTGCTCCTCGAACGCATAGGAGCGGAGAATCTCCAGCGCCTGATGGAAGTGCGCGAGTGCCGCCGGCGCCTGCGCGGCGTTGGCGAGCCACAGCGGCGCGCCCATCTCGGTCGAGATCGTCTGCGCCATTTCCTCGAGGCGCACGGTGTAGCCGGCGATGATGCGCTCGAGCAGCGCGATGCGTTCGTCGCGCGTGCTGTGGCCGAACGTCTCGAAGGCGGCGCGCGCCGCGGCGACGGCACGATCGACGTCGGCGGCGCTGCCGAGGCTGATGCGCGCCACCGGTTTTTCGGTGGCCGGATCGATGACGTCGAACGGCCGCGGCTCAACCGGCGGCACCCAGGCGCCGTTGATGTAGAAGTCGAGGTATTCACGCATGCGTACGGTCTCCCTTCGATTGGCCACCCTCACGCGCCGCGCGTCGTACGTCAACAGGGCCGGGCTGGCGCCCGGGGACGGTCGCCCGGGGCGTCGCGTTCGCCGACGGACGTGTCGACGCGTGGTACACCGCCATCCTGCATGCGGGCGGGGACGGCCGCGGTCCTCCGCGGCCGGTCGTTCCTCGCCCGCGTACGCTCCGGCGCGCATGCTTGACTTGGCGGCGGTATCGAATAGGGAGCGGCGCGTGTTGCTGCACGAGCGTGGGCCGCGACGCGGGATCACCTCAGCGTGGGTCCTCGCCGCGATGCTGGTGTCTGTCGTCGTCTCGGGCTGTACCGGCGACGAGCCGCCGCCGAGCCCGCCGCCGCCGGAGGTGCTCGTGCTGCCCGCCGCGCAGCGCACGGTCGAGATCCACCAGGAGTGGATCGGTTCGCTGAACGGGTACATCAACGCCTCGATCCGCCCGCAGGTGCGCGGTTACATCCTCACCCGCAACTACAACGAGGGGCAGGTCGTCCACGCCGGCCAGCTGCTGTTCCAGATCGACCCGCGCGAGTTCCAGGCGGAGCTCGACCAGGCGCGCGGCCAGCTCGCGCAGGCGCAGGCGGCGCTCGGCAAGACGCAGCTCGACGTCGCGCGCTATCAGCCGCTCGCCGCCGAAGGCGCGGTCAGCCAGCAGGAGCTCGACAACGCCGTGCAGGCGAACCGCGCCAACGAGGCGGCGGTTGCCGCGGCGCAGGCGGCGGTCGAGCAGGCGAAGCTCAATCTCGAGTGGACGCGCGTCACCTCGCCGATCGACGGCGTCGCCGGCATCGCCGTCGCGCAGATCGGCGATCTCGTCGATCCGTCGACCGAGCTGACGACGGTCTCGCAGGTCGATCCGATCAAGGCCGTCTTCCCGGTCTCCGAGCAGCAGTACCTGCGCTACGCGCGCGGCGTCGCCGAGCGCGGCGACAGCGGCGCGCGCGAGGGGGCGCTCGAGCTCGTCCTCGCCGACGGCGTCGTCTATGCGCACCGCGGCACGGTGAGCGCCATCGGCCGCGAGATCGACCCGCGCACGGGGACGCTGATCATCGAGGCGCTGTTCCCGAATCCCGGCAACGTGCTGCGCCCGGGCGGCTACGCGAAGGTGCGGGCGGTGGTCGAGGAGCGGGCCGACGCGGTCGTCGTGCCGCAGCGCGCCGTGCAGGACGTGCAGGGCCAGGCGCAGGTCGCGGTGATCGGCGCGAACGACGTCGCCGAGTGGCGCAACGTGGTCGCCGGTCCGCGCAGCGGCGACGACTGGGTGATCGAGTCCGGCCTGCAGGCCGGCGAGCGGGTCGTGGTCGAAGGCGTGCAGAAGGTGCGCAGCGGCATGCGCGTGCTGCCGCAGCCGTACGCGCCGGCGACGGTCACGCCGACGCCGGCGCCGCTGACGCCGCTCGTCCCGCCGCCGACGCCGCCCGCGGGCGCGACGCCGCCGGCCTGAGCGGCCCCCGCGCCGATGGCCCGTTTCTTCGTCAACCGGCCGATCGTCGCCATGGTGATCGCGATCATCATGACGATCCTCGGCATCGTCGCGATGATCCAGCTGCCGATCGCGCAGTTCCCGGACATCGCGCCGCCGCAGGTGCAGCTGTCGACCACCTACGTCGGCGCCGACGCGCTGACGGTCGAGCAGTCGGTGGCGACGCCGATCGAGCAGCAGATGAGCGGCGTCGACGACTCGATCTACATGTACTCGGTCAATGCCAGCAACGGGCAGATGACCCTGTACGTCAGCTTCGACGTCGCCTCGGACCCGAACACCGACCAGGTGCTGACGCAGATGCGCTATCAGCAGGCGTCGTCACAGCTGCCCGCCGACGTGCGCAACTACGGCACCACGATCCGCAAGTCGACGACCAGCCCGCTGGCGCTGTTCTCGATCTACTCGCCGAACGGCACCTACGACGCGCTGTTCCTGACCAACTACGCGTACATCAACATCAACGATCCGATGACGCGCGTGCCGGGCGTCGGCCAGGTGTCGATCTTCGGCGCCGGCCAGTACGCGATGCGCTTCTGGCTCAATCCCGACACGCTGTCGCGGCTCGGCATCACGACGACGGAGATCCTCCAGGCGCTGCAGCAGCAGAACACGGTCAATCCCGCCGGCCAGATCGGCGCCGAGCCGGTGCCGGGCGGGCAGGACTTCACGTACACGGTGCGCGCCCAGGGCCGCCTGCAGACCGAGGCGGAGTTTGGCGACATCGTCGTGCGTGCCAATGCCGACGGCTCGATCGTGCGCATGCGCGACGTCGCGCGCATCGAGCTCGGCGCGCAGACCTACGGCCAGAAGGGACGGCTGAACGGCCGGCCGGCGGCGATCATCGCCGTCTACCAGCTGCCCGGCTCGAACGCGCTCGACACCATCAAGGCGGCGAAGGCGCTGATGGAGGAGGCGAAGGCGCGCTTCCCCGACGATGTCGATTACGTCATCTCGCTCGATACGACGCTGGCGGTGAGCGAGGGCATCGCCGAGATCGTCAAGACGCTGTTCGAGGCGCTCGTCCTGGTCATCCTCGTCGTCTTCATCTTCCTGCAGGGCTTCCGCGCGACGCTCATCCCGCTGCTCGCCGTGCCGGTGTCGCTGGTCGGCACGTTCGCGCTCTTTCCGCTGCTCGGCTTCTCGATCAACACGCTGTCGCTGTTCGGCCTCGTCCTCGCGATCGGCCTGGTGGTCGACGACGCGATCGTCGTCGTCGAGGCGGTCGAGCACCACATCGAGCTCGGGCGCTCGCCGCGCGAGGCGACGCTGCAGGCGATGGAGGAGGTCTCGGCGCCGGTCGTCGCGATCGCGCTCATCCTCTCCTCGGTGTTCATTCCGACCGCGTTCATTCCCGGCATCACCGGCCGCATGTACCAGCAGTTCGCCGTGACCATCGGCATCTCGGTGATCATCTCGGCGTTCAACGCGCTGACGCTCAGCCCGGCGCTGTCGGCGCTGCTGCTGCGGCCGCGGCGCGAGGCGCGCGGCCCGCTCGGCGCATTCTTCCGCTGGTTCAACCGCGTCTTCGGGCGCGCCACCGACGGCTACGTCAACTGGTGCCACTACCTCATCCGCCGCGGCGTGATCGCGATCGCGCTGCTGCTCGGCGTCACCGTGCTCACCGGCTGGTTCGGCTCGCGCCTGCCGGGCGGCTTCATCCCCGAGGAGGATCAGGGCTACCTGTTCCTCAACGTCCAGCTGCCGGCGGCGGCGTCGCTGCAGCGCACCGACGCGACGTGCCGGCAGATCGAGCGCCTCCTCGCCGACACGCCGGGCGTGCAGAGCTACAACACCGTCGTCGGCTTCAGCCTGCTCAGCCAGGTGTCGACGACGTACAACGGCTTCTTCTTCGTCACTTTGGCGCCGTGGGAGGAACGCGACCGCGAGGGGCGCACGGCGGCGGTGATTCTCCGCGAGCTCAACCTGAAGCTGCGCGAGCTGCCCGAAGCGGTCGCGTTCGCGTTCACGCCGCCGGCGATTCCCGGCGTCGGCACCTCGGGCGGCGCGACGTTCATGCTCGAGGACCGCTCCGGGCAGGGCATCGAGTTCCTCGCCCGCAACACGCAGGCGTTCCTCGCCGCGGCGGCGCAGCGGCCGGAGTTCTCCGCGGTGACGACGACGTTCATCCCCAGCGTGCCGCAGGTGTTCGCCGCCGTGGATCGCGACAAGGTGCTCAAGCAGGGCGTGCCGCTCGATGCCGTCTACCAGACGCTGCAGGCCTTCATGGGCGGCGCCTTCGTCAACTACTTCAACCGCTTCGGGCGCGTCTGGCAGGTGTACGTGCAGGCCGAGGGCGAGTTCCGCACGCGCGCCGAGAACGTCGGCCGGTTCTACGTGCTCAACGATCGCGGCGAGCACGTGCCGCTCTCGGCGCTGGTCGAGATGCGGGACGTCACCGGCCCCGAGTTCACGATCCGCTTCAACGGCTACCGCGCGGCGCAGATCAACGCCATGCCGAATCCCGGCTACAGCTCCGGCCAGCTGATGGCGGCGCTCGAGGAGGTCTTCCGCACCACGCAGCCGCGCGAGATGGGCTTCGACTACTCCGGCATGTCGTTCCAGGAGCAGGTCGCCGCCCAGGGCGTGCCGCCGCCGGTGGTGTTCGCGTTCTCGCTGCTGATGGTGTTCCTCATTCTCGCCGCCCAGTACGAGAGCTGGGCGTTGCCGTTCAGCGTGCTGCTCGGCACGCCGATCGCGATCCTCGGCGCCTTCGTAGCGCTCTGGCTGCGCGGCTTCGAGAACAACATCTACGCGCAGATCGGGCTGGTGACGCTGATCGGCCTGGCGGCGAAGAACGCGATCCTGATCG
>CBFGUK010000243.1:0-6266 GCA_965651925.1 uncultured bacterium | reverse complement strand
GGAGTTGTCGGACGCCCCTCACCCTGACCCTCTCCCCTGGCGGGGAGAGGGGACCGAGGGAAGAGACGCGCGTCCTCGGGAGCGCGGTGCCGGTGCTGCCGTAAACGCGTGCGGAGGTGCGGAGGTAGCGCACGCAGCGGGGACGCGTCCGGGAGCGCGGGCGGCCCGCCCGCATGGTGGGGGGCGGGGTGCAGTGCTGATGCGCTGACGTGGCCTCCGGGACGCGCCTGTAGCCGCGGCCCCTGTGGCCGCCGGCGACGCGCAGCGTCGCCCGGAGGCGCGGGGCGTGGCACACGCGTGACGCGTTTCATCGATGCCGCTCCGCCCACCCGGCGGCTCACAGGGGCCGCGGCTACGGTGTGTTTGGAATTGGCCACACGTACCCAATCCAACAGGCGCCGACGGAGCGGCGCCCTCCAGAGCGCTGCCTCGCAGGTCGCGGCGCGTCATCATCTTTTCGTTGACCGCCGGCGCCGGTTCTCCCTAAGGTCCGCCACCGATCTATTTCCGACACAGCGGGGGAGACTATGCGCCTTCCAGTCCGGTCTGGATTGCTGATCGCCGTCGCAGTCGTCATCTGCGGCGAGGCGGACGCGGTGCCGCCGCGCATCGACTACCAGGCGATGCTCGCCGCCGCGCCGCTCGATGCCGTCACCGGCCTGGCCGTCGATGGCGACGGCAGCGTCTGGGTGGTGGGCACGACCACCAACCACCTGCTGCCGGTCACGGCCAACGCGGTCGACACGCAATTCGACGCCGGCGATTTCGACGAGGGTTACGTGCTGAAGTTCGACGGCACGGGCACGCTGGTCTACGCGAGCTACCTCGGCGGTCGCGGCGTCGACGATCTGGCCAGCATCGCCATCGACGACGACGGCAACGTCTACATCGCCGGCACGACGCTGTCCGACGACTTCCCGATCGCGCCCGGCGCCTATCAGCCGGAGCTCGCCTCGCCAGGCGCGGAGGACGCCGTGCTCGTCAAGCTCGACCGCGACGGCCAGCTCGTCGCGGCGACCTATTTCGGCGGCAACTGCCGCGAGCTCTACCCCGGCGGCACGCGCGGCAATCCGGGTGTCGCGGTCGCGCTGGGACCGTCGGGTGCCGTCTATCTCGCCGGCGGAACGTGCAGCACCGACCTGCCCGCCGACGACGGCATGCAGCAGGGGTATGGCGGCGGCACGCAGGACGCCTTCCTCGCGCGCTTCGACCGCGAGCTGGCGTTCGAGCGCTGCACGTACTTCGGCGGCGCCAACAACGAAGGCGCCTACCGTGCCGCCGTGGATCCCGCCGGCAACGTGTATCTGCTGGGCCTGGTGACGCGCCTCCTCGGTGAGCCATGGAGCTTCCCCGCCACACCGGGCACGTTGCTCGCGGATCCGCCGGGCGAGTCCTACGACTTCGTCGCCCGCTTCGGTCCCGACGGCGCGCTCGCCTGGGCGACGTTCTTCGGGCCGAGCGGCGGCGACCCGTATCTCGGCGAGTACCAGGGCGATCTCGCCGTCGACGAGTCCGGCGACGTGTATGTCGCCGGCGCGACGGCCGCGGCGAGCTTCCCGACGACCGACGGCGCGTACCAGACGATGCGCAGCGGCTTCAGCGACCTGTTCCTCAGCAGGATCAGCGCGGACGGCTCGGCACTCGTCTGGTCGACGCTGTTCGGCGGCAGCGCGGCGGAATACGCCAACGGCGAGCCGGGCGTGCGCGTCGCCGCCAGCGCCGGCGGCGTCTACCTCGCCGGCAACACCGACTCTGCCGACCTGCCGCTGCTGGCGCCGTTCGAGTTGACGCGCAGCGGCGGTTTCGTCGCCCGGTTCGGACACGGCGGCGAACTGGAGTACGCGTCGTTCGTGCTCCCCAACCCGTTCGGCGTCGAGGCGCTGTTGACCGGCCGGCCGGTGAGCGACGCACTGCAACCGACGCCGCCCATCGGCGTGTACGTCGCCGGTGTCGCCGCGGTGCAGAATCCGGGGTCGGTCGATCGCCTGGCGGTGATCGGCATCGGCGAACCGGACGGCGGCGGCGATCCCGAGTGCGCGGGCGACTGCGACGGCGATAACGCGGTGCGCATCAACGAGCTGATCGTCGGCACCAACGTCGTGCTCGGCCTGACGGCGATCGCGACCTGCCCGGCCTTCGACCTCGACGGCGACGCAGAGGTCACCATCGCCGACCTCATCCGCGCCGTCGGCTTCGCGTTGAATGGCTGCCCGGCGTGAGGATCACACGCTTCACATCGAAGGCGCCTCGCCCACGGCGGCCGCGCTGCCCAGCGGCTATTTGCACACAGATGAACACCGATCCCCTCCACGCCCCACCCCGATGAACACCGATCCCCGCCACCCACAGCAGGGGGGGCAGCGGGGTTCGTGTTCATCGGGGCGGGGGGAAGGGTTCTGTGTTCATCTGTGGTGTTCTTTCTTCCCGTCCTCCGCGTATCCCCGGTGAGAAACCGCTGAGAGCTGACCGCTGACGGCTGACAGCTCCTCAGAACGGCTGTGACGAGCCGAACAGCACCTGGACGTCGCCCTGGTCCTCGTCGAGGCGCGTGGCGAGGTCGAGATAGAATGAGGCGGTGAAGAAGCCGAGGAAGTCGTAGCTGATGCCGATGCCGGCGCCGGCGCCGACGGCCCACTGGCCGACGTCGTAGATGCGGCCGGCGGAATCGCTGACATGTCCGGCGTCGAGCAGCGCGCGCAGGCTCAACCGGCGCAGCACGAGCGCATCGGCGAGATTCCAGCCGAGGTCGGCGAACAGCTCGCGGCGCAGCTCGCTGCGCACGACGAGGATGTTGCGCGCCAGCTCCTCTTCGGCGCCGATGCCGCGGATCGTGCGCTCGCCGCCGAGGCTGTACAGCCCCTGGTTCGGAATGCGCGTGTCGAACGGCTCGCTGAAGCCGTTGAACACCTCGCCGGCGAGGATGGTGCGCGGGGTGAGGAGCGGTGTCGTCGCCGAGGCGACCACACCCCAGTCGAGGTACGCGTAGTCGCCGCCGAGCGCCTCGTCGTACCAGTCGACGAACAGGCGCAGCCGGCGCTGGTGCGTCGGCCAGTCGCTCCAGAAGACGTTCGTGTAGTCGTAACGCGCGCCGAACCCGGCGAGCTGCCCGCCGGTGCGCACCGTCGGGTTCGCGTCGTTGCGGAACGAGCGGTCGAGCGACTCGAGGCCGTAGAACGCGTAGACGTTGTGGTGGTAACGCGTCTCGTGCACCGGCGCGCCGAAGTGCCAGCGCGGGCCGGCGACGAAGCCGATGCCGCGGTTGGTGTAGAAGCCGGTGACGGCGACGTCCTTGCGGTAGTCGTAGCGCAGGCGCGCCACGGCGACGGCGGCGAAGGCGAACTCGGTCGAGGTCACCTCGACGTCGGCGGCATCGATCACCACCTGCAGGCGCGGCCACCAGGCGTTGTTCGCCCGGTCGTCGTCGATCAGCTGGCGCTCGGGGTCGACCGTCGCGCGATAGACGCGGGCGGCGGTGGTGGTCGAGACGAGCGCGACGGTGCCCTCGCTCTTCCACTGCACGTCGACTTCCTCGCCGCCGATGGTGCGCAGGCGCACGGTGACCGGCTCGGGGAACGGCCGCGAGCTGACGCGCCGCACGGCGACGGTACTGCGATAGCCGTCGCCCTCCGGCGCGTTGAAGTCCGTCGCCTCGACCCGGTAGTCGATCGCCGGATACGGGCCGAGCCAGGTGTCGAGCCGCTGCGCGACCGGCTGATCGGGCGCGCCGGCGCGCATGCAGGCGCGCAACGCCTCCGGCGCGGCGAGACACTGCTCGAGCAGCGCGTCGTAGCGCGCCGCGCCGAGCTGGGCGCGCAGCTTGGCGAGCACGACGCGGCCCGGCGGGCCGTCGCCGCCGACGCTCCACACCTCGGCGCGCAGCGGATCGGCGTCGCGTGCCCCGGCGAAGAACGCGGCGGTGAACGGGATCTGCGGCGTGCTCTCGAAGCGGTCGACGACCGCGAAGATGTTGAACAGCTCGATCCAGTCGTAGACCGAGCGGCGCTGCGGGCGCACGGTGTCGAGCCAGCGATCGGCGAGCTGGCGCGACACGCCCTCGCTCACCCACGGATAGTCGCGCGCCGGCTCGCGCAGCGCGAGGCGCGGCCGCAGCAGCTCGGCGTAGACCGCCTGCGCGAGCTGCAGCTCGTGGAACGGCCGCAGCACCGGCGCGAGCTCGAGGAGGTGGTCGCTGACCACCACCGTACCCTCGCCGTTGGCGGTGAGATCGAGCCGCAGCGGCGCCGAGACGACGAGCAGCTCGCCGCCCGCCGGCAGCGGCACGCCGGGCGGACGCAACGCGACGATCTCGCGCAGCGTGTCGAGCACGATCTCCGGCAGCGGCGGCGGCACGGCGACGCGCACCCCGTGCGGGCGGTAGAGGTAGACGATGCGCGTCTCGCCGACGTCGGTGGCGGCGCGTGCGAAGCGCGGCGCGGCGAGCAGCGTGACGGCGTGCACGGCCGGCACGGTGAACGCCGTCGGCGGCACGCCGGCGGGCAGCACGCGACCGTTGACGATCACCTCGAGGTCGGGTGCCGGGGTGAGCAGGACGTCGTAGTCGGCCACCGGCGGCGCGCCGGCGACCTGCCACTCGCCGTTGTCGTCGAGCGCGACGAGCGTCGGATACCAGCCGCCGAGCGCGGTCAGCTCGCCGCGCGCGGCGCCGAACGTGCCGTAGCGCTCCGGCACCGTGGTCCGGAACCGCAGCCGCAGGCGGCGCGTCTCGCCGGGCGGCAGCGGCGCGATCGGCACGCGCACGTACGTGCCGGACGGCACGCCCGGCACCGGGTACGGCTCCGAGCGCGCCGGCACGCCGGCGTCGAGGATCTCGAGCAGCTCGAGGCGGCCGGGATCGAAGACGCGGTCGGGATAGACGAGCGGCAGGCTGAAGTCGGTGAGGTGGTCGTCGGCGACCGAGAAGCGGTTGGCGAACAGCAGGAACACCGCCTCGGTGAGCGGGCGGGCGCTGTGATTGGTGAACGCGACCTCGACCGTGCCCTCGAGCTGCGGCCGCGCCGGCTGCAGCTCGGCGACGAGGCGGTACTGCGGGCGGATCAGCACCGGCGCCGCGGATGCGCTCGCGGCAATCAGCAGGAAGAGAACACTGATTCCAACACGGAGACCCGGAGAAATGGAGCCATGCGGCATCGACTCCGTGCCTCCGTGCCTCCGTGGTGAAATCTGTGGCTGCATGAAAAAGGGTTCACCGCTGCTAAGGCGGGCGCGTCAGTCGTGTCAAACAGATCGGTCTCCGCAGAGGACGCCGCCATCTGTCAAATCTGCGTCATCTGCGGATTCTGGCTTCCGATGAACCTCCTGCTGCTCGAAGACGACGACTTCACCGCCGCCGATCGCGTCCGCATCCGCGGCCGGCGCGCCGTGCATGCGCGGGCGGTGCAGCGCGTCGCGCCGGGAACGCGGCTGCGCGTCGGGCAGATCGGCGGGCGGATCGGCACCGGCGACGTGCTCGCCTGCGACGAGGCGTCGCTCGAGCTGCGCGTCGACCTCGACGGCGCGCCGCCGCCGCCGGCGCCGCTGCGCCTGCTGCTCGCCCTGCCGCGGCCGAAGGCGCTGCGCCGCGTGCTGCAGTGCGCCGCGGCAGCCGGCGTGAAGGAGATCGTGCTGCTCAACACCTGGCGCGTCGAGAAGAGCTTCTGGGCGAGCCCGGCGCTCGCCCCCGCGGCGCTGCGCGAGCAGCTCGTGCTCGGCCTCGAGCAGGGCGGCGACACGATCCTGCCGTCGATCATGCTGCGCCGCCGCTTCAAGCCGTTCGTCGAGGACGAGCTGCCGGCCCTGCTCGCCACCTCACGCGGCCTCGCCGCGCATCCGCACGCCGCCGCCCCCTGCCCGCGCGCCGTGACCGATCACGTCACCGTCGCCGTCGGCCCCGAAGGCGGCTTCATCCAGTACGAGCTCGACGCCCTCGCCGCCGCCGGCTGCGCGCTGGTGTCGCTGGGCCCGCGGCCGTTGCGTGTCGAACATGCGGTGCCGGCCCTCCTCGGCCGTCTGCTGTGACCCTGGAGGGCGCCGGTCCCTCGGCGCCTGTTGAACAGGGTGGCGTCTCTCAATTCAACAGACGCCGAGGGACCGGCGGGCGTACGAAGGAATCTGCGCCTCCGCAGCCCGCCGGAGTGGGCGACGGCATCGACCGGTGGCCTGGCCTGCACGCTCGACCGCGCGCTGCGCGCGCGGCCCGTTGCTCGCGCTGGAGTTGTCGGATGCCCCTCACCCTGACCCTCTCCCCTGGCGGGGAGAGGGGACCCAGG
>CBFGUK010000242.1:0-6275 GCA_965651925.1 uncultured bacterium | reverse complement strand
GGGCGCGTGAAGACGCTGCACCCGAAGATCCACGGCGGGCTCCTCGGCCGGCGCGACGATGCCCGGCACCGCGAGCAGATGGCGGCCAACGACATCCGGCCGATCGATCTCGTCGTCGTGAACCTCTATCCGTTCGAGGCGACGGTGGCGCAGCCGGGCTGCACGCTCGAGGACGCGATCGAGAACATCGACATCGGCGGTCCGTCGATGATCCGCTCGGCGGCGAAGAACCATCACGACGTCGCGGTGGTCACCGATCCCGCCGACTACGGCCCGGTGCTCGACGAGCTGCGCGCCGGCGGCGGCGCGCTGAGCGAGGCGACGCGCGCGCGCCTGGCGCGCCGCGCGTTCCAGACCACGGCGCGCTACGACGGCGCCATCGCCGACTGGCTCGGCGCGCGCGACACGACGCCCGAGGCGCCGTTCGGCGAGACGCTGCACCTCGCGCTGCGCAAGGCGCAGGACCTGCGCTACGGCGAGAACCCGCACCAGCAGGCGGCGCTGTACGGCGACTTCTTCCGCGTCGTCCGCCAGCTGCACGGCAAGGAGCTCTCGTACAACAACATCATGGACGCCAACGCCGCGCTGTGGCTGATGCGCGAGTTCCTCGGCGGGCCGCCGGCGGTGGCGATCCTCAAGCACAACACGCCGTGCGGCGTCGCCACCGGCGCCAGCGTCGCCGACGCCTACCGCGCCGCGTACGCGACCGACCCCGAGTCGCCGTTCGGCGGCATCCTGATCGCCAACCAGGAGTGGACGCTCGAGCTTAGCAAGATCGTCGACGAGATCTTCACCGAGGTGCTGATCGCGCCGTCGTTCGCGCCCGATGCGCTCGCGTTCCTGCAGAAGAAGAAGAACCGCCGGCTGATGTCCTGGGATCCGGGCGCGATGGAGGGCACGGTGCGCGACGTGCGCAGCGTCGCCGGCGGCGTGCTCGTGCAGGACGCCGACCGCGCCATCGAGGACCCCGCCCAGGCGACAGTCGTCACGCGCCGGGCGCCGACCGCCGAGGAGCTGACGGCGATGGCGTTCGGCTTGCGCGTCGTCAAGCACGTCAAGTCGAACGCGATCGCGTTCGTGCGCGCCGACCGCACGCTGGCGCTCGGCGGCGGCGCAACCTCGCGCGTCGACCCGGTGCATGCGGCGCGCGCCAAGGCCGGCCGGGTCGGCATCGCGCTCGCCGGCTCGGTGCTGGCGAGCGATGCGTTCTTCCCGTTCCCCGACGGCGTCGAGGAAGCCGCCGCCGCCGGCGCGACGGCGATCATCCAGCCCGGCGGCAGCGTCCGCGACGCCGAGGTCATCGCCGCCGCCGACACGCTCAACCTGGCGATGGTCTTCACCGGCGTGCGCCACTTCCGGCATTGAAGAACCCAACGCGAAGGCGCGAAGACCCGAAGGATCGTCTCCGCGTCTCCGCGTCTTCGCGTTGAAACGTCTTATGAGAATTCTCGTACTGGGCGGCGGGGGCCGCGAGCATGCGCTGGTGTGGAAGCTGCGCCAGTCGCCGCGCGTCGAGCACCTGTGGTGCGCGCCGGGCAATGCCGGCATCGACGCGCTCGCCGAGCCGGTGGCGCTCGAGGTCACCGACCTGCCGGCGATCGTGCGCTTCGCGCGCGAGCACGCGGTCGACCTCGTCGTGCCCGGCCCGGAGCTGCCGCTGACGCTCGGCGTCATCGACGCGCTGCGCGACGCCGGCCTGCGCGGCTTCGGGCCGACGCAGGCGGCCGCGCAGCTCGAGGGCAGCAAGACGTTCACCAAGGACCTGCTGCGGCGCTGCCAGGTGCCGACCGGCTTCTACTCGAGCTTCACCGATGCCGACGAGGCGGTGCGCTACGTGCACGAGGTCGGCGCGCCGATCGTCGTCAAGGCCGACGGGCTGGCGGCGGGGAAGGGCGTCGTCGTCTGTGCAACGGTTGCCGAAGCCGAGCAGGCGATCGACGAGATCATGCGCGGGAAGGCGTTCGGCGACGCCGGCGCGCGCGTCGTCGTCGAGGAATGCCTGGTCGGCGAGGAAGTCTCGTTCATGGCGATCACCGACGGCACCACGGTGCTGCCGCTCGCCTCCTCGCAGGACCACAAGCGCGTGGGCGACGGCGACACCGGGCCGAACACCGGCGGCATGGGCGCCTACTCGCCGGCGCCGGTGGTGACGCCCGCGCTGCACGAGCGGATCATGCGCGAGATCATGATCCCGGTCGTGCGCGGGCTGGCCGAGCAGCAGATCACCTACACCGGCGTGCTCTACGCCGGGCTGATGATCACCGCCGACGGGCCGCAGGTGCTCGAGTTCAACTGCCGCTTCGGCGATCCGGAGTGCCAGGCGCTGCTCGTGCGCTGCACCGGCGACCTCGCCGCGGTGATGGACGCGGCGGTCGACGGCCGCCTCGGCGAGGCGACGCTGAGCTGGGATCCGCGCGCCGCGGTGTGCGTCGTGCTCGCCGCCGGCGGCTATCCGGGCTCGTACGAGCGCGGCACGCCGATCCGCGGGCTCGACGCGCTCGCCGACTGGCCGGACGGCGTCGTGTTCCACGCCGGCACGGCGCGCCGCGACGGCGAGGTGGTCACCGCCGGCGGGCGTGTGCTCGGGGTCACGGCGCTCGGTCGCGACGTCACCGCCGCGGTCGAGGAGGCGTACCGCGCCGTGGCGCGGATTTCCTGGGACGGCATGCAGTTCCGGCGCGACATCGGACGCCGGGCAGTGGAGCGGGAACGATGACGACGGCACCGGCACGGGTCGCGATCCTGATGGGCAGCGACAGCGACTGGGAGGTCATGCAGGGCGCGGTGACACGGCTGCGCGCCTTCGGCATCGGCTGCGAGGTGCACGTCATGTCGGCACACCGCACGCCGGCGCGCGTGATGGAGTACGTCAGCAGCGCGCCGGCGCGCGGCATCGCGGTGTTCATCGCCGCCGCCGGCGCCGCGGCGCATCTCGCCGGCGTCGTCGCGGCGCACACGACGCGCCCGGTGATCGGCGTGCCGCTCGACGCGACGAGCCTCGACGGCCTCGACGCGCTGCTCAGCACCGTGCAGATGCCCGCCGGCGTGCCGGTGGCGACCGTCGCGGTCGGCGGCGCCGAGAACGCCGGCATTCTCGCCGCCCAGATCCTCGCCGTCGGCGACGCGGCGCTCGCCGCGCAGCTCGACGCCTTCAAACAGGAGATGGCCGCGAAAGTGGCCGACAAGGATGCCAGGCTGCAGACGAAGCTCTGACGTGTCTCAACGCGAAGGCGCGAAGGCGCAGAGAGGCGCTTCGCGTCTCCGCGTCTTCGCGTTGAAGGGATGACGATGATCGATCTCCGACCGTTTCGTGCCCTGCATTACGATGCCGCGACCGTCGGCGGGCTCGCCGACGTGATCGCGCCGCCGTACGACGTGATCGACGCGCAGCAGCTCGAGCGGCTGTACGCGCGCAGCCCGTTCAACGTCGTGCGCCTGATCCTCAACACCGCGTCCGACCGCTACGCCGCGGCGGCGGCCGAGCTCGCCGACTGGCGTGCGCGCGGCGTGCTCGTCCAGGACCACGAGCCGTGTCTCTACTGGTACGTGCAGGACTTCGCGCTCGCCGACGGCAGCCGCCACCGGCGCAGCGGGCTGCTCGCCGCGGTGCGCCTCGAGCCGTTCAGTGCCGGCAACATCCTGCCGCACGAGCGCACGTTCCCGAGCGCCAAGGCCGACCGCCTGAAGCTCATGCAGGCCTGCCGCGCCAACCTGAGCCCGATCTTCGGCGTCTATCCCGACCGCTTCGCGGCGATGGAGCCGGCGCGGGCGCTCGCCGAGGCGACGGCCCCGTGGATCGACGTCGCCGACGGCGGCGAGCGGCATCGCGTCTGGCGCGTTGCCGATCCGGCGCTCACCGCGCAGCTCATCGCCGGCGTGCGCGAGACGACGGTGTTCATCGCCGACGGCCATCACCGCTACGAAACCGCGCTCACCTATCGCGACGAGCGGCGCGCCGCGGGCGACACCGACCCGAACGCGCCGCACAACTTCCTGCTGATGTATCTCTGCTCGATGGACGATCCCGGCCTCGTCGTCCTGCCGACGCACCGGCTGTGGTCGGGCGCGTTCGACGACGCGGCGCTGGACCGTCTCGCGCCGTACTTCGCGATCGAGGAGGCCGCGCCGGCGACGCTGCTCGAGCGCCTCGAGGCCCTGCCCGAGCCGGGCTGCCTCGGCCTGCGCACGCCGGCGCGCACGCTGCTGCTGCGCCTGCGCGATCTCGCGCCGGTCGACGCCGCGCTGCCGCACATCGCGCCGACCATCCGCCACCTCGACGTCACCGTGCTCGACGGCTTCGTGCTCGGGCACCTGCTCGGCATCGACTGCGTGCAGGCCGGGCAGGACGGCACGCTGCGCTACATGCACGACGACGTCCAGGCGCTCGATGCCGTCGGCCGCGCCGGCACCACCGCCGCGTTCCTGCTGCGCCGGCCGCGCATGCGCGAGGTCGCCGACGCCTGCCTCGCCGGCGAGACGATGCCGCAGAAGTCGACGTACTTCTTCCCCAAGCTGCAGACCGGCCTCGTGTTCCACCTGCTCGACGCCGATGGCTGAGCCGGGCGGCGCCGCCGAGTCGTTCAGCGAGGCGGAGCGCCGCGCGCTGGCGCCGTACTTCACGAACACCGACCGGCCGGTGTTCGCGCTGCGCAACCTGCCCGAGGTGGTCAAGGCGGCGCTGTTCGCCCGCTACTCGCGCTCGCCGAAGTCGCTGCGCCGGCTGTTTCTCGACGAGTTCCACGACGCCGCCGGCGGCGACCTCGGCGAGTCGGCGACCGGCGTGCGGCGCTCCGAGCAGCTCTTCCAGCGCGTGCTCGCCGAATACGGCGACGATTCCGTCGCCCAGCTCGGCGGCGCGCACGTCGCCGTCGAGGGCGCCTCGAACCTGCTGACCAAGGCGCTCGAGTGGGGCCGGCTGATGGCCTACCTCGAGCAGTCGACGCGCTACATCCCGTACACCCAGCGCACCGGCGGCGCCTGGCGCTACGTCGTGCCTGCCGAGCTCGACGGCGACGCGGCGCTGCGCGCGCGCTACGTCGCCGTGCTCGACCGCTGCTTCGAGACCTACGCGCACTGGCTGCCCGAGGCGATCGCGCACTGCGAGCGCCGCCTGCCGCGGCCCGAGGGGGTCACCGCCGGCGCGCACGCCGCC
This sequence comes from uncultured bacterium, assembly GCA_965651925.1. GTDB lineage: Bacteria > Desulfobacterota > Binatia > HRBIN30 > CADEER01 > CBFGUK01. Next base: position 1,123 of record CBFGUK010000242.1, on the reverse strand, counting down.
ACGGTGCGCGCCCAGGCGCTCGATGCGCTGCGCGGCCTGCTGCCGGCGGCGACGCGTTCGAACGTCGGCATCTTCGGCAGCGGCCAGGCGTACGAGGCACTGCTGCTGCGCCTGCGCGCCCATCCGCTCGCCGAGGCGCGCGCCTGCGCCGACGCGATGAAGGCCGAGCTCGATCAGGTGATCCCCGCGTTCCTCACCCGCGTCGACCGCCCGGAGCGCGGCGGCGTGTGGGTCGAGTACCTGCGCGCGACGCGCGACGACACCGCCGCGCTCGCCGCGGCGCTAGTCGGCGAGACCGCGGCCGAACCGGCCGACGCGGTGACGCTCACCGACTGGGATGCCGACGGCGAGGTGAAGGTCGTCGCCGCGGCGCTCTACGCCGCGTCGGCGCTGCCCGATGCGCAGCTGCAGCGCGCCGCGCGCGCGCTCGATGCCGGCCAGCGCGCCGCCGTGCTCGCGGCGTATGTCGGCGAGCGCCGGAACCGCCGCCACAAGCCGGGGCGCGCCTTCGAACGGGCGGTGTACCGCTTCGACATCGTCACCGACTACGGCGCGTTCCGCGACCTGCAGCGCCACCGGCTGTGCACGCTCGAGTGGCAGCGCCTGACACCGGCGCTCGGCTATGTCGTGCCGGAGACCGTCGAGGCGATCGACGCCGGCGCCGACTGGCGCGCGCGGATGAGCGAGGCGGCCGATCTCCACGGCGCCATCGCCGCCGCCGGGCTGCCCGAGGTCGCGGCGTACGCGCTGCCGATGGCGCACCGCGTGCGCTTCTATCTCGAGTGCAACGCCCGCGAGGCGATGCACCTCATCGAGCTGCGCTCGACGCCGCAAGGCCATCCCGCCTATCGGCGGGTCGCCCAGGCGATGCACCGCCTGATCGCCGAGCAGGCCGGCCATCGCGCCATCGCCGAGGCGATGCGCTTTGTCGACCACTCGGTCGCGGAGACGGGACGGCTCGAGGCCGAGCAGCGCAGCGCTGTGAGGAAAGGGGGTTAAGGGGTTGGGGGTTGGGGGGTTAGGGGGAAGAATCTCAGGGCCCCCCCCCCCCACCCCCCCACCCCCCCACACCCCCCCCCCCCCCCCCCCGGGCCGCCCCCCCCCCCCCCCCACCCACCCCCAC
>CBFGUK010000241.1:0-6431 GCA_965651925.1 uncultured bacterium | reverse complement strand
CCGACCGCGACGGCGACGCCGGCGGATACCGCCACGGCGACGCACACGCCGGTCGACACCACGACGGCGACCGCCACGCCGACCGAAGCGGCGACCAGTACCAGCACGCCGACCGCGACGGCGACCGCCACATACACGGAGACGGCGACTCCGGTGGACACCGCGACGGCGACTCACACCCCCGTCGACACCGCGACGGCAACTCCCACCGCAACCGAGATGCCGCAGGAGACGCCGACGGCGACTGCGACGGCCACGCACACGCCGTCGACCGTGTGCGGCGACGGCGTGATCGAGAGCGGAGAGCCGTGCGACGACGGCAACGACGTCGCCGGCGACGGCTGCGAGAGCGACTGCACCGTCTCGGCCGTCTGCACCTGGGAGCCGCCCGCTCAGGGCGCCGAGCGATTCGTCGGTGCCTGCGGCGCGCCGTCGTTCGCGACGATCCAGGCGGCCGTAACCGCGTCGGATGACGGAGACGTCGTCTCGATCTGTCCCGGCACCTACACCGAAGCGGTGCTCGTCGATCGCGAGGTAGCCATCCGCTCGACGGGCGGGCCCGCGACGACGACCGTCCAGCCCGCGGATCCGGCGATGCCGATGTTCGACATCCGCCGCAGCGGCGTGACGATCGAAGGGCTCACGCTCGCCGGCGGCGAGCGCGCGATCGCCGTCGACGAGATCTGCCCGCTCGGGCTGTCCACCTGCGCGGTGTCGCAGGGCTCCTCGATCCGCATCCGCGACAACGTGATCACCGCCACGGCCACCGCCGCCATCGAGGTGAACCGCAAGGTCGACTGCCTCGCCATCGCCGGCAACCGGCTCACGCAGAACGCGGGCGGCGCGGTGGTGCGCGCCGCGCAGCCGCACAGCTCCGTCCTCGTGTCGATCACCGGCAACACGATCGCGGACGGTCTCACCGGCATCGACGTGTCTGCCGCGGGCCCCGGCCTGCTGATCGCGCAGAACACCGTCGAGTCGATGAGCGGCGCCGTGGTGCGCGTTGCGCAGCTGACCGGCGGCGGCGGCGCGAACCACCTGCTCGAGAACGACCTGCGCACCAGCGCCGTCGGCGTGCGCGTCGATGCCGGCGGTGAGTCGCTGCGCATCCTGCACAACAACATCACCGGCAACGGCGTCGGCCTCGACAACCACGCCCCCGCCGGTCTCCTCGATGCGACCCTGAACTGGTGGGGCTCGATGAGCGGTCCGCACCACGCCAGCGAGCGCCCGTCCGGGCTCGGCGACCGGATCACCGATGCCACCGGCTTCGATACCGGCTTCGTCGAGTTCCTCTGCGCGCCGGCGCCGGCCGGCTTCCCGAGCAGCGGCGGCGTCTGCCCGAGCGGCGCACCGGAGGAGGAGCTCCACTTCCTCGCCTTCGGCCGCAATCCCGACGTCTCCCGCACCGGTCGATACGTCACGTTCGTCTCGCACAAGGACCTCAACGGAGACGACCGGATCGCGGTGCACAACGCCGACGGCGGCGACGAAGTCTTCATGATGAATCGCCGTCCGTTGCGCCGGCCCGGCGCGTACTGCATCGGCGGTCTCACGCCGGGCCAGCCGTGCACCGCGCAGCGCGACTGCCCGGCGAACCTCGACGCCGACCCGCTCGTCACCGAGGGTGCGTGCGTGCTCATCACGCAGCTCTCGCACGATCCCTCCGGCGAGCAGCGCGTCGCCGATCCGCGCGTCAACCGCCGCGGCGACGTGGTCTTCGCCGCCGACGCCGACCTGACCGGCGACAACCCCGACGGCTCCTGGGAGGCATGGCGCTGGGTGCACCGTGTCTTCCGCCGCACCCAACCCGCCGATCCGAACGCGGCGACGGTCGGGATCTCCGCCGGCGAGAGCCTGCGGGATTCGGGCGCACCGCAGGCCGTGCACTCCCTGCGCTTCACGATCTTCGAATCCGAGGCGGATCTGGTCGGCCAGAACCCCGACAACAACCGCGAGATCTTCTCTCTCGATGCGCGGACGGGGCTCTACAGCCAGATCACCGTCTCGACGCTCGCCGACAACCGCCGCCCGGCGACGCAGACGGGGCGGCACATCGTGTTCGATTCGACCGCCGATCTCACCGGCGAGAACCCGGACGGCAACCGCGAGATCTTCACCGCCCGGTGGCGCCGCCGCCGCTGGCAGATCGAGCAGCAGACGCACACGGTGGCGCCGGTGACGAACATCGCCGCCTCGCTCGGCCGCCGCGGCCGGGCGCTGGCGTTCAGCTCGAACGGCGACTTCACCGGCGAGAATCCCGATGGCAACGCGGAGATCTTCTTCCTGTTGCGCGGGCGCTTCGTGCAGGTGACGCACACCACGGTCGGCGAGAACGTCAACCCGGCGCTGAATCCGCGCGGCCGGTTCGTCGCGTTCGAGTCCACCGCCGACGCCGACGGTCCCGGCAACACGCTGACCAACCGGCGCGTGTTCCTCGCCGATCTGAAGCACGGCACCATCCGCGCGCTCTCGCGCTCGTTCTTCGGCACCAACGTGCATCCGCGCATCTCGCGCGGGCGCTTCGTGGTCTGGGAGTCGACCGCCAACCTGACCGGCGGCAACCCGAACGGCGAGCCGGTGATCTACCTGTACAACCGGCGCAAGGACAACTGAGCGCCGACGTCACCGCGGCGTTACGGAGACACGGCCGCGCGCGGCGCGCTGCAGCGCGCCGCGCGCCTGGCGCGTGAGCTCGCTGGCGATGGTGCGCGTCGAGCCGAGGAGGCGGGCGGCGCGCAGCTGCGCGAACGCGGTGCGCAGGTCGCGCGCGACGAGCGCGTTCCAGCCGAGGCGCGCCGCGTAGCGCGTGTAGTTCTCGCGCGTGCGGCGCGTCGTCTCGGCGGCGATGGCCGCCGGCAGCAGCGGCTCGGTGAGCGCGATGCTGCGCGCGATCTCCTCGATGTTCGCGCCCGAGCGCTGGAAGCCGTTCGAGGCCGAGGCGTCGTGGCGCCGGTACGACATCAGCGCGTCGGGCTCGTAGGCGAGCGGGAACGCCGCGGCAATCCGCTTCCACATGTCCCAGTCGAGCGCGTAGTCGAGATCGAGACGGAAGCCGCCCAACGCTTCGTACGTGCGGCGCCGTATGACGAGTGCCGAGGCGCGCAGGCGCAGGCCGACGAAGATGTGCTCGACCCAGTCCTCGAGGAGGCCCGGCGTCGCGCGCAGGTGGCGCTGCTCGCTGACCATGCGGCCCTCGCCGTCCACCACGGTGTCGCGGCAGAACGCCGCGCCGGCGGCCGGACAGGCGGCGATCAGGGCCTCGAGCCGGGCATAGAAGCCGGGCCGGATGAGGTCGTCCTGATGCAGGATGTGCACCCACTCGCCGCGCGCGCGCGCGATGCACGCGTTCCAGTTCGCGGCGATGCCGACGCGCTGCGGCTGCCGCATCCAGTCGACGCGCGTGCGCGCGTCGGGCGGGATGCAGGCGCGCGGATCGCTGCGCGTCGAACCGTCGTCGACGAGCGCGATCTCCATCCGCGCCGGGCCGGGATCCTGGGCGAGCACGGCCGCGAGCACCTCGCGGAGAAAGCGCGGGTCGGGCTCGCAGGTCGGGATCATCACCGACCAGAACGGCCGCGCCGTGCCCGGCGGCACGGGTGCGATCGGCGGGTGCGCGCTCATCGGAACGTGTCGTCGGCGTACGGCTGGAACGAGAAGCCGCTGTAGTGCGCCCAGCGGCCGAGGTCGCGTGCGGCGAGCGACAGGCGGGTCATCGCCCGGGTGCGCCCGGCGGGCAGGAGGACGAGCCCGGTGACGCCGAGGCGCAGGCCGGAGGCGAGCCAGCGCAGGCCCTCGCGGGCGCGCGAAATGTCGGCCTGCGTGGCGCGGTACATGCGCGCCGAGTTGGCGCCGGCGTAGAAGCGCCGGCGCAGGAGGTAGCGCATGCGCGCGCGTTGCGGCGTGAGGTGCTCGTGCACGATCGCGCTGTCGACGGCGATCATGGTCGTCCCGGCGCGCACCAGGCGGGCGAACATGTCGGTGTCCTCGGAGCCGCTGAGCGCGTAGCGTTCGTCGAAGGGGCCCGGGAGCGCGAGGAGCTGCGTCCGGCGGATCAGCGCGTTGCCGGTCCGCATGCCGCCGGCGGCCAGCACGGTTCCGGTCGCCGGACGCGGGCGATCGAAGAAGCCGCCGGTGACGAGCCAGTGCGGCGTGCCGGCCGGCAGGCACGGCAGCACCGGGCCGATGCCGCCGTCGACGCCGGCGCGCCGGACCTCGTCGTACAGGTGCATGAGCCAGTGCGGATCGGCTTCCTCGTCGTCGTCGATGAACGCGACGAACGCGCCGCGCGCCGGCGCGACCGAGCGGTTGCGGGCGCGCGCGATGCCGCGCACCGGCTCGACGGTATACGCGATCCGCATGCCCGCGGCGCGCGCCTGCGCGACCGCCGGCGCGCCGCTGCCCGCGGCGTCGTTGTCGACGACGATGATCTCGTGCGGCGGCGTGCCCGGCGCGAGCCGCGCCAGCGAGCGCAGCAGGCGCAGCAGACCGGCCGGCCGCTGGAACGTGCAGATGCAGATGCTGACCGCGATCATGACGCCTCACGCGCCGCGAGCCGGCCGGCGGCGGCGGCGAGCGCGGCGTGCTCGCGATCGAGGAACGCGGCATCCGCCGCGGCGAGGTCCGCCGCATAGAGCTCGAGGAGGCGGTGGCGCGCGGCGATCTTGGCGCGCATGTCCTTCGAGAGGCCGTCGGTCTCGTGGTAGCGGACGAGCGGCACCGCGAGGTGGTGGAAGCGGCAGGCCCGCGACAGGCGGATGAAGAGCTCGAGATCCTCGAGCGCCGGCAGGGCCTCGTCGAAGCCGCCGACCGCCTCGAGGCAGGCGCGGCGGATGACCGTCGCCTGAATGCCGAGGCCGCACACCTGATAGAAGCCGGTGCGCTCATCGATCAGCCGCCCGGGCGGGACTGCCGGTGAGCGGAAGTACGTCACCCGGCCGTCGTCGTGGACGCGCTCCATGTCGGAGTACACGAGGCCGACGTCCGGCGGACAGGTCGCGAACGCCGCCATGTGCCGCGCGAGCTTGTCCGGCGCCCACTCGTCGTCGGAATCCTGGAACGCGAGGAACGGCGCGCGGGCATGACGGATGCCGAGATTGCGCGCCGCGGCGGCGCCGCGATTGGTGTCGTGGCGCAGCAGGCGGAGGCGCGCATCGCGGAATCCGGTCAGCACCATCGCGGTGCCGTCGGTCGAGCCGTCGTCGACGACCAGCAGCTCGAAGTCGGGGAACGTCTGCGCGAGCACGCTGCGGATTGCGCGGCCGAGCAGCGCGGCGCGTTGCCAGGTCGGCAGGATGATGCTCACCGCCGGCGCTGGCGTGGCGGACCGGTCAGGCGGCATGGGCATCGCTGATCGGCGCCGGCGGCTCGTAGCGCCCGCGCAGCGCCTCGTGCAGGCAGCCGCGCCAGATGTTCAGGTCCCAGCGCGCCGCAAAGGCGCGCCGCGCATCGCCGCTGCGCCGCGCCGCGGCGAGCGCGGTGAGCGCCCGCGCGATCCCGGTGCCGATCGCCGCCGCATCGCGCCGGGCGTGCGGCTGGCCGGCGCGCGCCCGCTGCACGGCCTCGCGGCGCAGGCAGCGGCCGAGGTGGAACGCGCGGCGCAGGACGAAGGCGCGCGTCATCTGCCGCGGCCGGATGATGTGGTGCACGCGCGCCTCCGCCGTGTGCCAGCAGCGCACGCCTTCGGCGAGTGCCAGGCGCAGCGTCAGCTCGGTCTCACCGCCCATCGCGTAGGTGCGGCTGCGGTTCGGCCCGATGCGCTCGTCGAAGCGGTAGCCGCGCGCGAACCAGGCGGCGCGGATCGCCATGTTCGGTCCCCACACGCGCGCCGGCTCGCATGGCCCGCTCGGCCAGTCGGGATCGGAGACCGCGAAGACCGGCTTCGGATCGACCCAGTCGCGCAGCCAGGCCGGGGGCGGCGCGTCCCAGTGGGCGAGAATCGCCCCGCCGAACACGTCGTGCTGCGGTTGCGCATCGGCGGCGCGGCGCAGCGCGACGAGCCAGTCGGGCGCGGGCAGCGTGTCATCATCGCTGAACACCGCGAGATCGCCGGCGAGCAGCGCCAGGCCGCAGTTGAGCGCGCGGTTCTTGCCGCGGCGCGGCTCGCGCACGACGTGCAGCGGCAGCCGGTCCGCATAGCGCGCGGCGATCGCGTCCGAGCCGTCGTCGCTGCCGTTGTCGATCAGCACCAGCTGCCAGCCGCCCGCCGGCGCGCGCAGGTCGGCGTGTGCCGCGAGCACCCGCGGCAGGGTCTGCGCACCGTTGTGGGTCGCGATGAAGACCGTCAGCACGTTCCGTCCCTGTGCTCCGCGCATCTCTGCCGCGCGCCCGGGTGATGTCAAGGGAAAGTGGGCGTCTGCGCTGCGAGCCGGAGCTCGAAGGGGTTACGGGGTCAGGGGTTGGGGGGCAGGGGGCGGGGGAGGATCTTGGCC
>CBFGUK010000240.1:0-6432 GCA_965651925.1 uncultured bacterium | reverse complement strand
CGGCGGGCGCAGCGGACGGGCGGGATTGCCGGCGACCATGCTCTGCGGGGCGACGTCGCGCGTGACCACGCTGCCGGCGCCGATCAGCGCGCCGGCGCCGATGCGCACACCGCACAGGATCACGGCGCCGCTGCCGATCGAGGCGCCGCGCTCGACCTGTGTCGGTACGAGCTGCCAGTCGGCGGCAGTCTGCAGCGTCCCGGCGGCGGTCACCGCGCGCGGGTAGCGGTCGTTCGTGAACACGACGTGATGCCCGATGAAGCATTCGTCGGCGATCGTCACCCCTGCGCAGATGAACGTGTGGCTCGAGATCTTGCAGCGCGCGCCGATCCGCGCGCCGCGCTGGATCTCGACGAACGGCCCGATCGTCGACTCGTCGCCGATCGTGCAGCCGTAGAGGTTCACCCAACCGACCAGACGCACGTCGCGCCCGAACTGCACGTCGTCGGCGATGCGCGAGAACGGCGGCGACGGCGTGCTCATACGGGCACCTGCACGCCGCCGGTGGCGAGCGAGCGGCTGGCGGCTTCGAGGAGCCGCACGATGCGCACTCCGAAGGCGCCGTCGGTCAGCGGCTCGCGGCCGTCGCGGATGCAGGCGCAGAAGTGCTCGCACTCGACCGCGAGCGCTTCGCGCACGTCGATCTTCGGCGCCCACATGTCGCCGGTGCGGTAGTCGATCAGCATGCGGTGCACGGATTCGCGCGTCGTGACCTCGACCCCGCAATCGTACACGCGCACCTTCTCGCTCGGTTCCATGTCGTCGTAGACGAGCATGCGGCGGCTGCCGCCGATCAGCAGGCGGCGCAGCTTCACCGGCGAGAGCCAGTTGACGTGCAGGTGGGCGAGGAAGTCGTCGGCGTAGTGCAGGGTCAGGTAGGCGACGTCGACGAGGCCGCTGCCGGTGTGCGGTGCGCCGACGGCGGAGACGGCGCGCGGCGCGGCCGGCACGAGGTGGAGCAGGATGGAGAGGTCGTGCGGCGCGAGATCCCACAGCACGTCGACGTCATGCTGGAACAGCCCGAGGTTGACGCGCACGGCATCGAGGTAGTGGAGCGTGCCGAGCTCGCCGGCCTCGACGATCGCCTTCATGCGGCGCACCGCGCCCGTGTAGACGAACGTGTGCCCGACCATCAGCACCCGTCGCTCGCGCACGGCGAGCGCGTGCAGCGCCTCGGCGTCGGCGACCGAATCGGCCAGCGGTTTCTCGACCAGCACGTGCTTGCCGTGCATCAGCGCCGTGCGGGCGAGCGCGGCGTGCGTCGAGACCGGCGTGGCGATCGCCACCGCGTCGATCGCCGGATCGCTGAGCACGGCGTCGGCATCGGCCGTCACGGCGACGTCGGGGTGGCGCTGCCGGATCAGCGCGCGGCGGTCCGGTTGCAGCTCCGCGCAGGCGCGCACCGAGACGCCGGCGCACTCGCCGAAGGCACGCAGCAGGTTCGGGCCCCAGTAGCCGAAGCCGATGATGCCGACGCGGATCGTCACGGCCGCGATCGATGCACACGGCGCGGCGCGAAACGCAATGTGCGCGTTCGCCGCGCACGCCCTCAGCCGGTGCGCGCCGTGTCGCAGATGCCCTGCACGATCTGCTCGAGCGCCGTGCCCGGAACCGGAGCCGGCGGGTGCTGCGGGCGGCGCTCGACGCACAGGCGCTCCGCGTCCGTCGCGCTGCGCACCAGGCGCACACGCCCGGCGTCGATGAGCCAGCGGTCCACCGCGCCGAGCCTGCCGGGGAAGATGGTCACGGCCGGCACCCCGAGCACCGCCGCCTCGCGCAACATCGTGCCGCCACCGCAGACGACGAGGTCGGAGGCGCCGATCAGCGAGGGCCCGTCGAGCGGCGTGTTGCAGAGGCGGATCGCCGGCCACCGCTCGGCGAGCGGCGCGAGCGCGCGCGCCTGCGTCTCGGTGCGGGCGAGCACCAGCACGCGTACGCCGGGTTCGCGCGCCAGGCGTTCGAGGAGCGCCTGTTCCACGTGGTCGTCATCGGCGTCGAGGTAGAACGCGTGCGACGCGATCGGCCGGAACGTCACCAGGCGCTCGTCCTCGCCGACGCCGAGCCGCGCCCGGATCGACGGATCGGGACGGAAGCCGGCGAGATAGACGTGCTCTTTCAAGCCGTCGTAGTGCCGGATGGCGTGCAGCGGGACGCCGCGCGCCGCGAAGGCGGCGGGGGGAACGACCGCCGGCACCATGAACACCCGCGCCGCAGCGAACGAGTGCAGCAGGACGCCCTCGTAGTCGAGCGCACCGAACGTCGGAATCCCGAGCCGCCGCGCCGCCTCCGCCTGCGTGAACGATGCGTGGCTCGCGGCGACGTCGAAGCCGCGTCCGCGCGCAAACGCCATCAGCGCGTCGGAACGCGCCTCGAACAGCTGCTGCTTGCGCGCCGGGTCGCGATCGGCGTCGTGCCCGGCGCCGATGACCTGCGCCGGAAGGCCGCGCGCCGCCGCGAGCGGCACCGTGCCGGCGAACTGCCGCGCCGTAAGGGTCACGACATGCCCGTGCGCTTCGAGCGCACGCACCACGGGCTCGAAGAACAGCACGTTCGGCGTGTTCGCCAGATCGATCCAGATGCGCAGCGCGGACACCCGCGCCGTCTAGCGCCCCCCGCGCGAACAAGCGAGGCGGGGCATGCACCACGACCGCGGCAGACGGGCGCACCTGTCTCTGCCGCGAACCGCCAGGGCGCGGGATCCGGCGGGCGGAGGCTGGCACTCGGGCGATGCAGAACGCGACGCCGCCAGGGCGGGGGCTCGCGTTCTCCATCTTCACCCGCGGCGATCGTCGATCAGACGCGCGACGCCGTGGATCACTTCGGAGTCGCGGTCGCAGTCGGCGTCGGCGGCGCGGCCCACGGGCCGTCATAGGGGACCGAGCTCGTCCACCCGCGCGCCGTGCCCGCGTCGACGTGGAACCGCAGCGATATGCCATCCTGCGGCTTCGGGGGCAGCGGATTGAGCTCGTACAGCGCGCCCTCGCACCCGGAGGGGCCGCCGGACGGCATGCGGCAGTCGGACTCGCCGCTCACGCACGTCGGGTGCGCGAGACCACGGTAGATCAGCGCCGAGTTGCCGGCCGTGCATGCGTTCCCGTTTCGGTCGCAGAAGAACGGCTGCACCGTCACGTGACGCCAATCGACATCGCCACACGACCGGAAGGCAAACAGGTGGTCGTTCGGGGATGCGGACACGGTCCACTGCGCCGTCTGGATCCCATCGCGGCGGGTCTCGATGGGCAACCGCACCGCCAGCACGCGGGAGCCCGAGTCGTCGTCATGGCGCTCGCACTGCCCCTCGTGCAGTCGCGGAGGATAGTCGGGCTGTTCGAAGAAGAGCGGGTCGTTACGATACGGGTTCCCGTAACGAACGTAGCGGCCCCGGACGACGATCGGCAGGACGAGGTCGGGCGTTGCTGGCGACGCCTCACTCCCCGGGCTGTGGATCGCTGTCGGCGCGGGCTGCGCAGGCACGTCGACCTGCAGGGCCGACTCTTCCAGGAAACGCTCCTCGTATACAAAGGAGCCGAGCGCGTAGCTCACGGCAGGTTGGGGTGTCGGTGTGGGCTGAACACTCCCGTCTGCACCAGACGGATCCGCTGCCGCAGCGGCCTGGTTCGTGTGTCCCGTCGGGTGGGCGGGCGACGAGGCACAGATCAGGGCGTTGCAGGACGACAGGTTCGCGGGATCGAGGCGTTGCAGATCCGCTTCGAGCGAGTCGGGGTCGCGCACCAGGAGATACGCGTAGGCGCGGCGCACGCCCGAGTCGAGCGACAGGGAGGTCGAGTACCTTCCGACGCCGGGAATCCAGGAGATGAATGCACTGCGGCGAACGGTGTGACGGCGGGGGTTGAAGACGAAGTGGAAGCGCGTCGGGCTGTCGACGATGCCCTGAATGATCGGAAACTTCCGCTGCTCCGCGAACTGTTCCTCGCTCCGCGTCTCGTACTCGCCCTGGCCCGCCATGCCGTTCCACACCGCAGCCGCCGCGAGCTCCAGTGCCCGCGCCGACGTCATCGAGTCGAGCGTGGTGAGCGTCTGGTTCGTCGGCTGCACGGCGTACACCTCGACGGGCGCGCGCCGTCGGGGCTGTTCACCCTCGCCCGGCAGTGTCGGCAAGTCGAACCACACGACCGCCTGATAGTCCTCCATGTAGTTGCGCAGCCCGCGACATTGCGGGAGCAACTCGTTGTCGAGGTGGAAGCAGTCGAACGGCCGCCAGAGATAGCTGGCGTAATTCTGCCGCGACGGGTTGAGCATGATGTCGAAGCGCACGAGGTAGAGTCGGGCGTTCCTGCCGGCGATCCGCGTGTCGGCGGCATAGAGGAGGCGCAGGTTCTCGATCTCAGCCTCCTTGCCGGCATAGTCATCCAGGCTTTCGGTGACGAGCGCACCGAACCCGTTCGTCGGCGTCGCCGGCGCGGCGGGAAGATTGGAGGCGGTCGGCGCGGGTACGGTGGGTACGGGAACGGCGGTAGGCGTCAGACCGGGCGGCGGGACGATGCCGCTGAAGCCGCCGCGGAAGGTCGCTTCCTGCATCTGCCGCAGCACGGCAAGTTGCTGAAGCGTTTTCACATCGATGTCGCGGGCTGCGCCGAGCACCCGCTCGCTCTGCTGTGCGAGACTCCGTCGGGTCTCGGCATCGTTGTACACCTTCGGCGGTGCGACGTTCAGTCCGCTCCGTCGCGTCGTGCATGCATTGAGCACAAGCACGGCGGCTATCACAGCGAATGACGATACACGCAGGCCGTCTGGCAGTCCCCACCGCATGCCGGCTGCTTTACGTGCACTGTTGTTCGTCTGCAAACGCGTACGCCTGTAGCGCCACCGGCGGGTCACTCACGCCGGGAGGCGACGGAGATGCGCGCGCGACACCGACATTCAAACGCCTGTGCGCCACCTGATGCCGTTCGCACGCGTCGGGTTAGCCATTCTGACGCGATCGTGCATATAGCGCCGTCCATGCCGGTAGAGATCGCTCCCGAGTCGGTCGCTGCCGGCTCCTGTCGCTTCGCACTCGAGGCGCTCGTCGACGTCGCCATGGTCGAGCCGGATCGCCATCCGCCGCGCCGGCATGCGGGCCGCGTCGCCCGGCGGCCGGCCGCCCTCGTCGAAGCTGACGCGGAAGGCATCGTCGGCGACCGGATCTCCCCGCCCGTTGGGCGATGACGTCCGCCTTCAGCGTTCTCTGGCGTGTGTTCCGAGAGCACCGGCCGCATCTGCTGGCGGTGGCGGCCGTCGTGGATCTCGCGTTCCTCACGCTTGTCTGCGTGACGCCGCTCGACAACGTCGTGGAGCTGCCGCACGCCGTGCTGTCGGCACTGAACGGCTTGCCCGACCCGTTCGGAAGCTGGAAGAGCACCTACGATTTCGAGACACGTGCCCCCGAGGCGCTCGGCAAGAACGGACTCGACCTTGCCGCCCTTCCGCCGCTGAGCAACCTCATCGAGTTCCCGGTGAACGACGAAGGCCGTCGACTGCTCGTCGTCGTCTTCGTGCTCCTGCAGGCCACCTTCGCCATCGCCGCGTTCACCAGGCCCACGCGTCGGATGCGGCGCGTCGTTGTGCCGGTGTGCGCGGTGACGTTCGGCGTCTTTTCCGCGGCGTTGATCGTCGGGCTGCTGCTCGTGTTCCTGGATTTCGCTGCCGTCCTCCAGTCGGTCGATTCCTTTCTGAAGCCTTTTGCGGACGAGACCGGCTGGACGGGGCTCCTCTTCGGAAGCTGGAGTGCGGCCGCGCTCGGCTTCGACCGACAGTACAATCGCCCCTGGGTCTTCAGTCTCATCGTTCTTCTCGCAACGCCGCTGGCCGTCGGCTCCGCCTACCGCCTTCGCGCCAGGGATTTCCGCCGCATCATCGCGCGGATGCTGCTGCTGCTCCTCACGATGAGCAGCCTGATCGCGTTCCTCGGTTTCTGCATTGATACGGCGGTGCGGTCTCGCCTGACCGATACGTTCATGTCGGGTTCGTTCGTCGCGATTCTGTTCGCCTTGCCCATGGCGATCTGGGCGGCACTCCCCCTCGTCATCGGCCTGCAGGCCTTTGGTCCGCCACGCGAGGACAGACACCCCGCGTCACCGGCCACCAGCGACCCCGACCGATTCATCGCGACCGCCCGCTCGATGTGTCTGGCCCTCCTGGCGACATCGCTGGTGGCACTCGAAGTGGGCCGCCTGCACAGCGCACGCGTCAGACTGCTGACTGAATCGCGCAATCTCGTGTCGCTGCAATGGATCGAGGAGAAGTGGCTCAATGAGCAGCCGGGCAGCCGCGAATGCGCACCACCGGCACCACGCATTTCCGGCCAGTTCGCCTACGGCGCGCAACGCGTGGAATCGCTCGACTACTGCACGCCAGACGCCGAAGTCCTGGAGGTACTCGCCCGCGGCTATTCACTGCCCTTTCGGTTCATCTCGGAACGTCGGGTAGACG
>CBFGUK010000239.1:0-6442 GCA_965651925.1 uncultured bacterium | reverse complement strand
CAAAGGCGCAAAGGCGCAAAGGGGAGGCTCAAAGGCAGTCGGAGGGCGAGCCTTCAGGCTCGCCGAAGCCTTGCAGCCTCGTAGGCTCGCAGCCTTGTCGCCTCGTCAAGGAACTCAGCCGTGTCCCCTCCGTAGAGGGTTCTCATGCGGCGGCTTCTGTGCGGCTTCTTCGGCTTCCTGCTGATGAACAGCTGCGTGCTCGTGGCGCAGGAGGCGCCGGGGCCCGCACTTGACCTGCCCGCCATCGAGGCTGCCGTTTCCACCTATCTCGAGCGCAACGGCGCGCCCGGCGCCGTTGTCGCGATCACCGACGGGCCGGATGTCGTGCTGCTGCGCGGGTTCGGCGAGACGTCCGAAGGCGAGCCGATGACGCCGGAGACGGGCGTGCCGGTGGCCTCGCTCAGCAAGTCGTTCACGGCGCTCGCCGTGATGCAGCTCGTCGAGGAGGGACGCGTCGATCTCGATCAGCCCGTCGTCCGGTATCTCGACGAGTTCCGGCTGGGCGATCCGCGTGGCGCCGCGATCACCGTGCGGCAGCTGCTCGAGCACCGGAGCGGCATGAGCGATGTCTCGTTCCGCGAGAAGTCGGTGAGGCCCGTGCCGCGGTCCCTCGAAGAGGCGGTCGGAGCGCTGCGGACGGCCACGCTCGCGTCGGACCCCGGCGAACGCCGCAGCTATCACAATCCGAACTACTGGGTGGCCGCGCGGCTCGTCGAGGTCGCGAGCGGGATGCCGTTCGGCGTCTACATGCGCGACCGGATCTTCCTGCCGCTCGGCATGACGCGGACGGCCGCCATCGACGAGCTCGGCGACATGCCCGGCGTGGCGGCGGGGCACTACCGCGTCCTCCGCCGTCCGATTGCCCGCACCGAGCCTGCGTGGTTCCTCGGCGGCTGCTGCGGCGTCGTCACGACGGGCGACGACCTGGCGCGATGGATCGCCTGGCACGCGCAGGCCGCCCGCGGCGGCGGCGTGCCGGCGCTCGTATCCAGCGACAGCCTCCGCCTGATGCACGAGGGACTCGGGTGGAACGCGACGATGACCGAGAGCGGAAGCCGGGTCATCGGCCACAACGGGATGCTTTTCACGTACAGCGCCAGGCAGGATCTGCTTCCCGATCTCGGCCGCGGCGTCGGTCTCGCCGTCGTCACGAACACCGGCGTGTCACTCGCGCCGCTCGACGCGGATGCGATTGCCACGATGCTGCGGAAGGCGCTCGAGGGCGGCGCGATCGTCCAGCCCGCGCCCGTCGCGTTGATCGTCGACGTCGTGCTCGCCACGCTGATTGCCGGCGTCATCGTGGCCGCGGCCCTGGCGGTGCGACGCTCGCGGCGTGCGGGCGGGGAAGCGAGGCTCGCGGCACCTGCGTGGCGGAGGGCAGCGACGACGGTGCTCCTGCTGGCGCCGATCGCGCTCGCCGCGTTCTACCCGCAGGCGCTCCGCTTCGTCACGCGCCGGGACCTGAACTGGGAGCAGAGCCTCATCATCTCGCCGGTCTTGTTCGCGTTCATCCTCGCGCTCGCTGGATCGGGGATCTCGAGCCTCGCGCTTCGCGCACTCAAGAAGGCTTGAAGCCTCAAAGCCGCAAAGGCCCAAAGGGGCAAAGGAGGCTCGAAGGCACAAGGTAGTCGGAGGGCGAGCCTTCAGGCTCGCCGCACCTCACTAAAGGCTCAAAGGCTCAAAGGTCCAAAGGCTCAAAGTAGCCTTGTAGCCTCGTAGCCTTGTGGCCTTGTGATCGCCTTCAGCGGAGTAACCTCGGAAGCACCTGCTCCGCCGGTGCTGCAATCGCGATGTCGACGACTCCCGATGCGGGCGTGGCGTCCGGATTGATTTCGGCCGTGAGGGCGCCGCGGCGGCGGGCTTCGTCGACGAGGCCTGCCGCGGGGTGGACGAAGGCGGAGGTGCCGACGGAGAGGAAGACGTCGCAGGCGCAGGCGTCGCGGGCGGCGGCGAGCACGTGCGGATCCAGCATCTCGCCGAACCAGACGACGGCGGGGCGTGCCAGGCCGTTGCAGTGCGGGCACCGCGGGGGCAGGGGAGCGAGGGGTGTCGCCAGGTCCTCCCAGTCGTCGGTGCGGTTGCATTCGGCCCAACAGCGCAGCCGCCAGATCGAGCCGTGCAGGCGCAGCAGGCCGGTCGAGCCGGCGCGTTCGTGCAGGCCGTCGACGTTCTGCGTCACGAGCGTCGTGCCGGGCCGTGCGGTGAGCGTGGCAATCGCGTGGTGGGCGGCGTTCGGCTCGGCTTTCGCAATCAGCTGCCGGCGCCAGTCGTACCACTCCCAGACGAGGTGCGGATCGCGGGCGAACGCGCGGGGCGTGGCCAGTTCCTCGGGCCGGTGCGTGCGCCAGAGTCCGCCGGGCCCGCGGAAGGTGGGGATGCCCGAGGCTGCCGACACGCCGGCGCCGGTGAGGATAGTGATGCGGCGGGCACGCGCGATGGCGGCCCCGAGCCGAGCGAGTGAGTCAGCAGGCGGCACGACCGAAGGGTAACAAGAGAGCGGTTGACCAGGCGTGGGCCGCGCGGTAGAATAAAAGTTCACCTGACGCGGGGTGGAGCAGTCCGGTAGCTCGTTGGGCTCATAACCCAAAGGTCGCAGGTTCAAATCCTGCCCCCGCAACCACTTTCATCGGCACGCAAAGGTCGCCTGTTTCCGGCGACCTTTTTGCGTTCTGGGCGGCAGTCAGCATCGCGGCCAGATTCCCTCGCAGCTCGATCCCCAGCTGGCCGTCCCTCGGGGTCAAGACGATCGACTCAACCAGTCCGCGCAAGCTCTCGGACGCCTCCAGCCTCGTGTCCTCGCGCTGCAGTGCGGCGGCCAGTTCCTCGACCTTCGACCGGTAGAGGTCGGCCAGACTCGGGTGCAGGAGGGGCGGCGGCTCGTCGACCGCCGCCAGCTGCGCCATCAGTGCTTCCTTCCGTTCCTGCAGGTTGTCGTTGCGCGCCTTGAGTGCTGGGCTCGCATATCCCTGCACGATGGCGTCGATGACTTTCTCGATCTCGCGCCGGACCCGCTCCAGCTCTCGCTTGGCGCCGCTCAAGCTGGCTCGCTGTTCCATTCGAAGCCGATTCATCTCCTTCGCGAACTCGCGGCAGAACTCCTCGAAGAAGTCCTTCCGCAGGAGCTTCTCCTGCAGGACCGTC
Organism: uncultured bacterium; assembly: GCA_965651925.1. Lineage (GTDB taxonomy): Bacteria > Desulfobacterota > Binatia > HRBIN30 > CADEER01 > CBFGUK01. The sequence continues at coordinate 3,301 of CBFGUK010000239.1, read as the reverse complement.
AGCACGCGCGCCTCGACCTCCCGACGCGGAATGGTCAGCTTGTTGGTGCACGTGCCGCGCTCGCGCGTGCCAAAGCAGCCGAGCCGGTCGCGGTAGTAGACCACGAAGCCCGCGCCGCACACGCCGCACCTCGTCATACCCGTGAACAGGTACTTCGGGCGGACGAACTGCCGGAAGCGCTTGCCCGGCTCGGCGGTCTTCCACTTCCTCTGCACCGTCGCGTACCGCGCCTGCACCGCCGCCCACTGCTAATCGTCAACGATACGCAGCGCCGGCACCTCGGTGATGATTCACTCGGATTCCGGGTTCGGACGCGAGACACGCTTTCCCGTGTCCGGGTCCTTCAGGTAGCGCAGCTTGTTCCAGACCAGGCGGCCGATGTACAGCTCGTTGTGCAGGATGCCAGTACCGCGCTTCGGGTTGCCGTAGATCGTGCTCGGCGCCCACAGCGCGCCACTCGGGCCGCGCAGTCCTTCACGGTTCAGGTCCTTTTTGCGATCTGCTTCGGCGAGATGCCGGCGACGTAGTCCCTGAAGATGCGCCGAATGACGTCGGCTTCTTCGGCGATAATCTCGCGCTCGCCGGTGGAGACAACGCCGTCCTTGAACGTGCGGACGATGCGGTAACCGAAGCAGGCGCCGCCGCCGGACTTGCCGAGCTCGACGCGCCCGCGCAGGCCCCGCCGCGTCTTGTCGGCCAGCTCCTTCAGGAACATCGCGTTCATCGTCCCCTTGAGGCCGATGTGGAGGAACGTGATGTCGCCTTCGGCGAGCGTGACGATGCCGACGCCGGCGAAGGTCAGACGCTTGAAGAGGCCGGCGGTGTCTTCCTGGTCGCGGCTGAGGCGGTCGAGCGCTTCGGCGAGCACGACGTCCACCTTGCCGCGCAGGGCTTCGGACATCATGGCCCGGAAGCCCGGGCGCGTCAGCGTGGCGCCAGAGATGGCGTGGTCCGAGTACTCGCCCGCGATGAGCCAGCCCTGCTTGCGCGCGAACTCGCGGCAGATGCGGAACTGGTCCTCGATTGAGGCCTCACGCTGGTTCTCTGACGAGTAGCGGGCGTAGATGGCGACTTTCATTCGCGGCCCTCTTCGGTCGAGCGGTCGGCTTCGCTCATGGCGCGGTCGAACGGGTCACGCGCGGCCTGCCGCGCGAGCAGTCGCGCCAGCGCGCGGTACGACTCATCGACCCGAGCATTGGTCTCCGACGATACGCGGCGGCCACGCCTGAACGCCTCGCGTCCACGCACCGGCTTCCACAAACGAGATCGCTTCCGTCCTCGCATGATACCCCCGGCGAAGAGCTGCAACGACGAACGTTGGGAACCACTCGGGGCATGCCGCGCGGCCGCGTTCGGTGCCTCTGCCGCTCTTTGATGTCCCGGCCCATCGCTCGGCTGCCTGCACCGCCGGCGCTTGTGCGCGGTGACGGTGTCAAGCAACCTTCAACGGCGGCGCCGGCTGGCCGGATGCCCTGAGGGCTGTCGCGACGAGCAGGGCGGCTGCGCCGGGTGAGTCGATGCCGGGAACGTGCTGGATGCCCTCTCCCGTGACCACTCGGGTGACGGGAGTCGGGGCTGCCTCCATGGGCCTGAGGTCGATGGAGGGGGTGGCGCTGAGCGCCACGGCGAGATGGGATCACGCTACGCCCGGTACCAGTGCCGTGCCAACTCGTAACGGATCTGGGGATCACGACCGGGCAGCAACAGGACCGTGGTCTGCACTTCGCGGAAGGTCGGGTCGGTCCGGGGTGGCAGCGGCGCGAGCGGGGGCGTCGGCGTGAGGCGCCGCCGCCGCGTCGATCGCGCCCGCATGCCCACGAGTGTGCGCCTGGGCCGCCGCGCCAAGCCGCTGCACCGCGCGCCGGACGATCATCGCGTGTGCGCGCATCCCGAGCAGCGGTGTCGCCAACTCGGGCGCGAGCGAGAAGGGGACGCTGCCCAAGAAGCGCCAGATGGCGCGCCGGCCCGCCGCTGAGCCGCCCCGGTTCCACGTCGGAGAAGGCACGACGCGCCGGGCTTGACCGTCTTCGCGCGGGGTCCGTTCGACACCGGCGGTTGTCAACTCGGTGACGATGGCGGCCTGAGTCGCATCCAGGGGTTCCACCGGCCTGGCGCGGGACCCCGCGCCCGTCGGGCCCGTGCCTGCATCGAGCTCCGCTGAACCGCCTCGGACGCTGCGCGATATTCGGCGCCGGCGCGAACCCGCGATGCCGGCAGGCGCGGGCAACCGCCGTTGTCGCGATTCCGTCGACCGCGCAGCGATCGCCGGGATTGACGTCGGGTTGCGTCGCTTCGTGGCTGGCACGCGAGCCGCGTCTTGGCGCTCGCGTGGCTCACCCTTCGAGCGTCTACGAACCGCGGGATCCGCAAACGACTGTGCTCCACGCGATCGTCCGGGACCACTTCGAGGCGTTTCGGGCGCACAGCGCCTCGTTGCGGAACGGCGAAGGCCTGCCGGCGTTCGTCGAGCAGGAGTTTCGCGACTTCCTGCGCTGCGGATGGCTGGCGGGCGGCTTCGCACGATTTCGATGCACCACGTGCGGCAAGGAACGCCTCGTCGCCTTCTCGTGCAAGGGCCGCGGCTCTTGTCCGAGTTGCGGGGGACGGCGAATGGCGGAGCGAGCCGCGCACCTTATCGATCGCGTCTTGCCGGACGTTCGCATGCGCCAGTGGGTGTTGACCCTGCCGTTCCGGCTACGGTATCGGCTGGCGTGGGACCACGAATTGTGCCGGGCCGTTGCCAGCATCTTCGCGCGCGCGGTCCTGAAGGCACTGCGGCAACGGGCCACTTGGAGGGGCGTCACCGGTGGCCGTAGCGGCGCGGTAATGATCATCCAGCGGTTCGGTGGCGCGCTCAACCTCAACGTGCACCTGCATGCCCTGGTCCTTGACGGTGTGTACGCGAAGGACGCGGCTGGCCGACTGCACTTTCACCCGACGCCGCCGGTGACGACGCTCGACGTGGCCGAGGTGCTGGCGGCGATCGAGGCGCGCCTGACACGACTGCTGACGCGTCGGGACACCGCGCGCACTGACGATGACGACCAGTGGGTGACCGAAGCGCCGGCCCTGGCCACTCTGGCGTCGGCCTCGGTGCTGGGCACGGGCGTGGCGGCGGGCGGATGGGGCCGTGGTCGGGGAGAACCGATCGACGGCGACGAGATGGCTTCCGGCCGGTGTCTGGCCCGGAGCAACGGGTTCAGTCTGCACGCGGGCGTGGTCGTGCCGGCGGGAGCGCGCCAGCGGCTCGAGCAGGTCTGCCGCTATGTGTTGCGGCCGCCGGTGTCGTCCGAGCGGTTGC
>CBFGUK010000238.1:0-6451 GCA_965651925.1 uncultured bacterium | reverse complement strand
GCATGAGGCGACGCGCGTCCGCGGCCGCGCGGAAGCGCGGCCCTCCAGCGCGTCTCGAGGCGAGCCGCCGTGCGTCGCTACGCGGCGGCGGCGGGGGCGGCGGCGGTGGCGCGGCGCTGGCGGCGGGCGCGGAAGCCTTCGATGGCGACGTAGGTCGCCGGCACGACGAGGAACGTGAGCAGCGTCGAGAAGAACATGCCGCCGGCGACGGCGATGCCGAGCGGGGCGCGCGCCTCGCCGCCGGCGCCGGTGCCGAGCGCGATCGGCAGGATGCCGACGATGGTCGACAGCGCGGTCATCAGGATCGGGCGGAAGCGCGTGCGCGAGGCCTCGAACGTCGCCTCGAACAGCGGCCGCCCCTGGGCGCGCAGCTGGTTGGCGAACTCGACGATGAGGATCGAGTTCTTCGTCACCAGGCCGACGAGCATGACGAGGCCGATCTCGCTGAACAGGTTGAGCGTCGTGCCGGTGAGCAGCAGCGTGACCAGCGCGCCGGTGAACGACAGCGCGACGGCGACGAGAATCGTCAGCGGGTGGACGAAGCTCTCGAACTGCGCCGCGAGCACGAGGTAGATGACGAGCACGGCGAGCACGTAGGCGAACGCGAGCGCGTTGCTCGACTCGCTGTAGTCCTCCGACTCGCCGGAGAACGTGTAGCGGTAGCCGAGCCCGTCGGGCAGGACGTCGTCGGCGATCGCGCTGATGCGCTCGATCGCCGTGCCGAGCGGCAGGCCCTGGGCGAGGTAGCCGCTGACCGTCGCCGAGCGCAGGCGGTCGAAGTGCGGCAGGCCGCGCGGCGCGACGGTCTCGCGCACGCTGACCATCGAGGCGAGCGGGATGAGCGCGCCGTTCGCGCCGCGGACGTAGACGCCGTAGAGGTCGCGCGGCGTCGAGCGCTCGGTGCGCGCGAGCTGGGCGATGACGTCGTAGGTCTCGCCGCGCAGCTTGAACGTCGTCAGGTCGAGGCCGCCGAACAGGATCTGCAGCGTGCGCGCGATCTCGCGCACCGAGACGCCGAGGTCGCTGGCGCGGTCGCGATCGATGTGCACCTCGATCTGCGGCTTGTTGAGCAGCAGGTCGGTCTGCAGGTTGACGAGGCCGGGAATGGCGCGCGCGCGGGCGATGATCTCGTTCGCGTAGCGGGCGAGCTCGCCGACGTCGGGCCCCTGCAGGACGAGCGACACCGGCGCGAGGCCCGCGTCGTTGCTCAGCGCCGGGAGGTTCGACGGGAACACCGTCATGCCGCCGAGCACGCTCAGCCGCTGGCGCAGCTCGTCGACGATCGCCATCTGCGTGCGCGTGCGGTCCTCCCACGGCACCATGTTCGCGAACATCGCCGCCTCGTTGACGAGGCCCGGCGTGCCGATGCCGAGCGCGACGACGCCGAAGGCGCGGTCGATCTCGGGATACGAGCCGACCACCGCCTCGACGGCGCGCTGGTAGCGGTCGGTGTACTCGAGCGTGCTGCCCTCGGGGGCGCGCGCGAAGATGCGCAGCGCGCCGCGGTCGGCCATCGGGATGAACTCGCGGTCGATGACGCCGAGGAGCAGCGCGCCGGCGCCGACCCACAGCACGCCGACGACGATGAGCAGCGCCGGCCGCACGAGCACCGGCCGCAACACGACGGCATAGCCGCGGGCGAGCGACTCGAACAGGCGCGCGAGCGCCGCCTTGACGCCGCGCTCGGCGGCGCCGTGGCGCAGCAGGCGCGCGCACAGCATCGGCGAGAGCGTCAGCGCGACGAAGCCGGAGATCGCCACCGCGGCGGCGACGGTGATGCCGAACTCGCGGAACAGCAGGCCGGTCTTGTCGGTGAGGAACGCGAGCGGCAGGAAGACGGCGATGGTCGAGATCGTCGCGGCGACGACGGCGAACGAGATCTCGTCCATGCCGCGCCGCGCCGCCTCCATCGGCGGCGTGCCCAGCTCGACCCAGCGCGTGATGTTCTCGAGCACGACGATCGCGTCGTCGACGACGAGGCCGATCGCCAGCGTCATGCCCATCAGCGTCAGCGTGTTGATCGAGAAGTCGAGGAAGTAGAGGACGGCGAACGTGCCGATCAGCGACACCGGGATGGCGACCGTCGGCACGAGCGTCGCGCGCAGCGAGCGCAGGAAGAGGAAGATGACGACGACGACGAGGACGATCGCCTCGAGGATCGACTGGCTGACGTCGCGCAGCGAGCGCTCGATGAACACCGAGGTGTCGAACGCCGTCTGCAGCTGCACGCCGGGCGGCAGCGTGGCGCGGATCGCCTCGGCCTCGGCCTTCACCAGCGTCGCGACGTCGAGCGTGTTCGCGGTCGACTGGCGGATGACGCCGAGGCCGACGGCGGGCTTCTGGTTGAAGCGCACGAGCTTGCGCTCGTCCTCGGGGCCGACCTCGACGTGCGCGACGTCGCGCAGGCGCACCGGCGCGCCGTCGACGACCGCGACGATCAGCGCGCCGTAGTCCGGCGCGGTCGACAGCTCGCCGAGCGTGCGCACGGTGAACTCGCGGTCGAGGCTCTCGACGCGGCCGGAGGGGATGTCGACGTTCTCGCGCTGCAGCGCCTGGGCGACGTCGTCGATCGTCAGGTGCTGGGCGGTCAGGCGCGAGTTGTCGATCCAGACGCGCATCGCGTAGCGGCGCTCGCCGGCGATCAGCACCTCGGAGACGCCGGGCAGCTTCGCCAGCCGGTCCTGGATCTGCGTCTCGGCGAGCACCGACAGCTCGATCTGCGACATCGTGTCGCCGTAGAGCGCCAGCCACATGATCGGGCTGGCGTCGGCGTCGCGCTTGGCGACGATCGGCTCCTCGATGTCGTCGGGCAGGTTGCGGCGCGCGCGCGCGACGCGGTCGCGCACGTCGTTCGCCGCCGCGTCGACGTCGCGGTCGAGCTCGAACTCGACGGTGATCTGCGACGCCTCCTCGCGGCTGAGCGAGGTGAGGTGGCGGACGCCCTCGATGGCGATCAGCTGGTCCTCGAGCGGCGAGGTGACCGAGGTCTCGATCACCTCCGGCGCGGCGCCGGGCAGCACGGTGGTGACCGCGACCACCGGCGGGTCGACGTCGGGATACTCGCGGTTCTGCAGCCGGGTGAGCGCGATGGCGCCGAAGAGGATGATGACCAGCGAGAGGACGGTGGCGAGGACCGGCCGCTCGATGCAGACCTGCGAGAGCTTCACTGCCCGGCTCCGCTCCCCCCGGGTCCCGCGGTCGCGCCGGGCAGGGCCGGCACCGGCTCGGCCGCCTGCACGACCGCGCCGGGGTTCACCTTGTGCGTACCGGCGGTGACGATGCGCTCGCCGGGCACGAGCCCGTCGGCGATCTCGACGCGCCCCGCCTGGCGCAGCCCGAGCGTCACCGGCACGCGCTCGACGGTCTGCTCCGGCGTGACGCGCCAGACGAACGGGCCGTTGGCGTCGTAGGCGATCGCCGATTCCGGCACGAGCGTCGCCGCCGGGTGCTCGGCGACGACGAGATCGATGTTCGCGAACAGCCCGGGCCGCAGGCGGTGCGCGGGGTTCGGCACCCACGCCTTGAGCAGCAGACGGCGCGTGTTCGGGTCGAGCGCGGCGGCGACGAAGTACACCTCGCCGGCGAAGCGCTCGCCGGGGAACGGCGCGACGGCGATCGACACCGGGCGGCCGACCTGCATCGCCTCGACCGTGATCTCCGGCACGGTGAAAGCCAGGCGCAGGCGGTCGATGGCGTCGATGCGCACCAGCGGCGTGTCGTCACTGACGCGGTCGCCGGGCGAGACGAGGCGCGCGCCGAGCACGCCATCGAACGGCGCGACGATGCGCAGACGGTCGAGCTCGGCTGCGGCGAGGTCGCGCCGCGCCTGCGCGGCGGCGAGCGCCGCGGTGGCGCGGTCGAGCTCGGCGGCCGAGACGGTCTTCTGCTTCGCCAGCGCCTCGGTGCGGCGGAACTCGTCCTCGGCGAGGCGCAGCTCGGCGGCCGCCTCGGCGAGCCGCGCGCGCTCGGGCGCGTCGCGCAGCTGGAAGAGCAGGTCGCCGGCGCGCACGCGCTGGCCGTCGGCGAACGCGACGGATTCGATGACGCCGCTCACCTCGGAGGTGAGCGTCACCGACTCCTCGGCTTCCAGCTGGCCGACGAGCGCGACGACGTCGCGGATCTCCCCGCGCTCGACCGGCCCGAGCTCGACGGCAATCGGCGGCGGGCCGCCGGCGTGGTTGGCCGAATTCGCGGGACCGCCGCAGGCGCTCGCACCGAGCAGCGCGCCGGCGACGAGCGTGCGGAACGCGGCGCGCACGGTCAGTCGTCCAGCGGCGCCGGCAGCTCGTCGATCGGCAGCAGCGCCTCGGCCTCGGAGTCGACCCGCTCGAGCGGGGCGGTGAGCACGTCCGGGGTGACCGCCGCGTTGCCCTTCTTGCGCCCGCGCTTGCGCGCCGGGCGCTTGCGCTTCTTCTTCTTGCGCTCCGGCGGCGCAATCGGTTCCCAGAAGCTCGACGGCCGCTCCGGCCGCCCGCGGCATACGTCGCACAACCCGCACGGCGTCCCGTCCTCCTCCCCGAAGTAGCGGCGCAGCAGCACGGCGCGGCACTCGGTGGTGAGCGCGTACTCGGCGATCGCTTCCATGCGCCGGCCGTCCTGGGTGCGCAGCGTCTCGAACTGACCGGCGAGGCTGCGCGAGCGCTCCTCGACCGACTCCGCCGGCTCGAGAATCTGGATCGCGCCGTCCTCGGCGAGCGCCACCAGCCCGGCCTCCTCCAGCACCGCGAGGAGGGCGCCGGTGATGCGCGGCCCCTGGCCGGCGGAGAGTGCCAGCGCCTCGAGCTGCGGCGTGCGGCCCTCGGCCGCCCACGCGGCGAGCGCGCGGCCGAGCTTGTAGAGCTGATCGGGACGGACACGGCTCTTCTGCAGGAGCGCTTCGTGGATGGCGCGGTCGTCCTCGTCGTAGAGGAGGATGCAGTTCGCCTTCTGGCCGTCGCGGCCGGCGCGCCCGGCCTCCTGCACGTACTGCTCGAGCGAGGCCGGCGACTGGTAGTGGATGATGTAGCGGATGTCGGGCTTGTCGATGCCGAGGCCGAAGGCGCTGGTGGCGACCATCACCGTGCGCCGCCCGGCCTTCATGTAGAGCTCCTGCTGCTGGTCGCGCTCCCCGGCGGCCATCTTGCCGTGGTAGCGGTGGGCAGGGATGCGCAGCATGTGCATCGCGGTGTAGACGTTGTCGACCTCGCGCGTCGTCGTGCAGTAGATGATGCCCGGGCGGCGCAGGCGGCGCGCGAAGCGGATCAGGGCGCGCAGGCGCGCGTCGCCGCGGCTGTGCAGGACCTCGAACGCGAGGTTCGCGCGGTGCGGCGAGCCGGCGACGACGGCGTGGTCGCGCAGGCCGAGGAAGCGGACGATGTCCTCGCGGACATTGGTCGTCGCGGTGGCGGTGAGCGCCAGGATCGGCGGTCCGCCGAGCGCGCGCAGGCGCTCGCCGATCTGCAGGTAGGCGGGCCGGAAGTCGTGGCCCCATTCGGAGATGCAGTGCGCCTCGTCGACCGCGGCGAGGCTGACCCCCGAGGCGCGCAGCGCCTGCCGGCCCTCCTCGGAGCCGAGCGTCTCGGGCGTCGTCATCACCAGCAGGGAGCCGCCGCGCGCGATCGTCTCGAGCGCCTCCTTGCGCGCCTTGCCGCGCACGGTGCCGTCGAGGCGCACGCACGGGATGCGGCGCTTGAGCAGCTTCTCGTGCTGGTCGCGCAGCAGTGCGAGCAGCGGCGAGATGACCACCACCGGCTGCGGCAGCAGCATCGAGGGGATCTGGTAGCAGGCGGACTTGCCGAAGCCGGTCGGCAGGACGACGAGCGTGTCGCGCCGCTCGAGGGCGTTGGCGATGACGCGTTCCTGCTCGGGATAGAGGCGGGTGATCCCGAGCCGGCGCGCCGCCTGCTCGAGCGGGCCCAGGGCCGCGCGGGGCTCGCCGCCGCGCGCGTCGTTGCGCCGGCGGCGGCGCCGGCGCCGACGGGCGGGCGCCCCCTCGGGACGCGCCGGTGCGGCGTCGGTTTCGCGCGGCGCCTCGGCCGCGCGCGGGGCGCCGGCCTCGGCGTGGCCGCCCTCGGGTTCCTCGGGCGTCCGTTCGTTGATGTCGCCGTTCACGTCAGCTCTCGCCGGTTCGGTCCGGGCGGCCGGGCCGATCATGCTGCCACTCGGCGCGGCGCCGGGTGCGGGTTGCGCCCGAGGCATACGCCATGTGTTTCGGTTGCACCTGCTTTGCCGGAGGCGCGTGCGACACGCAGGGTGTCGTCACATCACCTCTCGGCGCTGGTTCCGCCCGTGTGCCGGGAGGAACGATCTCGTTTCGGGGAAGCGGGGTCCCGGGGAATCCGGCGGACGACCCCGCGTCCGTTTACCGCGTGGTCGATCTGTAGAGGATGCGCCGCAGTCCGTCAATTCCTGTGTCGCCGACGGGCGAGCAGCAGGGCAGGCAGCAGCAGCCAGGCGGCTGCGGCCGCGCCGG
>CBFGUK010000237.1:0-6463 GCA_965651925.1 uncultured bacterium | reverse complement strand
CGCTCAGTCCGCGAGGATCTCTCTCGCGATGGTCAGGATCTGCATCTCGGTCGTGCCGCCGCCGAGCTCGATGAGTTTGGCGTCGCGGGCGAGGCGTTCAACGACGTATTCCTCCATGTAGCCGTTGCCGGCGAGGATGTGGATCGCCTCGAAGGCGACGAAGGTGCCCATCTCGGCGCAGTAGAGCTTGCCGGCGCAGACGTCGGCGACCGACTCCTGCAGCGGGCGGCCGGCGAGGTGGTCGGCGTAGACGATGCGGCGGCAGTTCGACACCGCGACGTACATGCGCGCCAGGCGCTGCTGGACGAGCTGGTAGCTGGCGATCGGCTGGCCGAACTGCTCGCGCGTGCGCGCGTAGTCGCGCGCAATCTCGAAGCAGCGCTCGGCGATGCCGTACGAGAGTACCGAGAGGCCGCCGCGCTCGACGGCGAGGCTCGACTTGACGTGATCGCGCTGGCGCACGCCGCCGCCGAGGAGCTGGTCGGCGGGCACGCGCACCTCGTCGAGGAAGATCTCGCCGGTCGGCGAGCCGCGCATGCCCATCTTTTTGAGCGGCTGGCCGGTGTTGAGCCCGGGCGTGTCGCGCTCGACGATGAACGGCTGGATCGAGCCGTCGAGCTCGCCGCCCTGCACGCGGGCGTAGATCAGGAAGATGTCGGCATAGGGCGCGTTGGTGATGAACGTCTTGCTGCCGGTGAGGACGTAGTGGTCGCCGTCGCGCCGCGCCGTCGTCTTCATGCCGCGCAGCGCGTCACTGCCGGCGCCGGGCTCGGTCAAGCCCCAGGCGCCGATGCGCTCGCAGCGCAGCACCGGGCGCGCGAAGCGCTCGATCTGCTCGGGCGTCCCCTTGCCGACGACGTTGGCGCCGAAGAGACCGAGGCTGGCGCCGTAGCTGAGGGCGAACGACGGGCTGACGCGCGCCATCTCGACCTGGAAGGTCGTGCGCGCATAGCGGACGGTGGCGGCATCGAAGCCGGCGGCGGCGGCGGCGCCGCCGCCGGTGCCGTCCCCCTTGCCGGCGCGGCGGCCGAGCGAGGCCATCATCTGGTCGAGCCCGAGCGCCTGATGCATGGCGCGCATCAGCGGGTACGGCAGCAGCTCGCCGCGCTCCATCGCCGGCACGTGCGGCTCGATCTCGGTGGTGAAATAGCTGCGGAAGGTGTCGCGCAGCATGCGTTCGGTGTCGGTGAGCGGGAGGTCCATGGCAGCGGCCTAACGCGCCGGCGCGCAGCGGCGCAACCGACCCGATCCGCCCGGCGAGGGGCGGCCGGCGGCGGTCGGGCCCACCGCACAACGAGGTTTGACAAGCCATATCGGCCCCGTTAGGTCACCTGCCTTTGTGGCCGTTCGGACGGCCCGGGAGCCGTATGGAATCAGAGCAGAGCGCGCTGGATCAGCAGACGACTGGCGGGCTGACGACGGACACGGAACCGAGCGCGCTCGATCGCAGGACGATCGGCGGGCTGACCGTCGAGCAGCTCGCCTACGTGCTGCTCTTTGTCATGGCCGTGTTGCTGCGCACCTGGGATCTCGGGGTGCGCCCCTATCACCACGACGAGTCGATCCACGCGTTCTTCTCGTGGAAGATCCTTCAGAACGGCATCGCCGACTACAAGTACGATCCCGTCTACCACGGACCGACGCTGTACTTCTCGACGGCGCTGGTCATGTGGCTGTTCGGCGACAACGACTTCACCGGCCGGCTGAGCGCCGTCCTGTTCGGCCTCGGCGTCGTCGCCTTCGCGTGGCCGCTGCGCCGCTATCTCGGCCGCTGGGGCGCGCTGTCGTTCCTCGTGCTGATCACGTTCTCGCCGTCGTGGGTCTACTTCACGCGCTTCGTCCGGCACGACATCTATCTCGCGCTCACCAACCTCGCGGCGGTGTTCCTGTTCTTCCGCTACGCCGAGTCGCGCCGCGCCTGGTACCTCTACGGCAGCTTCGCCGCGCTCGCGTTCTCCTTCACCAACAAGGAGGACATGTACCTGCTGATGCCGATGGCGCTGCTCGGCATCGCGGCGGTGCTGCTCTGGGAGTACGACGTCCTCTACGCCCTGCTCGTCTTCGCGCTGATGGCCGCCGGGCTGCTCGGCGCCGGGGCGGCCAACCGCGTCTGGATGGCGGCGCCGGCGGCGTTGTTCGTGGTGCTCGCGGCGCTGGTGCTCGCCAACTGGCGCGGCGGGCGCGGGGCGCTGACCGAGCTCTGGGAGTTCGTGCGGCGCAGTCTCGTGCCGCTGCTCACCTCCCTGGTGATCTTCGCGATCATCTGGGTGGCGATGTACTCGTCCTTCGGGACCAACCCGAAGGAGCTCGAGTGGTTCGGCCTCGCGCCGATCCGCGACGCGATCAACTACTGGTCGGGCCAGCAGGCGATCAAGCGCATCGGCGGCCCCTGGTACTACTACCTGCCCGAGCTGTCGCTCTATGAACCGCTGATCTTCTTCCCGGCGCTGGCAGGGATCATCGGCGCCCTCACCCAGAAGGAGCCGCCCGACCGCTTCATGCGCTTCGCGGTGTTCTCGGCCGCGGGCTGCCTGTTCATCTACGGCTGGGCGCAGGAAAAGGTGCCCTGGCTGCTGATCCCGCAGCTGCTGCCGCTGACGCTGGTGGCGGGGCGCTGGTTCGGGCGCGTCATCGAAACCGGCGTGCTCGCCCGCCCGGCGCCGGTGCTGGCCACGGCGGCGGTGAGCGCGCTGACGCTGTGGTCGCTCGTCGAGGCGAACTTCCTCTACGACGCACCGCGACCGGACCAGCCGGCGGAGCGACGGCGCGAAACGATGCTGTCGTACGTGCAGTCGACCTACGACGTGAACATGGTCATGGACCGCATCGAATCCGTCGGCGCGCAGCTCGGCACCGGCACGCAGACGCGGCTGGCGGTCTCGGGCAATGCCACGTGGCCGTTCAGCTGGTATCTGCGCCACTACCCCGTCAACTGGGCGGCGAACCTGCGCGACATCGATGTCCCGGTGCTGATCGTCGACAAGGAGGTCGCCAAGGCCCACGACGAGGTCCTGCTCACCCAGGAAGCGAATTACGAGAAGGTGCCGTTCCAGATCCGCGGCTGGTGGGAGCCGGGCATGCCGACGGTGCCGCAGCTCGTGCGCTGGCTGTTCACGCGTGACGCGTGGAGCCCGCTCGGCTCGAGCGACGGCGTCATGTACGTGAAGAAGGACCTGACGCCGGGGATGAAGTTCACGAAGGTGCAGGTGAACCCGCCGCCGCCGTCGCGCAACTACCCGCAGATGCCGGCCCAGCTGCAGCCGGTCGCCGTGTGGGGCCGCGCCGGTGCGGGCCGCGGCGAGTTCGCCGAGCCGCGTGGCCTCGCCTACGACGCCGCCGGCAACCTCTACGTCGCCGACACCAAAAACAACCGCATCCAGAAGATCGGCCCCGACGGCACCGTGCTGCACACCTGGGGCACGGCGGGCTCCGATCCCGGCCAGTTCAAGGATCCGCACGGCATCGCCGTCGGGCCGGACGGCAACGTCTACGTCGCCGACACGTGGAACCACCGCGTCCAGAAGTTCGACGCCAACGGCACGTTCCTCAAGCAGTGGACCCCGGACCCGGGCTTCTGGGGGCCGCGCGGCATCGCGGTCGGCACGGACGGCGTGTACGTCACCGACACCGGCAACAAGCGCGTCGTCGCGTTCAGCCTCGACGGCGTGCAGATCGAATACTGGGGCCAGGACGGGTCGGCGCCCGGCCAGCTCATCGAGCCGGTCGGCATCGCCGTGAACCAGGCCGGCGAGGTGATCGTCGCCGACACCGGCAACCGCCGCATCCAGGTGTTCCAGGGCGACGGCGTGTTCGTGCGCGAGTTCCCGGTGTTCGGGTGGGAGGAGTTCTACACCGAGCCCTACCTCGCGCTGCAGGGCGACGCGGTGCTGGTCACCGACTCCTACATGCACCGCTTCGCGCGCTACGTCGACGGCCAGCTCAAGGGCAGCTGGGGCCGGAGCGGCAACGGCCCGGGCGACTTCAACCGCCCGATCGGCATCGCCGCCGGCAACGGCAAGGTCGCGATTTCGGACACCTTGAACAATCGGATTCAGGTGTTTGAGCTGCCGCCGCCGTAAGAGAGAGGCTGTCAGGCTGTTACGCTGTTAGGCTGTTAGGGGCCGGAGGTTTCCGTCGGAAACGAGGGCGGCTGTTGGAATGAGCGCGCGTCGCTCGATCCAACAGGCGCCGACGGAGCGGCGCCCTCCACGGTTTCGCGCCTAGGTACGGTCAGATGTGCGCGCGCGGCGCGCGCTCCGACTCCTGACAGCGTAACAGCCTGGCCAGCCTGACAGCCCCGCCGTGCCGGCGCCGGGGCGCGGCGCGCCGCCTCTACCGCTTCGGCTGCGTCTCGATGATCTTCTGGCGCAGGCGGAAGAGATCGTAGAAGGCGCGGGCGATGACGCTGAGGTGGGCGCCGGTCTGCACACCGGCCTCACGCGGGTAGTGGTGGACGCCGACCTCGCGGATGCCGAAGCCGGCGCGGATGGCGCGGCCGTAGAGCTCGGCGTTGATCAGCGCGCCGGTCGACTCGAGCGTGATCGCCTGCAGGACCTTGCGCGGGATGAGCTTGAACGCGCAGTTGAGGTCGCGGACGTGGACGTTCAGCATGATGCGCACGAGCCAGCCGCCGAAGAGTTTGGCATTGAGGCGGCGGACGAAGGGATCGCGGCGCTCGATGCGGAAGCCGGTGACGATCGCATCCTCGCTGGCGAGCGGCAGCAGCTTGTCGAGATCGGCGATGTCGAACTGGCCGTCGCCGTCCATGTAGAACACGTACTTCTTCGCCGCGGCGTCGAACCCGGTGCGCAGGGCGGCACCGTAGCCGCGGTTCTGCGGATGCGTCTGCGGCCGCACGCGCGACAGCTCCTGCGCGAGGCGCGCGAGGATCTCGCCGGTGCCGTCGCGGCTGCCGTCGTTGACCGGCAGGATCTCGTAGTCGATGCCGAGCGGGTCGAGGTAGGCGCCGACCTGGCGCACGACGCGCTCGATGTTCGGCTCCTCGTTGTACGCGGGCAGCACCACCGAGAGCTCGGTCACCGGTCCCGTCGCCTTGCCTTTTGTCTCCTCACTCATACAATCCCCCCGCTCGTCAGCCGCCGATGATCATCGAGTGTCCCCACTGCGGAACCCGCTTCCGCTTCGATGGACGCCAGCTTTCCGACAGCCGGTCGATGCTCAAGTGCGCCCGCTGTCGACGTGTGTTTCCGGCTCCTGGTCATGCCGCCGCGACGCGCCGCCCGAAGCGTCCGCCGCCGGACGACAATCTGTCGTTCGAATTCGACGATGACGACGAGTGGAGAGCGCCGGAGCTGACCTCGCCCCCTGTACCGGAAGATGCGTTCCTGCTCAACGAGCCGACCGCCGGACGCAGCGCCGCGCCGGCATCGCGCGCGCGCCGGACACGGGCCACACGCGGCACGGCGGCGCAGGCGGAGTTGCGCTTCGACGAGGCACGCGACGACGAGGGTGCGCCGGAGGCCGGCGACGATCCCTCGATGGAGGCGGCCGCGGCGGACGAGGTCGACGACTTCGACCTCATCGAGCCGGAGGAGGAGGTCACGCCGGGCGAGCCGATGGCTCGCCCCGGGGCGGTGCGGGGAGGGATCAGCGTGCGGTCGGTGTTCGTGTTTCTGCTGGTGGTGGTGGGCGCCTACGGCGCGTTGACGGTCTCGCTGCTCGACGACCCCGACTGGTCGCGCAAGCTGACGCAGACGCTGCCGGTGATCGGCGCGACGCTGCGCGAGGCGGCGGCCGGCAACGATATTGCCCTCGTCGACGTCCAGGGACGCTACGAGCGCACCAAGGACGGCAAGGCGGTATTCGTGGTCACCGGGCGGGCGGTCAATCAGTCCGCCGACCCGTTGCGCGGCGTGCAGATCCTCGCCTCGCTCTACGACGGCAGCAACCGCGCCGTCGGACAGCAGCTCACCGCCTGCGGCAACGCGCTCGAGGCGCGCATCCGCGAGCTGAGCGTCCACCAGGTGTCGATCCTGCGCAGCATCAAGCCGCCCGCCGATCTCGGCATGCAGCCCGGCGCCGGCTGCCCGTTCATGACGATCTTTCTCGACGTCCCGAACGGCGCCGCGACGTTCTCGACCGAAGTCGTGCGCGCGCAGCGCTACGCCTGACGCGAGCCGCCGTCGCCGTCGCCGCCGCCGTCCGCCGGCGGCTCATTGTCGGCCTTCGGCGTCACGTCGATCTCGTCCGGCCGGCCCACCTCGCGCTTGAAGCTGCGGATGCCGCGCCCGAGCCCCTCGCCGATCTGCGGCAGCTTGCCCGCGCCAAAGATGATCATGACGATGACGAGGATGACGAGCAGCTCGCCGATGCCGAGTCCGAACATGGAAGGACCCTAGTCAGACGCGGATTCGCGCGCAAGGGCGGAGGCGAGAGGCCAACGGCGTGACCGGTGACCAGTGACCGGTGACCGGTCGGCCGCGCACGGCGCGGCCGGTGCTGA
>CBFGUK010000236.1:0-6525 GCA_965651925.1 uncultured bacterium | reverse complement strand
CATGCCCCGCCACCCCGGGCGACGCTCCGCGTCGCCGTGCGGCCACAGGGGCCGCGGCTACATTGCGTTGACGGTGGCGCCTGACGTTTCGTGTCGCGCGCGCCGATCAGGCGCGTGTGACACGCCCTGCAGGACGTCTCGCAGGCGGTCTTTCCGGCGGAGGCGGAGGGCTAGGCGAATGGCCGGGCGGTGTGCTAGCCGGACCGGATGACGTTCACTCCAGCGAGGAGCACCGTGTGGCGCGAGACGACCTGATTCAAATCGAAGGAACGGTCAAGGAAGTGATGACCGGCGGGCTGTTCAAGATCGAGTCCGACAAGGGCCAGCAGTTCGTCGCCAAGATCAGCGGCCGCATGCGCCGCTACCACATCAAGGTCATCCCCGGCGATCGCGTCACCGTGGCGGTGTCGCCGTACGACCCGACCCACGGGCTGATCGTCTACCGCAACAGCTGAGCGGGCGCGTCCCGCTCGGGGTGCTCGCACCGCGCCGCCGCGCGCGGTGTCGCGGCGGGCGCGGCGCGTGTTTCACCCGCGCCGGGCGCGGCGGCGCAGCAGGAGCACGAGCGCCGGCAGGAGCACGGCGAGCAGGTCGGCGGCGCGCCCCCCGGCGGCGCCCGGATCGATCTCGCAGCTGCAGCCGCCGCCACCGCCGCGTCGCGGCACCGGCGTGGTTTCCATGCACATGTTGTCGACGCAGACTTCGCCGTCGGCGCAGTCGTCGTCATCGGTGCAGTAGCCGATCGGCGTCGCGGTGAATGCGACGCACATGTTGTCGATGCACGTCTGCCCCTCGGGGCAGTCGTTGGTGTCGGTGCAGTAGCCGATCGGCGTCGGCGTCGGCGTCGCGGTCACGCAGCGATTGTCGACGCACACCTGGCCCGATGGGCAGTCCTCGTCGTCGGTGCAGTAGCCGATCGGGGTCGGCGTGGCGGCGACGCACTCGCCGTCCAGGCACACCTGGCCGGTCGGGCAGTCGTTGTCGTCGGTGCACTCCGGCGTCGGTGTCGGGGTCGGTGCCTCGGTCACGTTGATCGTGCAGTCACCGGCGGTGACCGGATACCGCTCGCCGGTCGGGCTGCTGGCGATGACGCGCGTGTTGATCAGCGTGTAGTCGCCGAGCTCGGCGTCGGCGGCGACGCGGAACGTGCAGGTGTAGAGCGCGCCGGCCGGAATCGGGTCGGTGTTGCCGAGCGAGGCGAGCAGGTTGCGCACCGTCAGCGGGTTCGGATCGCCCGGCGGCAGTGTGCTGGTGTTCAGCGTCTTGTCCGGCAGGCTGCCGGGCCCGATGGCGGGGTTGATGACGCAGTCGGTCGCGGCGATCGAGAAGACCGCCGGATCGAGCTCGAGGTCGTTCTGCGTGCCGGCGACCTGCTCGTCGCCTTCGGGCTCGAGCGTGATCTCGACGGTCGCGGTGCCGCCCTGCGGGGCGCTGACCGTGCCGCAGGCGATGACGGCGGCGCGGGCGGTGAGGGGGGACACGAGCAGCAACGCCGCCAGGGCGGCGGGCACGCCACGCAGCGGCATGGCAGGACTCCTTCTCAGCCGGCGCAGCACTGCGCCTCGTGCGCCGGCACGTCGCACGTGCCGAACTGGGTGCAGCCGGACAGGGCGTTGTTCACGGCACGGATGATCTCGTCGACGGTGATCGCGCAGTCGCAGTTCGCGTCGCCGGCGAGACAGCCTTCGCCTTCCGCGCCGGCGCACAGCGGCTGCAGCTCGAGCGCGATGTTCACCATGCGGATGAGATCGGCGATCGTCACCTCGCCGTTGCCGTCGCAGTCGCCGATGCACGGCCCGACGGGCCCCGGCGAGCCGGTGGCCGTCGGCGTCGCATCGTCGCCGGTGACCGTCGTGGTCGGCGTGTCGCCGCCCGGCGGCGTCGGCGTCGGGGTCGGCGTCTCGCCATCGAACGTCGCGGTCGGCGTCGGCAGCGGCACCTCGCAGCACGCCGCTTCGTGCTCGGCGAGCGTGCAGCTGCCGAACTGGTGACAGCCGAAGAGCGTGTTGTTCACGGCGCGGATGATCTCGTCGACGGTGATCTCGCAGTCGCAGTCGGCATCGCCGGCGAGGCACTGGCCGACGCCGCCGTCCTCGCCGCACACCGGGCGCAGGCCGAGGGCGATGTTCACCATGCGGATCAGGTCGTCGATCGTCACCTCGCCGTCGCCGTTGCAGTCGCCGATGCACGGGAAGTCGCCCGGCGGCTCGGGTGTCGGCGTTTCGGTCACCGTCGGGATCGGCGTCGGCGGTGCACAGGCGAACGCATCGAACGGATTGCAGGCGAGGAAGACGTCGACGTCGTTGTTGAGATCGTTCGGCACGAGGTTCGAGGCCGACGACGAGAATGCGATCCAGCGCCCGTCGCTGCTGATGCTGACCGGGAAGTCGGGCACGCCCTCGTTCGGCTCGCCGAAGTCGTTGATGGCGATCGTCACGCGCGCGATCAGCCCCTGATCGCGATCGGGCGGGAAGCGATCGTAGACGTACACGTCGCTGAAGCCGTTGCCGTCATCGGGCACGAAGTTCGACGCGAACGAGACGAACGCGACGAAGCGGCCGTCGCCGCTGATCCCGGGGCCGCCGCTCAGGCCGTTGCCCTGGTTGCCGAAGCTGTCGACGCTGACGCGCTCGGTGGTGCCGGCGCCGCGGTCGCGGACGAAGACGTCGGGCACGCCGTTGGTATCGTTCGGCACGAGGTTGAACGCCTCGGACTTGAACGCCACCTGGCCGCCGTCGGCGGTGAGATCGGGCAGGAAGCTGATGCGGTTGCCGGGCGTGCCGGTGGTCGACACCGAGGCGAGCTCGATGGCGCCGTCCTGCCAGTCGACCACGTAGATCCGCTCGAACCGTTCGGTGAACGACCCCTCGACGAGGTTCGTCGCGCGCGACGCGAACGCGATCACGCGCCCGTCGTCGCTGATCGCCGGCGTGATGCTCGAATCGTTCGCCGGCGCGCCGTCGAGGCCGACGCTGACGAGGCGCAGCGTGGCGGTGTCGCGGTCGTAGACGAAGATGTCGCTCGTTCCGTTCTCGTCGCCCTCGACGAGGTTGCTCGCCCGCGACTGGAAGACGACGTAGCGGCCGTCGGCGCTCACGCGCGGAAACGAGCTCGCCCCGTTGGCCGGGCCGTCGAGGCCGCGGCTGATCAGCTCGATCGTGCCGGCGGTGCGGTCGGCGACGAAGACGTCCTCGATGCCGTTGGTGTCGTCGGGGACGAGATTGCCCGCCCGCGAGGAGAAGGCGATGACGCTGCCGTCGCCGTTGATGCCCGGGGAAAAGCCGCCGGTCATGCTCGGCTGGTTGCCCGGCTGGCCCTCGGCATTGCGGCTGACGAGCACCGAGGCCGTCGCCTCGATCTCGCGCACGTAGATCTGCGTGCGCGAGCTCTGGAGCGGCGGGGAGACGAGGTCGAGGGCGTTCGAGTTGTACGTGACGACGAGCCCGTTCGCGTTGACCATCGCGCCTTCGCTGCGCCCCTCGGCGGAGAAGCCGCGCCGCGTCTGGCTGACCAGGCGGATGTCGCGCTCGAAGATGCCGGCCGAGGCCGGGACGGAAGCCGCCAGCATGGCGGCGAGCAGCAAGCGCGGCAATCCCTTCGTCATGTACTACCCCTCACCCGGCCCCAACGGCGCGCGCAGTTTCGTAGAACGCGGGATGGAATGTCAAGGAACAAGCAAAAAAACGCGCCGATTGCGCGGGGTAAACGGCGCGCTGCGACGCGCGAGCGGGGGGTTCGGGGTTGGGGGTTAGGGGACGGACAGTTCTCCTGGAAGTGCTCCCGGGACCGCGGGCGTCTCGCCCGCAGCGCAGCGCGGTGAAGCGTCGTCGTCGAACGATGCGGGCGGAACGCCCGCGGCCGCGGAAAGCTCGCGCGGGCGAGGTCCGCAATCTCGTCGCCGGCGCGGACCTTACGGGTCGCGGGCTTGCCGCCCGCGTCATCTTATGCGGCGGTCGCCGGGTGCGCTGCGTTGCGGGCGGAACGCCCGCAGTCCCGGGCAGGGGAATCTCCGGCCCCTACCCTTAACCCCCAACCCCTAACCCCGTAGTCTCCCAACCCCCTGGCTCCGATCTCACCCCAGGCCCTCCATCAACGACGTACTCAGATACCGCTCGGTCGAGCTGGCGAGGACGGTGACGATCAGCTTGCCGGCGTTCTCCGGGCGGGCGGCGACCTGGATGGCGGCCCAGACGGCGGCGCCGCTCGAGATGCCGCACGGGATGCCTTCCTCGCGGCCGACCCGACGCGCCATGGCGAGCGCGTCCTCGTCGGCGACGGTGACGACCTCGTCGATGATCCCGGTGTTGAGAATCGCGGGGACGAATCCGGCGCCGATGCCCTGGATCGCGTGCCGGCCCGGCGGGCCGCCGGAGAGCACCGGCGAGTTCTTCGGCTCGACGGCGACGCTCAGGAACGACGGCTTGCGCTCCTTGATCACCTCGGAGACGCCGGTGATCGTGCCGCCCGTGCCGACGCCGCTGATCAGGATGTCGACGCGGCCGTCGGTATCCTCCCAGATCTCCTCGGCGGTGGTGTGGCGGTGGATGTCGGGGTTGGCCGGATTCTGGAACTGCTGCGGGATGAAGACCTTCGGGTACTTCGCCGCCAGCTCCTCCGCCTTGCGGATCGCACCGGTCATGCCCTCGGCGGCCGGCGTCAGCACCAGCTCGGCGCCGAGGAAGTGCAGCAGCTTGCGGCGCTCCATGCTCATCGAATCCGGCATGGTGAGAATCAGCCGATAGCCGCGCGCCGCGCACACGAAGGCCAGCGCGATGCCGGTGTTGCCGCTGGTCGGCTCGATGATGACCGTGTCGTCGTCGACGCGCCCGGCGCGCACGCCGGCGTCGATCATGCTCACGCCGATGCGGTCCTTCACGCTCGACAGCGGATTGAAGAACTCGCATTTCGCGTAGATCTCGGCATCGATGCCCGCCGTCACCCGGTTCAGCCGGATCAGCGGCGTCCGCCCGATCGTCTCGGTGATGTCCTTGTACAGGCGCGCCATGGGCCTCCTCTCGGGAGGCTGTTAGCCGGGCCAGGCTGTTAGGCTGATAGGGGAACAGCGCTCCGGCCCCTGACAGTCTAACCGCCTAACAGCGTAACAGCCTATCCTTCAGACAACTGTTTCTTGAGTAGTTCGTTCACCTTCCCCGGATTCGCCTTCCCGGCGGTCGCCTTCATCACCTGGCCGACGAAGAAGCCGAAGAGCTTGTCCTTGCCGGCCCGGTACTCGGCGACCTTGTCGGCGTTCGCCTCGAGGACCGCGGCGATGGCCGACTCGATCGCGCCGCTGTCGGTCACCTGGCTGAGCCCCTGCTCGGCGACGATCGCATCGGGCGGCCGGCCGGTGGCGACCATCTGCTCGAAGACCGTCTTGGCGATCTTGCCGCTGATCGTGTCGTCGTCGATCAGACGGATCATCGCCGCGAGGTGCGCCGGGCTGACCGGCCAGTCGCGGATCACCAGCGCCTCGTCGAGCTTGCGCTCGCGTACCAGCCGCAGCACGTCGCCCATCACCCAGTTGCTGATCGCCTTCGGGTTCTGGTGCGCGGCGACCGCGGCCTCGAAGTAGTCGGCGACGTCCTTGCGCGCCGTCAGCACCTCGGCGTCGTAGTCCGGGAGCTGGTACGCGCTGACGAAGCGCGCGCGGCGCGCGTCGGGCAGCTCGGGCATCGCGGCGCGCACGCGCTCGACCCACCCGGTGTCGACGGTGAGCGGCAGCAGGTCGGGATCGGGGAAGTAGCGGTAGTCGTGCGCCGACTCCTTGGAGCGCATCGAGCGCGTTTCCTCGCGATCGGGATCCCACAGCCGCGTTTCCTGCACGACGCGCTCGCCGTGCGTGACGAGGTCGATCTGACGTTCGATCTCGTACGTGATCGCCTTCTCGACGGCGCGGAAGGAGTTCATGTTCTTCACCTCGGCCTTGGTGCCCAGGGTGTCGCTGCCGCGCCGACGCACCGAGATGTTCGCATCGCAGCGGAAGCTGCCTTCCTCCATGTTGCCGTCGCAGACCTCGAGGTACTGCAGGATCTGGCGCAGCTTGCGCAGGTAGGCGCCGGCCTCGGCGGCACTGCGGATGTCGGGCTCGCTGACGATCTCGAGCAGCGGCACGCCGCAGCGGTTGTAGTCGACGAGGCTCGCATCGCCGTGCTGGTCGTGGATGTTCTTGCCGGTGTCCTCCTCCATGTGGATGCGCGTCAGGCGCACGGACCTCGCTTCGCCATCGACCACGATGTCGATCCGCCCGCCGGTGCAGATCGGCAGCTCGTACTGGCTGATCTGATAGCCCTTCGGCAGGTCGGGATAGAAATAGTTCTTGCGCGCCCAGCGGCTGACCGGTGCGATCGCGCAGTGCGTGGCGAGCCCGGCGGTGATCGCGAACTCGACGACGCGCCGGTTGAGCACCGGCAGCACGCCCGGCAGCCCGAGGCACAGGGGGCAGGTGTTCTCGTTCGGCGCCGCACCGAACGCCGCCGAGCAGCCGCAGAAGATCTTCGACTGCGTCAGCAGCTCGGCGTGTACTTC
>CBFGUK010000235.1:0-6561 GCA_965651925.1 uncultured bacterium | reverse complement strand
AGCGTCTGCGGGCGGCAGCCGGTCGATTGCTCGGACATGAGCACCTCCTCACCTGCGGGGCAGGCGCGCATGGGCGTTCCCCGATGGGCCGGACACGAGCCCGGCCGCCGCGGCGCGACGCGCCGGGCAGCGCGCCCGCGCCCGGATTCCTGAAACAGTGGCCCGCCATCCCGCCGGCTCCGCGGCAGCCGTGCGTCCGGCCGGCGGCCGGGGGGGAGACTGCGCGGTGCCTGACGTGCGTGCCCATGAACGTGACTGAACGGCGGTGTCAGAGTCTTCTGTGCCTGATCGCCCCGGATGATGTCAACGATTTTGAAAATCGTTTTCAAAAAAAATCACTGCGCCGGCCGGCGGCGTGGACGCGCTCGGCGCGGCGCCCGCCGGGCGCTCAGAAGCCGAGCTGACGGCCGGTCTGGTAGAGAACGAAGCTCGCCAGCCAGGCGAGCGCGGTCATGTACGTGAACATGAACGCCGGCCAGCGCCAGCCGTGCGTCTCGCGCCGGGTGACGGCCAGCGTGCTCATGCACTGGCAGGCGAGCGCGAAGAACACCATCAGCGAGAGCCCGACGAGCGGCGTGTACGCCGGGGTGCCGTCGGGCCGCCGCTCGTTGCGCAGCCGCTCGCGCAGCGGCGCCGCCTCGTCGGCCTCGCCGACGCCGTAGATGACGCCCATCGTCGAGACGAACACCTCGCGCGCGGCAAACGCGCCGACGATGCCGACGCCGATCTTCCAGTCGAAGCCGAGCGGGCGCAGGACCGGTTCGAGCGCGTGGCCGAGGCGCCCGCCGAAGCTGTGCTCGAGCGCGGCGGTCTGCCGCGCGTCCGGATCGAGCGCGCGCGTCGCCGGCGTATCCGGCAGCCGGGGAAACGAGAGCAGCGCCCACATCGCGACGGTGCAGACGAGGATCACGGTGCCCGCCTCGCGGACGAACGTGCCGGCGCGGTCGAGCACCATGCGGCCGACGGTGCGCGCCGTCGGCAGCCGGTACGGTGGCAGCTCGAGGATTAGCGGCACGCGCATGCCGCGCAGCACGGTGCGGCCCAGCACGCCGGCGGCGGCGAGCGCGGTGACGATCGAGAAGACGTACATCGCCACCATGAGCAGGCCCTGCACCGGCAGCACGCCGAGCGCGTGCGCGGGCGGGAAGAGCGCGGCGATGATCAGCGTGTACACCGGCAGGCGCGCCGAGCAGGTCATCAGCGGGATGACCATCATCGTCAGCAGCCGGTCGCGGTGCCGCTCCATCGTGCGCGTCGCGAGAATCGCCGGCACCGCGCACGCGAAGCCCGACAGCATCGGGACGAACGCCCGGCCGTGCAGGCCGAGGGCGCGCATCAGGCGGTCCATCAGGTACGCGACGCGCGCCATGTAGCCCGAATCCTCGAGCAGGCCGATGAACAGGAACAGCAGGACGATCTGCGGCAGGAAGACGAGCACGTTGCCGACGCCGCCGATCACCCCCTGCGTGACGAGGTCGGTGAGCAGCCCGGCCGGCAGCGTGTCGGCAACCGCGGTCTGCAGCCAGGCGGTGGCGCCCTCGATGAGGCCGATGGCCGGATCGGCCCAGGTGAACAGCGCCTGGAAGACGACCAGCATGCAGAGCAGGAACAGCGGCAGGCCGAGCAGCGGGTGGAGGAGCACGCGATCGAGGCGGTCGGAGAGCGGGTGCTTGCGCGGGTGGGGGTCGACGCGGCGATGCAGCGCCGCCGCGTGGCGGTCGAGAAACGCGTACCGGGCGGCGATCACCTCGCCGTCGATGTCGCGCCCGGGCTCGCGGGCGTGCACAGCGAGGCAGGCGGCGCGCAGCGCCGGATCGAGGTCGTGCAGCTCGTCGTGCGGCTCGACGCTGGTCAGCGCCCAGAGCGCCAGCGCGCCGTCGCGCCGTGCATCATGCCGCCACGCCGCGGGCAGGGCGGCGCCGACCTCGGCGGCGGCGTCGAGGATCGCCTCGGGATAGGGCACGTGTACCTGCGGCCGGGGCGGCGTCCGCAGCGCCGCGGCAATCGCCGCGTGCAGCGCGTCGAGCCCGGTGCCGCGCCGCGCGCTGATGCCGACCGCTGGCACGCCGAACAGCCGCGCGACGCCGTCGACCTCGGGCGCCGTCGCCGGCGACACCTCGTCCATCATGTTGAGCGCGATCACCATCGGCACGCCGAGCTCGGCGAGCTGCAGGACGAGGTAGAGGTTGCGCAGCAGCTGCCCGGCATCGACGACCACCACCGCGAGCGCCGGCGTCGGGTTGCCGGCCAGGCCGAGCACGGCGTTGAGCGCGATCTGCTCCTCGGGCGAGCGCGCCGCGAGCGAGTAGGTGCCCGGGACGTCGCGCACCTCGACCGCCATGTCGTCGAGCCGCAGGGTCCCGCGGCGCTGCTCGACGGTGATGCCGGGATAGTTGCCGACCCGGGCGTGCTGGCCGGTGAGGCGGTTGAACAGCGTCGTCTTGCCGGTGTTCGGGTTGCCGACCAGCAGCACCAGCGGGCGCGCGTCGCGCGGGGCAGGCTCGGTCGGCGCGGGGCGGGAGGCGGTCGTGCCGAGCGGTGAGGCGGCCATCAGGTGCCGCGCAGCGGGTGACACGCGGCGCACACCGGCGTGCAGGGCGGCGCGGGCGCCGGCACCGCGACCATCGCCTGCGCGGGCTCGACCGCGACTTCGGCCGCCTCGCCGCGCCGCACCGACAGGCTGCAGCCGCGCACCAGCAGCTCGACCGGGTCGCCGAGCGGCGCGACGCCGATCACCTCGACCGCCGTCCCCGGCACCAGCCCGAGCTCCATCAGCCGCCGCCGGAACGCGCGCCCGCCGCCGACGCGCGCAATGCGCCAGCGCTGCCCGCGCGCCGCATCTGCCAGGGTGGTCACGCGGCGACCGTTGCAGAGTTGAGAATGATTTTCAATTCCGCTCGGCAGATGCCGATCCGCTCTGAAAAGGCGTATCCGCAGATGACGCAGATGACGCAGATGGAAATGAGAGACGGCGGCCGCGCGGCCGCGCAGCCGGGCTGCGGCGGGTTCGGGAACCCTGAGGGCGCCGGTACCTCGGCGCCGGATCGAGCGCGTGTCGCACATCCACCAGGCACTGAGGGCCCGCGCGCACCCGCCAGACATCAGCGTCATCTGCCCATCCGTGGACGTGGGGCGCGCGGCGGGCTAGCTAGCGCGGAGCACATGGCCGCAGCAGCACGCCCCGGCCTGAGGAGATGGGAATGAGCGTCAAGTCGGACCGGTGGATCCGCCGCATGGCCGTCGAGCACGGGATGATCGAGCCGTTCGAGCCGGGGATGGTACGCGAGGTCGAAGGGAAGAAAGTGATCTCGTACGGCACGTCGAGCTACGGCTACGACGTGCGCTGCGCCGACGAGTTCAAGGTGTTCACCAACATCAACTCGGCGATCGTCGATCCGAAGCGCTTCGACGAGCGCAGCTTCGTCGACATCCGAGGCCCCGAGTGCCTGATTCCGCCGAACTCCTTCGCGCTGGCGCGCACGGTCGAGTTCTTCCGCATCCCGCGCGAGGTGCTGACCATCTGCCTCGGCAAGTCGACCTACGCGCGCTGCGGCATCATCGTCAACGTCACGCCGCTCGAGCCGGAGTGGGAAGGGCACGTGACGCTCGAGTTCTCGAACACCACGCCGCTGCCGGCGCGCATCTATGCATTCGAAGGCGTCGCGCAGATGGTGTTCCTCGGCGCCGACGAGGTCTGCGAAACGTCGTACGGCGACCGCGGCGGCAAGTACCAGGGCCAGCGCGGCGTGACGCTGCCCAGGCCGTGAGGGGTGCATCACGCGCGCGGCGCGGCTACAGTTGGCCCGTGACGCTGCTGCCTGTCGTACGTCGGCGCGCGCTCGTTCGGATCGCGTGGCCCTTCCTTGGCGCCGCCGTGCTGGCGCTGCTCGTGACCTCTGCCCGACCGGCGAGCGCCTGCACCGGGCTCGACTGCCTCAACATCTACGCCAGCGGGCCGAGCGGTCCGCTGCTCGTGCAGTGGGATTTCGACGGGCGGCCGGTGCAGACGTTCCTCGCCGTGTGTGTCGCCGGCGAGTGCACGTACAGCGGCATCGATCCGGGTTTCCGCACGGGCGAGGCGCCGGCCCCGGCGGACGCGGCCGTCGTCGCCGACGGCACCCGCGTCGGCATCGAGGTCGTCGACGTCGACCCGGCGGTGCGCTTCCGCATCAGCGGCCGCACGCTCGCGGCCGGCGACACCGCCGACCTCGGATCGATCCCCGACCTGCACGTGCATCCGACCTGGCAGCTGCGCGTGGCCGAAGGCGAGATCGGCACCTGGAACCTGTCGTTCCGCCTGACGACGTCCTCGGCGTCATACGAGGCATCGCCGGTGTACCGCATCCTGATCACCAACATCGCGCCGCCGACGCCGACGGTGACGCCCACCGCGACGCCGACGCCGACTGTTCCGGTCTCGGCCTGTCCAGGCGACTGCGACGGCGACGGCCAGGTCGCGATCGCCGAGCTGATCCGCGGCGTCGCCGCGGCGCTCGGCGGCGCGCTCGACTGCCAGGCGATGGATGGCGACGGCGACGGCCTCGTCGCAATCGCCGAGCTCGTCGCCGCGGTGAACGCCGCGCTGAGCGGCTGCCCGAGCGGCGCGACGCCGACGCCCACCGAGCCGGCGACGTTCGCCGCGATCCGCGACGAGATCTTCGTGCCGCGCTGCGCGCTGCCGACCTGCCACGACGCGGCGAGCGCCGCGGGCGGCCTGCGCCTGACCGCCGATACCGCCTACGACGATCTCGTCGGCGTCGAGCCGCAGGTCGAGGTGGTGCGCGATGCCGGCGTGCTGCGCGTCGACCCCGGCGCGCCGGACAACAGCTTTCTCATCACCAAGCTCATCAGCCCGCCGCTCGGCCAGGGCAGCCGCATGCCGGCCATCGGCGACCCGCTGACCGACGACGAGGTGGCGCTGATCCGCGCCTGGATCGACGCCGGTGCGGCGCGCTGACCGGAACCGGTCGGCGCGCGCGATCGAGCCGCCAGGGACGCCAGGGTTGAAAGGGCAGGGGGTCGGGGGGCAGGGGCCCTCAGCCATCAGCAGTCAGCGATCAGCTTCAAACCTGATCGGCTGACAGCTGATCGCTGACAGCCACCCACCCCCAACCCCGACCCCGCAACCCCCCTGGATCGTCGGTCCGCGGATGACGCCCGACATCGCGCCATCCGCGGACCAGTTCCTCAGTGGTGGCCGCCGCCGCCGCCGCCGGTCGGCGTGAAGGTGATGGTGATCGGCTCGGAGGCCTCGTAGCCGTCGGCGGTGGTCGTTACGCCCAGCGACACCGTGTACGTGCCGCCCGGTTCGCCGCCGCCCGGGGCGAGGAGCTGGGTTTCGATGTCGGCGTGGAAGTCGGGCGTCTCGCCGAGCAGCACCGTATCGCCGGCGTCGTCGAGCGCGACCTCGCCGAAGCGCAGCGTCAGCCCCTCGGCGATGTCGATCACCTCGAGCGTGATCGGCGCGCCGGCGGCGATGGTGTGGCGCCCGGCGTCCGGATCGCTCGCCGCGAGCGGCGAGAAGCCGGGATTGACCGCGGTAAACAGGCGCATGCCGCCGGCGCAGTCGTCGCCCGTGCCGCCGAAGCAGTCGGAGAAGTGCAGCGGGATCGCCTCGCCGGTGTCGAACTCCGGATGGATGATCAGCGCGCCGCCGGCCTCCTCGCTCGCGGCGACGTGCAGCTCCTTGTGCTCGTCCTCGTCGTCGTGCGGCGCGCGCAGCGAGAAGAAGCGCTGGCCGGGCGCCGGCTGGCCACCGGGGAAGGTGAGGCCGAGGCCGGCGAAGATCGGACCGCAATCGGGGTCGAGCTGGCTGCCCATGCAGCCCGGCTCGGTGTCGGGCGCATTCGTGTCGACGTCGCTCTCCGCCAGCAGCGCCTTCAGATCGGCGGCGATGACGCTGTGCTCGGGATTGAAGCCGTCGAGGCGGATCGTCGCACGATTCGGCTCGTTGCAGCTCGCCGGCGGCCGGCTCGGGCCGTCGCTCTGGCAGCCGGTGCTGCCGACGTGGACGCGGAACTTGTCGTCCGCGGTGTCGACGCGGATGAACTTGTAGCCCTGCTGCCAGCTCCAGAACATCGCCGTGAAGTTGAGCGGCGACGGGGCAATCGCCGAGTTGCCGTGGTTGAGATCGAACGGCACGCCGAGCACGAAACGGATGCCGGTGTAGATGCCGGCCGGCACCGTGCCGCGCACGGTCGCGTTCGTCGCCGCGTTGCCGAATGCGGCGCACGGGCCGCTGCCGTCCTCGAGGTCGATCAGTGCGACGTTCTCGACCTGCCACATGCCGTCCTGCTCGAGCGTGACCGGCACCTCCCGGCCGCCGAGCGTCACGAGGTGCACGTCCGAGACGTAGAAGCGGAAGTCGGACGGCAGCAGCTGGCCGGCGCCGGTGCCGATGTCGCCGTAGCTGCGGCCGCAGGCGAACTCCTCGTCGCCGACCATGCCGGCGAACGTGATCTCGACCGGGCGCTCGGGGCACTCGCCGAGCGCGTTGTTCACCGCCTGCACGATCTCGTGGATCGCGACGGTGCCGTCGCTGTCGGCATCGCCGACGCACTG
>CBFGUK010000234.1:0-6565 GCA_965651925.1 uncultured bacterium | reverse complement strand
GCTAGGCTGTTAGGGGCCGGAGGGTTGTGCTCGAGCACGGCCTTCCGACCCCTAACAGCCTAACAGCCTGACAGCGTAACAGCCTGACAGCCTTCCCCATCAGCTGAGCACGCCGGCCGCTTCGAGCTCCTCGAACTCGTCGGGCGAGAGGCCGATCAGATCGCAGTAGACCTCGCGGCTGTCGGCGCCGAGGCAGGGAGCGGGGCGCGTGAACTGCATCGGCGACTCGGCGAAGCGCAGGCCCATGGCCTCGACCGGATAGCGGCCGATGACCGGGTGCTCGAGCCAGGTGAAGTGCCCGCGATGCGCGAGCTGCGGATCGGCGAGCAGGTCCTGCATGTCGGCAACCGGCGCGGCATCGAGGCCGGCGGCCTGCAGGCGCGCGGCGAGCGCGGCGGCCTCCTGCGGCGCGGTCCATGCGGCGATGCCCGCCTCGATCGCGTCGACCGCGCCCTGCCGCCCGGCGAGCGTCGCCAGCGCCGCGTCGGTCGCCCACGCCGGCGCGCCCATCACCTCGACCAGCCGCTGCCAGTCGGCGTCATCGTGCGCCGCGAGCGCGATCCAGCGATCCTCGCCGGCGCACGGGAAGACGCCGTGCGGCACCGCGTGCGGCGACCGGTTGCCGATGCGGCCGAACGAGCGGCCGGTGGCGGCGTACGCGACCAGCCACTCGCTCAGCGCCCAGAGCCCGGTCTCGACCTGGGCGACGTCGATCCAGCAGCCCTGGCCACGGCGCGCGCGCTGCAGCAGCGCGGCGACGATCGCGACCACGGTGTAGCGCGGCGAGAGCGAGTCGGTGATCGTGCCGAACGGGCCGAGCGGCGCACGGTCGGGCCAGCCGGTGAGATAGTTGAATCCGGCCAGCGCCGAACCCTGGCCGCCGAACCCGGGATACGAACGCTGCGGGCCGGTCTGCCCGAGCAGGCACGTGCTGGCCATGATCAGCTGCGGGAACTCGAAGCGGATCGACAGGTAGTCGAGCTTCCACTTCTCCATCACGCCGGGCGCGAAGTTCTCGATCACCACGTCGGCCCAGCTGAACAGCCGCCTGGCGATCGGGATGGCGCGCGGATCCTTCATGTTCAGGCCGGCGCTGCGCTTGTTCGGATTGATGCAGGCGAAGAAGAGGCTCGCGTCGAGCTGCCCCGAGCCGTCGTCGCGCAGCGTGCGCAGGAAATCCGGCCGCTGGCGCGACTCGATCTTGATCACCGTGGCGCCCTGGTCGGCGAGGTAGCGCGCCGCGAGCGGCGCCGCGGCGCCGGCGCCGAATTCGACGACCTTCAGGCCGGCGAACAGCCCCGGCGCGTCGGCCGGCGGCAGGTCCCGGCGCGGCGCGACGAACGCCGGCCGGTCGAAGAACCCGTCGGATGCATCGTTCAGCAGCGGCGGGCGCAGGGCGACGCGCGAGGTGGGGAACGCGGCGAAGTGCCCCGGCATCGCGACCGTGGTGTCGGCCACCTCGCGCTCGACGAAGAACGCGCGCGCCAGCAGCTGATGGTTGGTCAGCACCTCGGCCTCGGTCTGCGCGGGCGCGAGCATCAGCCGCCGCCCGCAGGCGGCGGAGTAGAGCTCGCGCATCGTGCAGGCGGCGAAGAACGCGGCGAACGGGGCGGCGATCTCGTCGACCTCGGCCTGGGTGAGGCGGTTGTGGTTGTGCTTCGTCCAGTCGCGGTTCAACAGCACCGGCGACCCCATCCCGCACTCGTCCATCACCTTGGACAGCGCCTGCAGGCCGGGAATGCGCGCCGGACCGCCGCGCAGCGCGAAGCTCACCCAGCCGTCCTTGCAGCGCCAGATCTCCGGCTGGACCGTGTCACCGACGCGGCTGCTGCTGCCCGCGCGCTGTCCACGGTAGCCCTGCAGCGCCGCCTGCGCGGGATGGGTCATGTTGGGCATCAACATGAGCTCCTGGATGGCGACGTCGATGAATGCGCCGCGCTGCGTGCGCTCGCGGTCCCAGATCGCGGCGAGGGCGCCGAGCGCCGCCTCGGCGGCGGCGTGGTAGTGCGTCACCGGCAGCGAGCAGCGCACCGGCGGGCGGTCGGGATCGCCGGTCATGAACAGGTTGCCGCTCGCCGCCTGAGTGGTGAGATCGGAGCCGCGCAGCGACGCCTTCGGCCCGTCGGCGCCGTACGGCGTGATCGCGCAGTGCACGAGACGCGGGAACCGCTCGGCGGCCGCGGGCGGCGTGAGCGCGAGGGCCGCCCGCTCCGCCGGCGTCCACGTCTCGAGCAGCACATCGGCGTCGGCGAGCAGCTCGTGCAGCCGCTGCCGCCCGGCGGCGGTGTCGAGGTCGAGCGCAACGCTCTGCTTGCCGATGTTGCGCGTCACCCACTGCACCCCGGAGTCGACATCCGGCTCCCGCGCCAGGAACGGCCCCTGCCAGCGCGTCGGGTCGCCCTCGGGCGGCTCGACCTTGATCACCTGCGCGCCGAGGTCGACGAGCACGCGGCCGGCGAGATGCCCGCTCGCATCGGTGCAGTCGAGCACGCGCATGCCGTAGAGGGGGAGCAGCTCATCCTCGATCATCATTCCAGACTCCCTGTGCGCGCCGCCGACGCGTGCGGCGACGCCGTCCGCGCGACCGCGGCGGTGCGAACGCGCGCGTTCACCGCGGCAGCCCCAGCGCGCGCTGGGCGAGCAGGTTGCGCATGATCTCGGACGTGCCGGAGGAGATGGTCACCGAGCGGCCGTAGAGAAAGCGCTCCTGCCAGTCGGTCGCGTCGAGCCGCCGGGCGTCGCGATAGAGCTGCGCATACGGCCCCTGCAGGTCGAGCGCCAGCTCCTCGATGCGCTGCTCGATCTCGCTGCCGAAGAGCTTCTGCAGCGCCGCCTCCGGCGGCGGCGTGACGGCGTGCTCGAGGCGCGGCAGCGCGCGCAGCGTCTGCGCCGCAAACACGGTGGCCTCGATCCACGCCTGCGCGATGCGCGGCCGCAGGCGCGCGAGCTGCGTGCCGTCCACCGCCGCTTCGGCGCGCAGCCGCGCATAGAGCGCGGCGAGGCTGCGCGCGCCCTTCTCGAGGCGGATCTTGAACTCCGTCGCCCACAGCGTGCCGCGTTCGTGGCCGAGCGCGGTCTGGATGACTGCCCAGCCGCCGTGCACCGGCCCGAGCACGTTCGCCGCCGGGATGCGGCAGCCGTCGAAGAAGAGCTCGCAGAACTCGCTCTCGCCGGTCAGCTGGCGCGTCGGCCGGATGGTCAGGCCGGGGGCGTCCATCGGCACGAGCAGACAGCTCAGCCCGCGATGCTTCGCCGCCGCGGGATCGGTGCGCGCCAGCAGCAGGCACCAGCGCGCGAGATGGGCGCGGCTCGACCACACCTTCTGGCCGGAGATCGCCCACTGGTCGCCGTCGCGCTCGGCGCGGCAGCGCAGCGAAGCGAGATCGCTGCCGGCGTTCGGCTCGGAGAAGCCGAGCGACCACATCTCCTCCGCCGACAGGATGCCGGGCAGGAAGCGGCGCTGCTGCTCCGCGGTGCCGACGCCGATCAGCGACGGACCGACGATGCCGAGGCCGACGTTGTCGAGGATGCGCGGCGCGTCGACGCGCGCCAGCTCCTCGGTGTAGATCATCTGCTCGCGCGCGCTCGCGGCGCGCCCGCCGTGCTCGCGCGGCCACTCCGGCGCGAGCCAGCCGCCGCGGTACAGGGTGCGCTGCCAGTCGCGGTAGAACTCGTAGCGCGCCCGCTCGTCGTGCGGAATGTCGCGCTGCCCGGCGAGCCATCCCGCCGGCAGGTTCGCCTCCAGCCAGGTGCGCAGCTCGCCGCGGAACGCGGCATCGGCGGGCGTGTCGGCGAGGGTGATCATGCAAACGGACGCGGGCTAACGCGCGTTAGCCGTACTCGTCACGCTCGCGGAGTGTCAAGGCTGCCAGGCATCGATGCGCCGCGAGGATGGTGTCACGCACGAGGCGGCGGGCCATGCGCCCGCACGGCCGCGGACGCGCGTCGCCTCATGCGAAGGCAACGCCCGTCTGCGGCCCGGCGGGAGCCGGGCCCTCCACCGGTTGCACCACCACGACAGCCTCGCGCGCGATACGGCGGGTGATCACACCGTTGGAGGGCCGTGCTCCCGCACGGCCGCGGACGCGCGTCGCCGCCTATCCATGCACTGGCGGCATGCGTACGCCGTGCGCGATAAGCGTCACGCCATGGAATCGTTCTGGTCCGTCCTCGGCATCGCGCTGCTCTTCCTCGGCTGCGCGCTGGCGCTGTTCCTGCTCGTCCTCGGGTTGCCGGGCACGGCGCTGATCGTCGGCGTCGCGCTGCTCTACGCATGGGCGACGGAGTTTGCGGTGATCACGTGGGGCACGATCGCCTGGTTGACCGTGCTGATGGTGGTCGCCGAAGGACTCGAGTTCGTCGCCAGCGGCGCCGGGGCCGCCGGTGCCCGCCCCTCGATGCGCGTGACCGCCGGGGCGCTGATCGGCGCGTTTGCCGGGGGCCTGATCGGCGCGCCGATCCTGTTCGGCCTCGGCGCGCTGCCCGGCGCGCTCGCCGGCGCCTTCGTCGGCGCCGCGATCGCCGTGCAGAGCGAAGGCGGCTCGCTGTCGGTGTCGATCAGCACCGGGCTCGCCGCGATGCGCGGTCGTCTGCTCGGCTTCGTGATCAAGACCTCGATCGCCGTGGTGATGGTGGTGATCGTCGCCGTCGCGGTGCTCTGACCGCTGACCGCTGTCAGCCGCTCAGAGCACGAGGCGCGGCGCAGGGTCGCCGCAGGCGCACGGTGCCGTATCGATCGACGCCGTCAGGCCGGTGTCGACGCGCAGCGGGGCGATGGTGCGCTCGAGCGGTGTGAGCACGAGGCGGCCGTCGACCAGCTCGGCGAAGACGGCGTCGGTCGCGAGGTGCAGGCCGGTGCGGGCGGGGCATTCGCCGGCCACCCAGGTGCAGACGTGCGGGACCGAGAGGATGCGGACCACGTCATCGGCGGGCGGCGCGGCGAACAGCGCCGCGTCATCCGGCGTCGCGACGACGACGAACAGCTGCGGCCGCGGGTAGTCGCCGACGGTGCGCAGGAACGCGAACGTCGCCGGATCGACGATCAGCACCGCGGGGCGGACGATCGCCCACACCTCGGCGACCTTCGCCAGCGCCGCCGCCACGGTCACCGGCCCGACCGGCAGCGCCAGCGCGTCGAGCGCATCGAGCGCGTCGGTGACCGCCAGCGTGCCCGGCGCGACGAGGCCGCCGTCGAGCGTGTCGGAGGTGCGGGTGCGCGGGGCGAGGCCGGCGCGGCGCAGCAGCCGCGCGCCGAGCGCCGCCTCGCGGTCGAGATCGGCGCGCGACCAGGCGATCGGCGTCGGCCGCGGCAGCGCCGCGGTGGCGAGCCCGGTGCGGATCAGATCATCGTCGCGCGTCCCGAAGCGACCGAACGGCGGCGCCGCCTCGACCGCGGCGGCGAACGTCGCGCCGTCGCACAGCGGCACATTCGCCCACTCCGGCGGCGCGCCGCCGCCGGCGCGCAGCCGCGCCAGCAGCGCCGCCGCGTCCTTGTTCGGCGCGGCTAACATGTGTTAGCGCGCTACCACCGCGCGGCGGGCGACCGCAAGCCGCGCCCCCGGAAAGGAGCTCCGCAGATGGCGTACGAAACCGTCGGGTTCGAGGTGCGCGACCGCGTCGCGACGCTGACGCTCAACCGGCCGGACCGCATGAACGCGATGAACCAGCAGATGAAGGACGATCTGCGCGCCGCCTGGCAGCGGGTGAAGGACGATGCCGACATCTGGGTGGCGATCATCACCGGCGCCGGCCGGGCGTTCTCGAGCGGCGCCGACGTGCAGGCGCTCGATGCGGGCGGCTTCACGAAGATCGACCGCTGGCGGGAGCTGTGCATGCACGAAGGCATCCGCGCGCTGCCGACGCCGCGCCGCCTGGGCGTGCACAAGCCGATCATCGCGGCGGTGAACGGCGTCGTCGCCGGCGTCGCGCTCGACCAGGTCACCGAGGCCGACATCCCGATCGCCTCGGAGAAGGCGTACTTCGTCGATCCGCACGTCTCGATCGGCTACGTCTCCTCGCACGAGATGGTGAACATGGCGCGCCGCGTGCCGGTCGCCGTCTGCCTGCGCATGGCGCTGCTCGGCAGCCACGAACGGATGAGCGCCCAGCGCGCCTACGAGGTCGGCCTGGTCACCGAGGTCGTGCCGCACGATGACCTGCTCGCGCGCGCCAACGAGCTCGCGCAACTGCTGCTGAAGAACGCGCCGCTCGCCGTGTGGGGCACGAAGATGGGCATCCTGCGCGGCCTCGGCCTGCCGATCGAACAGGCCGAGGAAATCGCCGCCGGCTACCTCGAGGTCGTCGAACAGTCCGAGGACCACAAGGAAGGCCCGCGCTCGTTCGTCGAGAAGCGCAAGCCGGAGTGGAAGGGACGGTGAGGGGGAAGGCTGTTAGCTGTTAGGCTGTTACGCTGTCAGGGGTCCGGAACGCACCGACGACCGTCATCTGAGGGAAATCCTCCGACCCCTAACAGCCTAACAGCGTAACAGCCTAACAGCCTAACAGCCTAACAGCCTAACAGCGTAACAGCCTGTCCCCGGAGCACGGCCATGGACCTGACGTACAC
>CBFGUK010000233.1:0-6642 GCA_965651925.1 uncultured bacterium | reverse complement strand
ACCATCGCCTCATGCCCAGTCCCGCCGATCGCATCCGCGCCCTCGTCGAGCGCCACGGGGCCGTCGCGAACCGCGACGTCGCCGCGGCGCTGAAGGTGTCGCCGGCGACCAGTCATCGGCTGCTGCGCGCGCTGGTGACGAGCGGCATTCTCGAGCCGGAGGGGCGCGGGCCGGCGCTGGTCTACCGGCTGCGCCGCATCCGGCACCGCTTCCGGCTCGCCGGCCTCGAAGAGCACGTGGCGTGGGAGCGGGTGGCGCAGGACATCGACCGCGTGCGGCCGCTGGCGGCGGCGGAGCGGCAGAGCCTGCAGTACGCGGCGAGCGAGATGATCAACAACGCCATCGATCATTCCGGCGGGCGGACGGTCGAGGTCACCGTCGCGTTCGAGGCCGAACGGACCACGGTGGTGACCGTGCGTGACGACGGCATCGGGGTGTTCGGGCGCGTCTGTCGCGACTTCGGCTTCGCCTCGCCGCACGAGGCGATCGTGCAGCTCGAGAAGGGCAAGCTCACCAGCGACCCCGAGCGGCACAGCGGCGAGGGGCTGTTCTTCACCTCGAAGGCGGTGACGCGCTTCCGCCTCGAGAGCCACGGCGTCGCGTGGATCGTCGACAATCAGGTCCGCGACTCGGGCATCGCGCCGAGTCCGGTGCGCACCGGGACGCTCGTGACGCTGACGCTCGTCGCGGGCCACGTGCCGCGTCTCGAGGACGTGTTCCGCGCGTTTACCGATCCGGAGACGCTGCGCTTCGCGAAGACGCGCACGACGATCAGGCTCAGCACGCTCGGCGTCACCCTGATTTCGCGCTCGGAGGCGCGGCGCGTGCTGCAGCGGGTGACGGAGTTCCGCCATGTCGTCCTCGACTTCAGCGGTGTCGACGTCGTCGGCCAGGGCTTCTGCGACGAGGTCTTCCGCGTCTTCGCCCGCCAGCACCCGGAGATCACGCTCGAGCCGGTGGGCATGAACGACGCCGTCGCCTTCATGGTGGCGCGCGCCCGGCGGACCAGCCTTGACGCTCCGCCGCGCTGACCGGGTGCGCGCGCCGCGGCCTTGCACTCGCCTGCCGTTCCGCAATCGCCCCGCAGGTTCGTCGCGCGGATG
This sequence comes from uncultured bacterium, assembly GCA_965651925.1. Classification (GTDB taxonomy): domain Bacteria; phylum Desulfobacterota; class Binatia; order HRBIN30; family CADEER01; genus CBFGUK01. The sequence goes on along the minus strand of CBFGUK010000233.1, from coordinate 5,539 downwards.
GCCAGAGGGCCTTCGGACCCTCTGGCAGACGCCAGAGGCGATCCTGTCCGGATCACGGCGCCTGGCCGGGGACCGTGATGCACCATGCCGCCTGCAGATTGCCGTCGGGCTGGAACGTCACGACCTGCACGTTGTAGGGCGTGCCGAGCGGCTCGAACACCGGCTGCAGGGTGGCGGTGGTCTGGCCCGCGGGAATCGTGAGCGTGGTGGACGCGTCGGTCACCACCGACGGTGCCGGCTCGAAGCTCGACATGTTGCCCGGACACGCCTGGCTGGCGGGCAGGGTGAGCATCGTCGAGACCGGCTCGACGATCCAGCTGACGCCAAGCGTCGTGTCCGTGCTCTGCGGCACGTCCAGCGTCACGGTGCCGCGCGCCGTCCAGTCACCGTGCCGATTGGAGACCGGAAGATCGAACGCGAGCGTCCACGGCGCCTGCGCCGGCGGCTGCAGGCCGGGACCGCCGAAGTCGAGCGTGATCTGCTGTTCGATCAGCACCGGATTCCTGAAGGCCCAGCGGAACGCGAACGGACACCCCGGCGCGGCGTAGTCGAACACTTCGCCCTGGATCGGGACGGCGCGACTGGTCACCGTGAGCGGCTGTGGCGGGAGCAGGGCGTTCGGTGCGGTGGCCCAGACGGTCTCGTTCTGCACGGTCATCGCCGACGTCTGCAGCCCGTTGAAGCTCGTCAGGCTGAGATCGTTGCGGTCGCCGCAGTAGCCGTCCGTGGCGAAGCGGTCCCCCCACTTGTCGATCTCGGCCGTGGTGTTCGGCGTGCCACTCGCGGCGGTGAACGTGTAGGTCGCCTGGTTGCCCACGACGTCGGACGCGCTCTCCCAGTCGGCGATCGAAATCGTGCTCGACTTCGACCACGTCCACGCATCGCTCCATGAGGCGCTCACCGTGCCGACGGCGCTCTTCGACTGGATGCCCGCCGTCGCCGAGACGCCCACCGATTCGGTGTGCGACTCCGAGGTCGTGAGCTCGGTGACGTTGTTGGCGGCCTCGGGCAGGTTCTCGACGATGCCGAGCGAGACGGCGACATCGGGCTGGATCACCAGCGAGACGGAATCGGTGAAGCCGAGGGTCGAGTGGAGTGGCACCATGCCGGCGGCGGCCGTAAACTGATAAAGCGCGATCTGGTTCTCCAGCACCTGCGGACTGACGTTCAGATACTGGCGGGCGATGATCCGATGCTGGAAGTTGCCCTCGGACTCCTGCACCAGCAGCGCATACAGCCGCGTCTCCAACGTGTACGACACGGTCGTCGCTTCGTCGGAGTTGGCAACATCCGACTGGCCCGAGCTGCAGTCGGCGTCGGAACAGAACAGACCATCGACGCCCTCGCCGAAGCCGAGCACGCTCTGCACCTGGGCGTTCGCCGGCGTGACGACATCGAGTGCCAGCACCGTCTGGCCGGCGCCGGTGTCGGCGGGCTCGATGCCGCTGGCCGCGGCGGCGTCGAGCAGCCGGTCGTCGATGAGCTGCAGCCACTGCGTTGCGGCCGCCGCGTGCTGCGCGGCACTCGGCGGCGTCGCGGCGGTCAGGACGGGGTACTCGATCTGCACGACCTCGTGCGGACGGCCGTCGGCGTGGCGCGCCAGGATGAAGGCGACGCCGGGAGATGCGCCGCGCGCATGCGCCCACACCACGCCGCTCGTTGCCTCGCGATGCGCCTCGGTATGATTGAGCAGCACGAGGGCCTTGCCGGCGCGCAGGAAGTTCCCCACGCCGGCGTTCGCCCGCAGCGCGTCCGGCGACGTGCTGGTGCCGTCGAAGACGATCAGATCGAAGCGCGCGGGATCCTCGTCACCGCGGCCCCGCACGACGCGATACGACTCCTGCAGCGACTGCATGACGGGGCCGTGCGCGTCGCCGACGACGAGCGCCTGACGCGTCGTCGCGCCGGAGGAGCTCGAGCCGTCGCCACAGGCGCCACACAGCAGGGCACCGACCAGCACCAGACCGCATCGAGAGATGACGCTCATCCGCACTCCTCCGGAACCGTGGTGCGTCGCCGTGGATGTCGCCCCGAGTCGCAGGGGCTGCCCGGTCGCTAGCACGGCGTGCGCGATTGATGCGAACGCCGGCGCGTGGGGGGATGGGCTCCGCGGACCGGCGCCGCGCGGTGCGCCCCCGGCGCGGCACGCCCGCCCGGCGCACGGGGCGGCGGTCGGTTCATCCGCGGCGCGTCGTGTGGCATCTGTGAGCCGTTCCATGACCGCTCTCGACGCCGTCGAATGGGAAGCCTGTGTGCTCGAGCCGGTGCGCGATCCCGCCACCGAGGCGTTCCTGCGCCGTACCTACGGCCGCCTCGTCCCGCCAGCGATGCGCTATTTCGCCGGCGCGCCGTGGCTGCTGCGCTCGGTGGTGGCGCTGGAGCTCGACGCGCTGCCGCTGCTGCACGCGCCCGACGCGCTGGCGCACATGATCGCGCTGGTCGTCAGCCAGGACAGCTCCTGCCGCTACTGCTACACCGCGACGCGCAGTATCATGCGCATCCTCGGCTATCCCGAGGCGCGCATCCGGCGGCTCGAGGAGGACGTCGCGAGCGCCGACCTTGCGCCGCGCGAGCGCGCCGCGCTCGTGTTCGCGCGCCGGGTGTCGCGCGCCACGCCGCTCGCCGGCGGCGGCGGGGGCGACGTGCGGACGCTGCTCGAGGCGGGATGGTCGGCGGAGGCGATCCGCGAGATCGCGATGCTCGCCGCGATCAGCGTCTACTTCAATCGCATCTCGACGCTGCCCGCGCTGCCGCCCGCCGAGGTCGACCTCGCCGACCGCTGGGTGGTGCGGCTGCTGCGGCCGCTCCTCGCGCGCCGTTTCCGGCCGCGCCGCGTGCGCGCCGTGCCGCCGCTTGCGCCGGCGGAGCGCGAGGGGCCGTTCGCGTCGCTGATCAACGCCTACGACGGCCTGCCCGGGGCGCCCCGCCTGCGCGCCATCGTCGACGACCTGTGGCGCTCGACGACGCTGCCGCGGCGCACGGTGGCGCTGATGTGCGCGGTGGTGGCGCGCGGGCTCGGCTGCGACGTGTCGGAAGCGGAGGCGCGCCGGCTGCTGGCCGGCGAGGGCCTGGAGCCCGACGCGATCGCGCACGCGCTCGCGCACCTCTCGGGGCCGGGACTCGACGCGCTCGACACGGCCGCCGCCGCGCTGGCGCGCGAGTCGATCTGGTACCGCCCGGCACACATCCAGCGCCAGGTGCAGGCGCTGCGCGCCGCCTGCGCGCCGGCGCAGCTGCTCGAGATCATCGGCGTCGCCTCGCTCGCCAACCTGCTCTGCCGGCTCGGCATCGCGCTCGACGATGCCGCGCCGCCGCGGGCGACCGCGACGGCATGAGCGGCGGGCTCGCGATTGCGGTCGCCCTGCTGCTGGCGGCGGCCGCAGCGATCCTCGCCTGGCTGCTCGCCGAGCGCCGCCGGCTGCGCCGCCATCTCGAGCGCAGCGCCGCCGAGCTGCAGCACCTGCAGACGAGCTTCGCGCGCTTCGCGCCGGGGGCGGTCGTCGACGGCATCGCCGCCGGCGGCCGGCCGGGCGAGGCCGCCCGCCGGCAGGTGACCGTCCTGTTCGCCGATCTCGTCTCCTTCTCGGCGCTCAGCGAGGCGCTGACGCCCGAGGTGCTGGTCACGGTGCTGAACGACTACTTCGTGCGCATGAGCCGCGTCATCGGCGCGCACCGCGGGCACGTCTCGAAGTTCATCGGCGATGGCCTCATGGCGCTGTTCGGGGCGCTCGAGCCCAACCCGTGGCAGGCGAACGACGCCGTCGCCGCGGCCCTCGCGATGCAGGAGGCGCTCGCCGCGTACAACGCCGAGCTCACCGCCCGCGGCCTGCCGGCGCTGCGCCTCGGCATCGGCATCCATTCGGGCACGGCGATCGCCGGCATCATCGGCAGCCACGAGCTGCTCGAGTTCACCGTCATCGGCGGCACGGTCAACCTCGCGGCGCGCATCGAGCGCCTGACGCGCGACCACGACGCCGACATCCTCGTCACCACCGCCGTGCGCGCCGCCCTCGACCCGCGCTACCGCCTCGAGGAGATCCCCGCCCGGACGCTGCGCGGCGTGCCCCGCCCGGTGGTGACGTACGCCGTGCGCGGCGTGCACGACTGATGCGTCGCGCGGCCGCGGCTCGTCCGGCGCAGGTACGCGAGGGAGCGTCGACCACATTGCATATTGATTCATCACGTACGCTGCGACTACGCCGGAGATAGCGCACGGGAGGGCGTCGCCATGCACAACCGCACGAGGATCGCGCGCAGCGCCGCCATGGCGGCACTCTGGCTTGTGGCCGCTGTCGGTGCGGTGCCGGTCGCCAGGGGCGCGCTGGTGATCGAGATCGGCGACGCGGCCGGCCCGCCGGGCGCGGAGGTGACCCTGGCGGTGCGCGTGCGGTCAAACCGCGATGCGGCCACCGGCCTCGGGCACGACCTGCTCCTGCCGGCGGCGGTCACCATCCCGCCGCGGCCACAGGCGCCCGACAAGCCCGACTGCCGCATCGATCCCGCGCTGCTGCCCGGCAACGCCGGGGCCGGGTTTTACTGGGGCCCCGGCGCCACGCTCGGCGCGCGTGTCGTATCGTCCGCGCCGCCGCTGCCCGAGGGCGCCGTGCTGTACACCTGCACGCTGCAGATCGATGCCGATGCGGCGGCGGGGAGGTGGCCGATCGACTGCCGGTTCGCGGATGCGACCACCGTCAACGGCGACGAGGTGGCGGCGCGCTGTGTGCCTGGTGCGCTGCGGGTCGACGCCGCCTTGCCTGCGTCGACGCCGACGCCGACGCCGCCGCTCGGAACGCCGACCCCGACGGCGACCGCCTGCCCCGACTGCGGCCCGCTGCTCGTCGTCGGCGAGTTGATGACCGTGCCCGGGGAACGCGTCGAGCTGCCGCTCGTGCTGCGCACCGGCCTCGAGGCGATCGCCGGGATCCAGGCGGACATCGCCTTCCCGCCGCAGTTGCGCGTCGCGGCGGATGCCCAGGGGCAACCCCACTGCACGGCAGCCGAGGTGGCGCGGGGCTGGAGCGGCGGCTCGTGGCAGCCGCCCTTCAGCGGCCCGGATGGGCACACGGCGATCCGTATCCTGGTGCTGCCCCCCGAGATCGTTGCGCTTCCCGACAACCTCGTCGTGATGCGCTGCGCGGTCGACGTGGCCGCCGACGCCGCGCCCGGATCGTACGCGCTGCCGGTGTCGATGGCCGAAGCGAGCACCATCGACGGCGAGCCCCTCGCGCTGCCGGCGCGCGACGGATCGATTCACGTGCTGGAGCCGCCCGCCGAGGGCCAGCGCCCGGTGGTGGAGAGCGGCGCCGCCGGCGGAAGCGGCAGCTGCGCCGTTGCGCCGCCCGCCGCCGGCTCCGGCTGGCTCACCCTCCTGCCGGCGCTCCTCCTCGCCCTGCGCCGCCGCCGCTAGCACGCCAAGGCCCGCTGCCGGCGAGACGCCATCCGGGACCGCGGGCGTCCTCGCCCGCAGCGCAGCGCGCGGCTCGCGAGACGCGATGAGCGGGCGCCTGCTCGCGTGGCGCGGAGCCATGCGGGCGGGCCG
>CBFGUK010000232.1:0-6657 GCA_965651925.1 uncultured bacterium | reverse complement strand
GGGGGGGGGGGGGCGGCGGCGCCCCCCCATAGGCGTTAGTGCCACCGAGGAATGAGAGGACGCCGAGTCGACTGATCATCGGATTGGATGAGACTGGATTCGACTTCGTGTCCTCCCCATCTCTGTGGCTGATCATTCCGTTCGGCGCGCGTAGAGGTAGCCAGAGCCGGAGGATGGGTGATCGCGCACGGTCACCGCGAAGCCCTCGCTCTCGAGGCGGCGGACGAGCTCGTCGTGGTGATGCGCCGTGAGCTTGTCGTGGTACTCGAGCGCCAGGCGGGCGATGCGTGCGAACACGTCGGACGGCGCGCCGAGCAGGATCTCGTATTCGGCGCCTTCGCAGTCGAGCTTGAGGAAGTCGCAGCGCGTGATCGCGTAGCGGTCGAATGCCTCGGCGAGCGTGATGCACTCGATCTCCACCGCCTCGCCGCCGCTGCCGTAGAGCGAGTGCACGCCGTGGCGGCCCTGGAGATGCAGCGTGCGCCGGCCGGCGGTGCCAGCGATCGCCAGCGGCACCGGCACGATCGCGTCGAGGTGGTTGTGCTCGACGTTGCGGCGCAGGAGCGCGAAGCTTTCCGGAAACGGCTCGAACGCGTAGACGCGCGCCGCCCCGCAGGTGCGCGCCGCGTGCAGCGCGAACATGCCGATGTTCGCGCCGACGTCGACGACCACCGCGCCGGGCGGCAGCGGGTCGCGGCGCAGGCGGTAATCGTCCTTGAAGACGATTTCCTTGTAGAGCGGCACGAGCAGCGCGCCGGGCGCGCTGGCGACGTCGAGCCCGTTGCGCAGGCGCAGCCGCGTCACCTCCGTGCCGCGCCACGCCGCGGCGCCGACCTCGAACCAGTTCGCGACGCCGCCCGCGTACCGGACCGCCTTGAGCGCCTCGCCGATGCCCCGCTTTGCCATTCGACCCAAGAAACACAGATGGCCAGTGATGGCCACAGAGGGCCACGGATGCGTACGCCGTCCTCCGCGGCTCATTGCTGGTCGACGGTGGGAATGCCGTAGGGTGTTGCGACCAGGTGGGCGGCGCGGTTGGCGTCGTAGAGGGCCTTGTTGGCGGCGATGACCGCCGCGTCGCGCCATGGGCGCGGGTGGTCGACGTGGTAGACGGTGGCGGTGTAGCGCACCGACACGGCGCCGCAGCCGGCGGCGAGGAGGCGTTGCCCGAAGTCGGCGTCCTCGTAGCCATAGGTGAAGCGTTCGTCGAAGCCGCCGACGGCGCGCGCCTCCGCCGCCCACGTCGAGGCGTTGCCGCCGCGCCAGCCCGGCGGCCGGCGCACGTTGCGGTCGAGGAGATCGCGCACGCCGGGCAGGCGGCTGACGAGCAGGCGGCGCAGGCGGCGCACCTCGAGCCACCACGCGCCGATGCGGTCGAGGCGGCCCGCCGCCACCGCCGCCTCGTCGAGCGTCGCGCTGGTGCGCGGCCCGAGCAGCACGACGCCGCCGCTGACGTACTGCCGTGGCGCAGCGCGGGCGACGTGCACGGCGACGCAGTGCGCGGCGGGCACGCAGTCGCCGTCGAAGAACACGAGGTACTCGCCGCGCGCGGCGCGGATCGCCTCGTTGAGGATGCGGCACTTCCGGAAGCCCTCGTCGGGATGCCAGATGTGCTGCACCGGAAACGGCAGCCGCGCGCGCCAGGCATCGACGACCGCGCGCGTCGCCGGCCCGCTGCCGTCGTCGGCGATCACCAGCTCGTCCGGTTGCCGCGTCTGCCGCGCCAGTCCGGCGAGCACCAGCCCGAGATTCCGCGGATGCTCGTAGGTGGTGACGATGACGGAGACGGAGGGCATGGCGATTCCGAACAGAGGTGCAAGCCGACGTCTGCACGTCAACACGTCAGCATTGGTGCTCCATCACCGCGCTTCGGGTGCTGACGTGCTGATGTGCTGACGTGCGGAGGCACTGTGGAGGCTCGCAGGTGCCGGACGATGGATAGCGCTGGCGGGTGCTCCGGGGCGGAGCCATCTGCCACGCCAGAGGAGTCCTCGCAATCTCCGTACGTCAGCACGTCAACACGTCAGCACGTCAGCACTTGATTCATCACTCCTCGGGTCCCGACGCGCTGACGTCCTGACGTTCTGACGCCTGGGGGACGTCGGATTCCGCCTGCATCACCATCAACTTCGCATACCGCATTCGCACGTAGTGGGCGGCGAGGCAGGCGAGGAGGAAGCCGCGCCAGCCGTCGCGGAAGCCGGCCTTGAGAACGTAGAACTTCACGAAGCGGCCGAGCGGCCGTAAGACGAGGTCGGCGACGCCGGCGCGGCGGCCGCGCGCGTGCAGGCCCTCGGCCATGATCGTCGTGTAGCGGTCGATCGTCTGCAGGTGCTCGCTCAGCGACCGGTAGGGGTCGTGCAGCAGGTCGGCCGTGAGCCGGCCACAGGGGCCGTCGAGCACGACGCGCTCGTGCAGGTCGTACGTCGCCTTGGGCTCGAAGCGTCCGCGCCGGCGATCGAAGAGGCGGATCGAGCGGTCCGGGTACCAGGTGCCGTGGCGGATCCAGCGGCCGAGATAGCGGCTGCAGCGCGGCACCGACCAGCCCGCTGCGCCGGAAAACCCCGCGGCGCGCAGCGTTTCGATTTCGGCGCGCAGCGCCGGCGACACCCGCTCGTCGGCGTCGACGACCAGCACCCAGTCGTGCGCGGCGGCGCGCACCGCGAATTCCTTCTGCGCGGCGAAGCCCGGCCAGTCGCGCTCGATCACCCGCGCGCCGCAGGCCGCGGCGCGCGCGCGGGTGTCGTCGGTCGAGTGCGAATCGACCACCAGCCGCTCGTCGCACCAGGCGAGCGAGTCGAGGCAGGCGGCGATGCGGTCGGCCTCGTTGCGGGTAATGACGACGGCGGAGAGCGGCATGGGCACGGGTCAGGCGGGCGCACGATCGGCGCCGGCACTCGCATACAAGCGCTCGTACGCCGTGACCATCGCATCGGCGGAGTAGTGCGCGGCGACGTGCGCCGGGCCGGCGGCACCGAGCCGGTGGCGCAGCTCGGGCTCGTGCAGCAGGCGCTCGAGGGCGGCGCCGAGGGCGACGGCATCGCCGGGCGGAACGAGCAGGCCGGTGCACTCGTCGGACACGGCGCTGGCCAGCCCGCCGACGGCGCTCGCCACCACCGGGCGGCCGGCCGCCATCGCCTCGAGCGCGGCGACGCCGAGGCCTTCGGCGCGCGACGGCAGGACGAACACGTCGCAGGCGGCGAGCAGGTCGCCGACATCGTCGCGCGCGCCGAGCCAGCGCACCTGCGTCTCGAGCCCGAGGCGCGCCGCCTGGGCCTGCAAGACCGGTGCGGCGCTCCCCTGCCCCGCGATCCACACGAGCGGGCGCAGCCCGCGCGCGCCGAGCGCCGCGAGCGCCTCGAGCAGCACGTCGAGCCCCTTGCGCTGTACGAGCGCCGCGGCGCTCAGCAGCACGATGTCGTGCGGCGCGGCACCGAGCGCGGCGCGCATCGCCTCGCGACCGCGCACCGGGCGCACCCGCGCCGGATCGACGGCGCTCGGAATGACGTGAATGCGCGCGCGCGGCACCCCGCCGGCCGCGAGCTGCTCGGCGATGCCGGGCGCGATCGCGGCGACCGCACGGCTGCAGCGCTCGTAGATCAGCCGCGTCCGCCAGCCGCGTGCCACGGCGCGGTCCATGCGGCGCGTCACCACCGCCGGGCGTCCCGCCGCGCAGGCCGCCAGCGCACCGAGCCACGCGGCGCGGCCGGTGTGCAGGTGCACGACATCGGGCGGCGCCGCGCGCCACAGGCGCCGCAGACGCCACACCGCGGCGAGGTCGAGATCGCCACGCATCGGCACCGGCGCGACGGCGATGCCGCGCGTCGCCGCGACCGCCGCGGCGCGACTCCCCGGCGGGCAGACGAGCACGTTGCGGTGCCCGCGGCGTGCGAGGCCCTCGATCAGCAGGAAGACCTGCACCTCGCCGCCGGAAAACCCGCGCTCGGCGTCGACGTGGGCGATGAAGAGCGGCTGCACGCGCATGCAGGAAACACAGATGGGGGCGCAGTGCTACCGGAGCACAGCTGTCAGCCGTCAGCTGTCAGCCGTCAGCTGAAAAGCGTGACCGGTGACCAGTGACCAGTGACCGGTGGCGCCGCTGCGCGGCGCCCAGGTTGTGGCACAAGACGGTTCCCTTCCGAGTGAAGGAGGCTCTGTCAGCTGCTCAGCCCTCAGCCGGAGGGCACGCCTTCTGGCTGATAGCTGACAGCTGACGGCTGACAGCCGGATCTTCCCCACCGGTCACGCTTTGGCTGACAGCTGACTGCTGACGGCTGGCTGCCTCCGGTCGCGCTCGCACACGACCTGTGGCATCTCTGCGCACCGATGACCGAGATCGCCGCGCTGTCGCATGCGCGCACGACCGAGCGCGTGCTGGCGCTGCTCGACGGGCTCGACTGGGCGCGGGCGCGTGTCGTCGACGTCGGCGCCGGCAACGGCTACTTCTCGCAGGCGCTCGGCGAGCGGCTGCGCGCCCGCGGGCTCGATCCGGCGGAGCATCTCGCCGCCTGCGACGTCGTGCCGGCCGAATTCCGCTACGCCGCGGTGCGCTGCGATCCGATCGCCGCCGACGGCCGCCTGCCGTACGCCGACGCGAGCTTCGACGCCGTCGTCAGCATCGAGGTCGTCGAGCACGTCGAGAACCAGTTCGCGTTCCTCCGCGAGCTGGCGCGCATCGCGCGACCCGGCGCGCCGGTGATCGTGACGACGCCGAACACGCTGAACGCGAACTCGCGCCTGCGCACCCTGTTGCAGGGCTTTCCGCTGCTCTTCGATCCGCTGCCGCTCGACCGCGGCGACGTGCGCCACCTGAGCGGTCACATCCACCCGATCAGCCCGTACTTCCTCGCCCTCGCCGCACTGCGCGCCGGGCTGGTGGCGCCGACGTTTCATCCCGACCGCACGAAAACCTCCGCCGCCCTGCAGACGGTGCTGCTCGCGCCGGCGCTGTGGCTTGCCGGGCTGGCGCAGCGCCGCCGACTGCGGCGCAAGGCACCGGCGGTGCTCGCCGACAACGCCGGCCTGCTGCGGGCGCTGAACGGCTGGGGTCTGCTCACCAGCCGCACCGCGGTGCTGCAGGTGCGCAAGCCGCCCGCCGGCGGCTGACGCCGATCAGTCGCGCACGCGCTCGAACGCCTGCACGCAGCCGTAGGTGACCACCGCCGACTCGGGATCGAGCTTGCGGATCGAGCGGCAGATGCGGGCGAACGCGGCGCGGCGGTCGCGCGCGGTGACGCGCGTGAAGCGCACGCGGTCGAGGTCGAGCACCCACGCCTCGAGCCCGTCGCCGGCGCGGCGGATGAGAAAGTTCTGCAGGTTGAGATCGGGATGGACGGCGCCGGCATCGTGTAGCGCGCGCGCCGTCGCCGCGGCGGCGGCACAGGCGGCAGCGCGCTGCGCCGCGGGCGCCTGCTGCAGGAACTGCCAGAGGTTCGCCGCCCCCCAGATCTCGCGCGTCGCGATGGCGCCGCGGTAGAGGCCGGGACACTCCCACAGGACCGCGGCGCCGAGCGGCTCGGGAGTCGGCACGCCGGCGGCGGCGAGCGCGGCGGCGACCCGCAGCTCGCGGAACGGGCGCGGGCGCAGGCCGGCGAAGCGGCGCTCGACGAACCGCGCGATGAGCCCGCCGCGGCGGTAGGGACGCAGCACGACGCTGAGGTCGCCGCGCAGCGGGAAGGCCCCGACGCCGCCGCGGCCACCGGGCAGCGCGCGGGCCGGTGGCAGGCGATCCTCGGCCCAGCGACGCAGGAGGTCGGCGACCGGCTCCTGCCCGTCGCGCACGATGAGCCGCAGACGCCCGGCGCGGCGAGCGCTGAACCCGGGAGGGACCACCATGACGGTCGGCCGCGCAGGACCGGCGCACACCGGGCAACGGCCGCGATCGCGCCGCGGCGACCCGCCGCGCAGCGATCCGGCGCGCGGGCCAGGCGCGGGACGACGCTCAGCCCTGCAGCGGCTGGGCTTCGTCGATCAGCATGACCGGGATGTCGTCCTTGATCGGGTAGAGCAGCTTGCACTGCTGGCAGGCGAGGCCGTCGCCGGCCGGGGTGAGCTGCACCTCGCCCTTGCACTTCGGGCACGCCAGGATTTCGAGCAGGTCTTTACTGATGGCCATCGGGGGTTGTCTCCTCGGTCGGCACCGGCCGCCCAGCCCGCGCCGCGATGGCGTCGAGCAGCGCCTCGCCGCGCTCCACGTCCGGCGCGATGCGTAGCGCAACCAGCTTGCCGGTTGCAAAGGGGAACGTCTCGAGCTTCACGAGATCCTTTTCGGTGGTGACGATCAAGTCGACGTCGTGCCCGCGCCGCGCAATGCGTTGCCACTGCTCGGCGGTGTAGCGGTGGTGGTCGGGATACTCGAACACCTCCTCGATCACCGCATCCCAGCGGCGCAGCAGCGCGTAGAAGCCGTCGGGCCGCGCGATGCCGGTGACGGCGATCACGCGACGCCCGGCGAGACGGCCCATCGGCGCGAGATGCCAGCGGCCGCCGAGCGACTCGACGACGCCGCCCGCCTCGAGGCGCGCGCGGTAGACCGGCACGCCGAGGCGCGCCGGCAGCGGCGGCGGCGGCGGGTCGTCGCGCGCGACGAGCAGCACCGCATCGGCGCGCGCCAGCGCGGCGAGCGGCTCGCGCAGCGGCCCGGCCGGAAGCAGCGGA
>CBFGUK010000231.1:0-6668 GCA_965651925.1 uncultured bacterium | reverse complement strand
GCTCCCGGACGCGTCTCGCTCGCGACACCGCCGGAACGACACGTCCCCGCCCGCAGCGCAGCGCGGGGCTCGCGAGACGCGATGAGAAGCCCGTTGCTCGCGCGGCGCGCTGCATTGCGGGCGGGCCGCCCGCGCTCCCGGACGCGTCTCGCTCGCGACACCGCTCGGAACGACACGTCCCCGCCCGCAGCGCAGCGCGGGACTCGCGAGACGCGATGAGAAGCCCGTTGCTCGCGCGGCGCGCTGCATTGCGGGCGGGCCGCCCGCGCTCCCGGACGCGTCTCGCTCGCGACACCGCCGGAACGACACGTCCCCGCCCGCATCCTTCACGCGGGCGGGAACGCTGATGGCTGACAGCTGACCGCTATTCCACCGTCACGCTCTTCGCCAGGTTGCGCGGCTGGTCGACGTCGCGGCCGAGCGCCACGGCGGCGTGATAGGCGATGAGCTGCAGCGGCACGGTGAGCAGGATCGGGTTCAGCTCCTCCTCGTTCGCCGGCACGAGCAGCAGATCGTCGGCCTTGCCGGGCAGCCGCTCGTCACCGGCGTGCGTCACGGCGATCACCGGCCCGCGCCGCGCGCGGATCTCCTCGAGCGAGGAGAGCGACTTCTCGTACAGATGATCGCGCGGCAGCACGACGAACGTCGGCGTGTCCGGGCAGACGAGCGCCAGCGGCCCGTGCTTGAGCTCCGAGCAGGGATACGCCTCGGCGTGCACGTAGGCGATCTCCTTCAGCTTCTGCGCGCCCTCGAGCGCCACCGGATAGCCGTTCGCGCGGCCGATGTAGAACGCGTTGCCGCGCGCCGCGTACTTGCGCGCCACCGCGGCGATGTGCGCCTCGTCGGCGAGGATCTCGCGCATCTGGTCGGGCAGCTTGAGGAGCCCGTCGATCAGCCGCCGGCCGGCCGACGGCGACAGGTCGCGGATGCGGCCGAGATAGAGCGCGAGCAGCGCGAACGCGACCAGCGTGCAGGTGAACACCTTCGTCGAGGCGACCGACACCTCGGGCCCGGCGTGGATGTAGATGCCGCCATCGCAGGTGCGCGCGATGCTGCTGCCGACGACGTTGACGATGCCGAGCACGCGGCCGCCCTTGCGGCGCACCTCGTGGACGGCGGCGAGGGTGTCGGCGGTCTCGCCCGACTGGCTCACGGCGACGTAGAGCGTGTCCTTCTCGATGACCGGATTGCGGTAGCGGAACTCCGAGGCCGGCTCGGCATCGGCGGCGATCCGCGTCAGCCCCTCGATCAGATGCGCGCCGCCGATGCCCGAGTAGTACGCCGAGCCGCAGCCGAGGATCTTCACGCGGCGGATGTCGAGCAGGTCGCGCGCCGTCATGTTCAGGCCGCCGAGCCGGGCGGTGTTGAACTGCAGGTCGAGGCGCCCCTTCAGCGTGCGCTCGCATGCCTCGGGCTGCTCGACGATCTCCTTGAGCATGAAGTGCTCGTGCTCGCCGCGATCGTACGCCTCGTGCCCCCACTGCACCGTCGCCGGCGCCTTGCTGGTCGGCTGATCGTCGAGCGTCACCGTGCGATAGCCGCCCGGCTCGACGACCGCGATCTCGCGGTCGTCGAGATAGACGACCTGCTCGGTGTAGCGCACCAGCGCCGCGACGTCCGAGGCGACGAACATCTCGCGCTCGCCGATGCCGATGATCACCGGGCTGCCGTTGCGCGCCGCGACGATGCGGTCCGGCTGGCGCGCATCGAGCACCGCGATCCCGTAGGTCCCGCGGATCGCCATCAGCGCCTGGCGCACCGCCTGGTCGAGGTCACCGCCGATCGCCTCGATGAGGTGCGCGAGCACTTCGGTGTCGGTATCGGACTGGAAGACGTGCCCCTGCTCCTCGAGCTCGGCGCGCAGCGCGGCGGCGTTCTCGATGATGCCGTTGTGCACCACGGCGATGCGGCCGCTGCAGTCGGCATGCGGGTGCGCGTTGACGTCGTTCGGCTCGCCATGCGTCGCCCAGCGCGTGTGCGCGATCCCCGCCGGCCCCTTCAGCCGCCGCGGCAGCGTCGCCTCCATCTGCCGCACCTTGCCCGCCGCCTTGTGTATGCGCAGGCCGGTCTTCGTCAGCACCGCCACGCCCGACGAGTCGTAGCCGCGATACTCCAGCCGGTGCAGCCCGGCGATCAGAATCGGCAGCGCATCCTGCCGCCCCACGTACCCGACGATTCCGCACATGATCCCTCCCGAATTCCGACGCGCTCAACGACCGCCGGTCCGCGTGCCGGCTCCCGCGCCGCCTGCCCGCTGCCCGCCGGCGGCCGACAGCCCGCTAGCCATAAATCATCCGGCGCACCTGCCGCTCGCTCAGCACCGGGGCCGCGAAGCGCCGCTCGCGGGCCTCGGCGACGATCGCGGCGAAAATCTCCGGGTTCTTCAGCGCCTCGGCCTGCAACTCCGCATGCCGTCGGGCGACGAACACCTCGAGCGGCTCGGAGAAGTACGCCAGCACTTCCGCCACCACCCGCTCGGCCTCGGCCCGGCTGAGACGCGTCGTCCGCTCGAGATGCGCGACCAGCGCCTCCGCCCCTGCGCCATTCTCCATGCGCTGCACCATCCGGGTCGCCGGCTCAAAATGCAACCAGATTTGCCCGGAACCGGGCATGATCGCCGCAATCGTCCGCACGACGCCGCAGTTTGCGCCCCGCGCGGATCGAGAGATCGACCGCCAGGGACGCCAGGGTCCGGAAGAAAGTCCGTCACGGGCAGCGACAAGGGAGTTCTCACGCCGCCCTGGCGTCGTGCCTGGCGGTTCAGCGTCCGGCTCGTTGGGGAAAGGCCGGCGATGGGACCGGACCGGGGTCCGCAGGCCCTGGCCCTCGGCGCTGCGCTTGACTCACTGCACCCGAGCGGTGACTACTCGCCGGCTATGCGCTGGATACTTGCTCTCGTCGCAGTGGTTGCAGCAGGCGTTCTCGCGTTCGTCCTCTGGCCGCGTCCGGCAGCGGAGACGAAGCCGCTGGTGCTCGTCTCGAATTACCGGGGCAACACGGTGTCGGTCGTCGATCCCGCCGCGGCGCGCGAGATCAAGACCATTCCGATCGACGACGCGCCGATGGGGCTGGCGCTGTGCAGCGGCGAGACGCCGCTCATCGCGGTGGCGAACTCGGGCCGCAGCGCGGTGACGCTGATCGATGGCGCCTCGTTCGAGGTGAGCGGCACGGTCACGGTCGGCACCGGACCGGAGTACGTGGCGTGCAGTCCCGACGGCCGGTGGCTCTACGTCACCAGTCCATTCGACATGACGGTCACGGTCATCGATGTCGCGCAGCGCCAGGTCGCCGGCGAGCCGATCCGTTTCGATCGCAAGCCCGGTCAGCTGCTCGGTGCACCCGACGGCACGCGCATCTATGTGGCGCTGCGCGACGAGAACGGCGCGGTCGCGGCGATCGACACAACGACGCGCCAGGTGCTCGCCACGCCGGTCGTCGGCAAATCGCCGAGCGGCATTGCGCTGAACGGCGACGGTACACGGCTCCTCGCCGCGAGCTTCGACGACAGCACGATCAGCGTCATCGATACCGCCACGCTGCAGGTGATCGCGACGCACGAGTCACCGACCGGGCTCGGCCTGCTCGTCCACCCGCAGCGGCCACTCGCCTATTCGCTGGCGAGCTTCGACGACGAGATCACGGTGCTCGACTACGAGAGCGGGACGGTGGTGGCGACGATCGAGCTCGCGCAGTGGCCGACGTACGGCGCGATCAGCGCGGACGGCGGCACGCTGTACGTGCCGAACGAGGATTCCGACAATCTCGCGCTGATCGACACGGCGACGAACGCGGTCACGCTGCGCATCGCGGTCGGCGACGAACCCGCCCACGCGCTCATCGTCCCCGGGGACTCCTGAACGCGCTGCGGGGACCGCCCGTGACGCTCCGCGTCAACGGCCGCAACGGCTGCCGCCGCCCTGCCCGGCCGTTCTGTCGGGCAAAAATGTTCTTGACAGAGCTGGTGGGATGGCGTTTTCTAAGCGAGCCTTTTGGGGGAATGTTCCGGCAACGGACAGGGCTTCGCATCACGCGGGCCGACACACGAACTAAGGAGGGAGTCTATGCGCATCACCCATCTCATCGCGGCCGGCGCTCTTGCGATCGGCCTCACGGCGACGGCGACGCTCGCGGCTGACGGCGAGCCGCCCAAGGCCGGCAAGTACCAGGCGACCGTCGTCAACGGCGTCGACGACTGCACGGTGCCCAGCGAGTCCACCGGCGGCGCCACGCCGTTCCCGGCCTGCCCGATGTCCGACTCGGACGTCTGCACCTTCGGCGCGAAGGGCAAGGGCAAGGTGGCGGCGAAGGCCAAGACCGACGTCGCCCTGCAACTGCAGCTGAAGGGCCTCGAGAACTGTCCGGACGGCACGGTTCTCCAGGCGACCGCCGACTTCAAGTCGACCACCAACAACTGCACGGTCAGCGACCGCTGCACCACGCTGGGCATCGACAACTTCCCGATCCCCGGTGCGACCTGCACCGTCGCGAAGGGCGGCTGCAAGCTCAAGACGACGCTCAACACGCTTGTCCCGGGCCTCATCACGCCCGGCGAGAACACGGCGATCGCGCTCGGCAAGATCGGCGTGGTTTCGGGCACCGTGAACGTCGCCGCGGCGGGCATTCTGGTTCCGTAAGTCGAACGAAACACAGCTTCACCCCGAAGGCAGGGCCCGCGACCGCAAGGTCGCGGGCCTTTTTTTTGGTCTGAAGCGGAAAGCGGAAAGGGAAAGGCGGAAAGTGCGGTCGAGCGGGTGCATGTGACTGACTTTGCTCGACTTCGCGTCCTCAGCGCCTCTGTGGCTCAAACAACCTTCGACCCTGTCCCGCGGAGGTGGCTTGACGCTGCGAGCGATTACTCTAAGAGTGGTCGCACATGGAATACGGCGTCGAGCAGCTGGCGAGGGCGGCGAAGGTGGCGGTCGATACCGTGCGGTTCTACCAGACGCGCGGTCTGCTCCCGCCGCCGCGGCGCGTCGGACGGCGCGCGGTCTACGACGACCGCCATCTCGAGACCCTGCAGCGCATCCGCCGCTACCAGGCCGACGGGCTGTCGCTCGCGGTGGTCAAGAAGCTGCTCGCCGGCGATGCGCCGCCGTCGACGCGTGAGGCCCTGCTCGCCGCCGTTGCCGAGGAGCGCGGCGACACGGCACTGACCCGCGCCGAGCTGGCCGAGCGCTCCGGCGTCCCGGAACCGCTTCTCGCCTCGCTCGAGGCCGCCGGCCTGCTCGTCCCGGTGCTGAGCGGCGGCGAGCCGCACTACGGTGAGGCCGACCTGCGCATGATGCAGGCGGGCATGGCGGTGCTCGGCGCCGGCTTCCCGCTGCCCGAGCTGCTGCAGCTCGCCGCCCGGCACGCCGAGCACGTCGAAGGGCTGGTCGACGCGGCGGTGGGGCTGTTCGACCGCTTCGTCCGCAAGGTCGACGCCGGCGGTGCCGATCCCGAACAGATCGCCGCCGTGTTCCGCGAGCTGCTGCCGGCGGTGACCACGCTCGTCGCGCTGCACTTCCAGCGCACGCTGCTGCGCCGCGCGGTGGCGCGCCTGCGCGAGCAGCCCGATGCGGCGGCGCTCGAGCAGGCGATGCAGGTGCTCGAACGCGGCCGGCTGGAGGTCGCCTGGCGATGACGCTCCCCGCGCCCGAGCACAAGGCGGCGCTCGTCGAGGCGATGTTCGACCGCATCGCGCCGCACTACGACCGCATGAACCGGCTGCTGACGCTGCGGCTCGACCAGCGCTGGCGGCGGCTGGCGGTGCGCCGGCTGGCGATCCGGCCCGACGACGTCGTCGTCGACCTCGGCTGCGGCACCGGCGATCTCTGCGAGCTCGCGCGCGACGCGGGGGCCCGCGTGATCGGCATCGACGTCGCGGCGCGCATGCTTGCCGTCGCCCGCGCGCGCCGCGCCGCCGATGCCCTGCTCCGCGCCGATGCCGCGCGGCTGCCGGTGCGGGATGCATCGGCCACGGTGGTGACCAGCGCCTTCGCACTGCGCAACTTCACCGCCATCGAGCCGGTGCTCGCCGAGGCGGCGCGCGTGCTGCGCCCGGGCGGGCGGCTGGCGCTGCTCGAGGTCGACGAGCCGCGCCACCCGCTGCTGCGCTGGGGGCATGCGCTCTACTTCCGCCGCGCCGTGCCGCTGGTCGGCGCGCTGCTCGCCGACCGCTCCGCGTACGCCTATCTGCCGCGCTCCACTGCCTACCTGCCGCCGCAGCGCGTGCTGCTCGCCCGGCTCGCGGCCGCCGGCTTCCGCGGCATCCGCAAGGTCCGCCTGAGCGGCGGCATCGCGCAGCTGCTGCTCGCCACGCGCACATGACCCTCGAACATCCTGCAGTGCAGCCCGCCGTCGACGCACCCGCGGGCGCGCTCGAGGAGGCGCGGCAGCGCGCCCGCCGGCTTGGCCGGCCGGTGCTGCTCAGCATCGCGCGCGCGCTGGCCGCAACAGACGACCCGCTCACGCTCGTCGCCGCCGCCCGGCGCGCCGGCCGCGAGGCCGCCCTGCTGGCGCGGCCCGCCGACGGACACGCCGTCGCCGGGATCGACGCCGCATGGGCCTGCACGGTCGAGGGCGCGGACCGCTTCGCGGAGGCGCAG
Source organism: uncultured bacterium (assembly GCA_965651925.1). GTDB lineage: Bacteria > Desulfobacterota > Binatia > HRBIN30 > CADEER01 > CBFGUK01. The sequence goes on along the minus strand of CBFGUK010000231.1, from coordinate 81 downwards.
GCCGCGAGCGCGGCGCTGCTGCGCGAGGCGGTCGTCGCCGGCGACGCCCCGCCGCCGCCGGCGCTCGCCGCATTCGCGTTC
>CBFGUK010000230.1:0-6696 GCA_965651925.1 uncultured bacterium | reverse complement strand
TCCATGAGGTAGACCTCGCGCGCGCCGGCCGACTCGGCCGATTCCTTCACCGCGCGCTTCTCCACCTCGGTGACGCCGAACGGCACGCAGATCACGATGCGCGGCCGGACCAGCGTGCGGCGGTTGTGAATCTTGTGGATGAAGTAGCGCAGCATCGCCTCGGTGATGTCGAAGTCGGCGATGACGCCGTCCTTCAACGGCCGGATGGCGACGATCGATCCCGGCGTGCGGCCGAGCATCTTCTTCGCCTCGGCGCCGACCGACAGGACGCGCCGCCCGCCGCGCGCATCCTTCTGCACCGCGACCACCGACGGCTCGTTGCAGACGATGCCCTCTCCCTTGACGTAGATCAGCGTGTTCGCGGTCCCCAGGTCGATCGCGAGATCATTCGAGAACATCCCCACCAGGAAATTCAGCATTCGCCGCCGCCCGCCTCGTTGTACCTGGGTTTTTCGCCGTTGCCGTGTCGCAGGTTGTGAGCGCTGGGGCGTACCAGAATCGCCCCTGCTCGGCAAGGTTGCGGTGCGCGTCAGCGTTGCTTTTGGCGCGCCCCTTCTCTAACTATCGTCCTTTTCCGAGGAGAACCGCCGCCGTGCTCGATCAACTGCGCAAGAACCAGAAGAGCTTCGTCATCCAGCTCGCGATGGGGCTCATCGTGCTCGTGTTCGTCTTCTGGGGCGTGGGCACCATGCAGGCAGACCGCATGGAGATTGCGGCGCGCGTGAACGACGAGATCATCACCCGCCGGCAGTTCGACCGCGCCTACCAGAACCTGACCAATCTCTACCGCGGCATGTCGCCCGACAGCGCCCTGCCCGACCAGTTCCTGCGCTCGCAGGCGATCACCCAGCTGGTGACCACCGAGCTGCTGCTGCAGGAGGCCGACCGCCTCGGCCTGACGGTCGACGAAAGCGAGCTGCGCGAGGCGATCGCCGCGATGCCGAACTTCCAGTCGAACGGCGCGTTCGACCGCGACGCGTACATCGAGGTGCTGCGCCAGAACGGCCTCAAGCCGGCGGACTTCGAGGAGCTGCAGCGCCGCCAGATGCTGGCGATGAAGGTGCAGACGCTGATCGCCAGCGGCGTGCACGTCAGCCCGCAGGAAGTGGCCGAGCGCTTCCGCTACGACAACGAGCGCGTCAACCTGCGCTTCGTGCGCCTGCCGGCATCGCGCTTCGTGCCCGAGGTGACGTTCACCGACGAGGAGCTGACCGCGTTCTACACCGGGAACCAGGAGCGCTACCGCGCGCCCGAGCGGGTGCGCGCCCAGCTCGTCGAGTTCCGGCCGCTGGACTTCACCGGCGCGGTCACCCCGTCGGACGAGGAGATCGCCACGTACTACGAGGCGAATCAGGCGCAGTTCAGCTCACCCGAGGAAATCGAGGCGCGCCACATCCTCTTCCGGGTCGCCGCCGACGCATCCGACGCCGACAAGGCGGCGGCGCGGGAGCAGGCCGAGGCGGTGCTCGCACAGGCGAAGGAGGAGGGTGCCGACTTCGCGGCGCTCGCCCGCGAGCACTCCCAGGATGCGACGGCGGCCAACGGCGGCGAGCTCGGCCGTTTCGGCCGCGGCGTCATGGTGCCGCCGTTCGAAGCGGCGGCGTTCGCGCTCGAGGCCGGCGAGATCAGCGACATCGTCGAGACGCCGTTCGGCCTCCACATCGTCAAGGTCGACCGGAAGTTCCCCGCCCGCAACGAGCCGCTCGAGGCAGTGCGGGACCAGATCGTCGAGACGCTCAAGCTGCAGCAGGCGCGCAAGGTGGCGCTCGATCGCGTCGAGACCGCGCACGAGGAGGTGCTGGACGGCACGCCGCTCGAGAAGGTCGCCGCCGACTACCGCCTGCGCCTGCACACGCCGGAGCCGTTTGCCGCCACCGAGCCGGTCGGCGATCTCGGCGTCGACAAGGATCTCATCGCCGAGGCGTTCCGCACCGAGGCCGGCGAGGTCGGCGAGATCGTCACGGGCCCGAACGGCTACATCATCCTGAAGGTCGTCGAGCGCCTGCCCTCGGCGGTGCCGCCGCTCGCCGAGGTGCGCGAGCGCGTCGAGAGCGACCTGCGGCTCGAGAAAGCCGGCGCCCTGGCGAAACAGCGCGCCGACGCGCTGCTCGCCACGCTGCAGGCGAGCAAGGATCTCGCGGCGCTCGCCGAACAGGAGGGGCTGACGCTCGAGGACGCGACGGAGATCGGCCGCGTCGGCACGTACGTGCCGAATCTCGGCAACGCACCGGCGCTCAAGGAGGCGGCGTTCTCGCTGACGCCCGAGTCGCCGGTGGCGCCGGCGGTGTACGAGGTGAACGGCGACGCCGTGCTCGCCGTGCTCGCCGAACGCGTGCCGGCCGACGAGTCGCGGCTTGCGAGCGAACAGGAGGCGCTGACCGACCGGCTGCAGGCGCAGGCCGAGGCGGCCGCCGTCAACGCCTTCCTCGAGCAGCTCAAGGCGAACGCGGCGATCGAGTACGGCCCGGCGATCGGCACGGCGCCGCTCGCCGCCGCCTCGTGAACCCCGGACGGCGATGAGCGTCGGCGCGCACCCCGCCGGGCTGTGCGCCGACTGCCGGCACGCGCGGCGCATCGCCAACCGGCGCGGCTCGGAATTCCTGCTCTGCGGGCGCGCGGTGAACGATCCGCGCTATCGCCGCTACCCGCCCCTGCCCGTCCTGCGCTGTCCCGGTCATCAGCCCGGCTCGCCGTCCGCCGGCGGCGACGACTGAGCGCCACCCCCGCTCGTGTCCGCGTCGCCGCCCGCCCCGACGCTGCTGGCGGACCCGCCCCTGCGTGCCGTCGTGCGCCTGGCGGCGCCGACCACCGCGGTGATGCTCATCGCGGCGCTGTCGAACATCCTGCACACGTATTTCGTCAGCCGCCTCGGCGATGACGCGATTGCCGCGGTCTCGCTCGTCTTCCCGATCATCATGGTGCTGCTCACCGTCGTCTCCGGCGGCCTCGGCACCGGCGTCGCCGCGGGCGTCGCCCGCGCCCTCGGCGGCGGGCGCATCACCGACGCGCGCGCGCTCGCCGAGCACGCGATGCTGATCACCGCCGCCCTCGCCGTCGCCGGCACGGCCGCCACCATGATCGGCGCGCGGGCGCTGTTCGCGCTGATGGGCGGCACCGGCGCGGTGCTCGAGCAGGCGACGCTGTTCGCCCGCGTGCTGTTCGCCGGCCTGCTGATCAGCTTCAGCGCCGGCACGCTCGACGCCGTGCTGCGCGGCGCCGGCAACGTGCGCGTGCCGGCACTGTGCGCGACGCTGTCGCTCGGCCTGCAGATCGTGTTCACGCCGCTGTTCATGTTCGCCCTCGGGCTCGGGCTGATCGGCGCGCCGCTCGCCACGCTCGCCGGTCAGGCGATCGGCGTCGTGCCGCGCGCCCGGTTCCTCTACGGCGCAACCAGCCCGGTGCGGCCGCGTCTGCTGCCCGGCGAGCTGCGCGTGCGGCACTTCGCCGAGATCCTGCGCGTCGGCGTGCCCGCCTCGCTGTCGGCGGCGCTCAACTACCTCGCCCTGCTCGTCCTGACCGGCACCGTCGCGCGCTTCGGCGATGCGGCGCTCGCCGCCTACGGCCTCGGCTCGCGCCTCGACTTCCTGCTCTTCTCGCTCGGCTTCGGCGTCGCCGCCTCGGCGATGACGCTCGTCGGCATGGCGATCGGCGCCGGCCGCCGCGAGCTCGCCGACCGCTACGTGCGCCTCGCGGCACTCGTCGCGGTGGCGGTCGTCGCCCTGCCGACGCTGCTCGTCGTCGTCTGGCCGTCGCTGTGGATCGGCATCTTCACCGATGCCGCGCCGATCCACGCCATTGGCAGCGATTACTTCCGCATCATCGGCCCGACGTACCTCTTCATGGTCGTCAGCATGGTCGTCGCCTCCGCGTTCCAGGCCCAGGCGCGCGCCGTCGTGCCGCTCGCGGTCATGGTGGCGCGCGTCATTCTCGTCGTCGGCGGCGCGCTCGTCGCCGTGCGCGGCTTTGCCGCCGGCCCGGCGACGGTGTTCGCCGTCATCGCCGCCGGCAACCTCGGCGGCTGCCTGGTGATCACCACCCTCTTCCGCCGCCTGCGGTGAGCAACGGGCCGCGCCGCTCTGCGTTGGATCAGGACGGTTTGGCGGCGGTCTGCTGGAGATCCCCTTCGATGGACGCCCGCGGTCTCAGGGTGCGCTTCACCCACAGAGTCGCCGAGACGCCGAACAACGCAGCGACCTGGAATGTCCTCTGCGCGGCTCCGCGTCTCTGCGCCCCTGCGGTGCAGAGTGCGGATCTGAATCTCAGAAGAGCACGTCCCACGCCTCGCTGAGCGAGGCGACGCCGCGCAGCTCGACGCCGGGGATGGCCGGCAGCTGGCGGCGCGAGCTCTCGGGCAGCAGGCAGCGGCGGAAGCCGAGCTTGCCGCCCTCGCGGACGCGCGCCTCGGCCTGGCTGATGGCGCGCACTTCGCCGGCGAGGCCGACCTCGCCGATGATCAGCGTGTGCGGATCGATCGGCTTGTCGAGGAAGCTCGAGGCAACCGCGACCAGCGCGCCGAGATCGGCGGCCGGCTCGTCGAGGCGCACGCCGCCGGCGACGTTGAGGAAGATGTCCTGCCCGGTGAGCTGCAACCCCATCTTCTTCTCGAGGATCGCGACGAGCAGCGCGACGCGGTTGTGATCGAGGCCGAGCGTCGTGCGCCGCGGCGTGCCGAGCGCGCTCGCCGAGACCAGCGCCTGCAGCTCGACGAGGATCGGGCGGCTGCCCTCGAGGCTGGCGACGACCACCGAGCCCGGCACGTCGACCGGCCGCTCGGCGAGGAACAGCGCCGAGGGGTTGGCGACCGCCTGCAGCCCCTGCTCCTTCATCTCGAAGACGCCGATCTCGTTCGTCGAGCCGAAGCGGTTCTTCACCGCGCGCAGGATGCGGAAGGAGTGGCCGCGGTCGCCCTCGAAATAGAGCACCGTGTCGACCATGTGCTCGAGGACGCGCGGGCCGGCAAACGCGCCTTCCTTGGTGACGTGCCCGACGAGCACCGTCGCCAGCCCGTGGCGCTTGGCGAACTGCACGAGCTGCGCGGCGCTCTCGCGCACCTGGCCGATGCTGCCCGGCGCCGACGTGAACTGCTCGCTGAACACCGTCTGGATCGAGTCGACGGCGAGCACCACCGGGGCGACGGCGCGCGCCTGCTCGACGATCGCCTCGAGGTTCGTCTCGGCGAGCACCAGCAGCCGCTCGGCGGCGATGCCGAGCCGGTCGGCGCGCATCTTCACCTGCTGCGGCGACTCCTCGCCGGTGACGTAGAGCGCCGTGCCCTGCGCGGTCAGCGCCGCGAGCGCCTGCAGCACGAGCGTCGACTTGCCGATGCCGGGATCGCCGCCGATGAGAATGACCGCGCCGGGCACCACGCCGCCGCCGAGCACGCGGTCGAGCTCGCCGATGCCGCTCGAGCTGCGCTGCTCGCTCGCCGCGGCGAGCGCGGTGATCGGCTCCGGGCGGCTGCGCTCGCCGCCGGCGCGCCCGCCGGCCTTCGGCTCCGGCGCCACCACTTCCTCGACCAGCGTGTTCCACTCGCCGCAGTCCGGACAGCGCCCGAGCCAGCGCGACGCCTGCGCACCACAACTCTGACAGGCGAACACGGTGCGCGCTTTGGCCATGGCCACGGTGCTAGCGCGATCGCGGCGACGAGGCCACCCGCCGGCGCATGGATGTCGCGCAGTGGCCTCCCGTCCATGGTCCGCCGCCATGTCGAGTATCGGCATGGCCGATCTGTCTGCCAGCGAGTGAATGCTGCTCAACCAAGACGCATGCGCTACGCACGGCCGCGCGTGCGACATTGCGCACCGCGCAACGACGCTGCTGACGACGCTGCTCACATTGTGCTTGCTTTGCGCGGTTCGCGACGTAGAGTCCGCGCCCCGGGACGGAGGGATGGGCATGGGCCCCGGGCGTTGGCGACGAGTGTGGGCGTGGGTTCTGGCAATCGCGGTGCTGCGTGCCATCCCCGGCCAGGCTGAGGTGATCATCACCGGCTTCTCGGGGGGGACCCAGCTCGGACAAAGCTGCGACGACGGCGGCAACACGGTCGGCTGGAAGTTTACCGTCGGGCCGACGGACCTCGAGGCGATCGCGCTCGGCGAGTACGACGCCGACGGGAACGGCCTCGCGATGGATGTCCAGGTCGGCGTCTGGGACTCGAGCGGCACGTTGCTCGGTATGGTCACGGTGCCCGGCGGCACGATGCCGCCGCTGCTCGGCAGCTTCCGCTATCAGGCACTCCCCACGCCGATCGTCCTGCAGAGCCTGCAGACCTACACGATCGGTTCGCACTGCACGGGCGAGAACGACACCGGCGTCCACGCGCCACTCAGCAACCCGTCGTTCACCTTCTCGAACGACCTCAGCGCCGCCGGCGGGCGCTACAACAACGGCGGCACGAGCACGACGTTCGGCGAGCCGACGATGAATCTCGGCGGCACCATCCATCTCGGGCCGAACCTCGAGTACAACCTGCTGAACACGGCCACGCCGACCATCCCCACGCCAACCGCGACGGGCACCGCGACGCCGACCATCCCTACGCCCACCGCGACCGGCACGGCGACGTCCACCCTTGAGCCCGACACCCCCACCGCGACCGGCACGGTGACGCCGACCCCGGAGCCCGACACGCCCACCGCGACCAGCACGGTGACGCCGACGCCAGAGCCCGACACACCGACCGCGACCAGCACGGCG
>CBFGUK010000229.1:0-6745 GCA_965651925.1 uncultured bacterium | reverse complement strand
TTGAGCGACGTGCGCCTGGTGCAACAGGCGCCGACGGAGCGGCGCCTTCCAGAGTGCCGGGAAGGGACCGCGCCTCCGGTGCACCGCCGGCGGCCCGCAGGGGCGTCGCCGCGCCTCACAGGTCGGCGCGGCTCAGCGGCTCGCCGATCGGCGACAGCGACTCGTCGAGCAACTGGATGCGGCGCTCGTCGAGCACGAGGAAGTGGCGGCGCTGGCCGGGGCGGTCGGGATCGAGCTGGTACACGACGCTGTCGGGCGCCTCCGGGGTGCCGCGCAGCACGGTCCAGGTGCCCTCACTCTCCAGCGTCTCGCCACCGTCGAGGCGCGTCTCGATCAGGCGGTAGCGGTAGCGCCCGTCCCAGTCCGAGGCGAGCGTCAGCTCGGTTCGCACGCCCGGGCAGCCGGCGCACGGCAGCACGCCGGTGAAGTGGCCGACGCGTGGCAGATCGGTGGCGCGCACGACCGGCGTCGGGGCCGCTGCCGGTGGGGGTGCCGGCACGGCGGCGCGGCGGCACCCGGCGACGAGCGCGAGACCGGCCACACACAGTGCCGCCACCGCCGCGCGCGTCATCGCCGTCACCCGAGGAGGACGAGGTCGTCGCGGTGGATCACCGCGTCGCCCGCCGTGTACTGCAGCGTCGCCGCGATCTCGCTCGAGTGCAGTCCCTTGATGCGGCGCAGCTCGGCGGCGGGGTAGCTGACGAGGCCGCGCGCGAACTCGACGCCGTCCGGCGTCAGGCAGGCGACGCACTCGCCGGCGCCGAACGTGCCGCTCACCGCGGTGATGCCGCGCGCGAGGAGGCTGCGTCCGCCGCGCGCGATCGCCTCGTAGGCGCCCTGGTCGACGGTGATCGTGCCGGCGGGGCGGAGCGTGTGCGCGATCCAGTGCTTGCGCCGCGTCAGCCGGTCGCCCGCGGCGAGGCAGAGCGTGCCGACGCTCTGCTGCGGATCGAAGATGCTGCGCAGGACACCGGGCGTACGCCCGTCGGCGATGATGCACGGGATGCCGGCCTCGTTCGCCTTGCGCGCCGCCCGCAGCTTGCTCGCCATGCCGCCGCGACCGAGCGGTCCCGAGGCGCCGGCGAACGCTTCGGTCTCGCCGCGGATCGCCTCGACCAGCGGCACGAGCGTCGCGCCGGGATCGCTGCGCGGGTCGGCGGTGTAGAGGCCGGGCACGTCGCTGAGGATCACCAGCAGGTCGGCGGCGATCAGCGTCGCGACGAGCGCCGAGAGGTTGTCGTTGTCGCCGAAGTTGAAGCGCACTTCCTCGACGGCAACCGAATCGTTCTCATTGACGATCGGCAGCACGCCGGCGCCGAGCAGCTCCTCGAACGTGTGGCGCGCGTTCAGATAGCGGACGCGGTGGGCGAGGTCGTCGTGCGTGAGGAGGATCTGCGCCACCGGCTGATCGCGGGCGCTGAACTGCTCGTCGTAGAAGGCCATCAGACGGATCTGGCCGACCGCCGCCGCGGCCTGCTTCTGCGGCACCGTGCCCGGGCGCTCGCGCAGGCCGAGCCGCGCCATGCCGGCCGCCACCGCGCCGGAGCTGACGAGCACGACCGCCAGGCCGCGCCGGCGCAGCTCGGCGAGCTCGTCGACCAGCTCGGCGATGCGCGCGCGGTCGATGTCGCGCGCCGCGGACAGCACGCTGCTGCCGACCTTGACCACCATGCGGCGGACGCGCGGCAGCAGCGCCTGCTTGTGGGGAAGCTGCTCGCTCACGGGTGCTCCAGATGGCCACAGATGCCCGCCGATGACCACCGGCGGGGGAGGGCGACCGGCTGGATCATTCGTCGTCCTCCGTCGGGCCCGCCGTCGCGCGGCTGGCCGACACGACCTCGGCGAGCGCGCGGATCAGCTCCTCGACACCGGCGCCGGTGACGGCGGAGATGGCGCGCAGCTCGATGCCGCGCGCCGCGAAGCGCGCCTGCAGGTCTTCGACGAAGCCGGGCGGGGCGGCGTCGATCTTGTTTGCCGCGACGATCTGCGGCTTGGCCGCGACCGCCGGATCGAACAGCGCCAGCTCGCGATTGATCACGTCGTGGTCGTGCTCGGGATCGCGGCCGCTCATGCCGCTGGCGTCGAGCAGGTGCAGCAGCACGGCGGTGCGCGACACGTGGCGCAGGAAGCGGTCGCCGAGCCCCTGGCCCGCATGCGCGCCCTCGATCAGGCCGGGAATGTCGGCGACGACGAACGTGCGCTCGTCGTCGACGCGCACCACGCCGAGGTTCGGCACCAGGGTCGTGAACGGGAAGTCGGCGATGCGCGGCCGCGCCGCGGAGACGCGGCTGATGAACGTCGACTTGCCGACGTTCGGATAGCCGAGCAGGCCGACGTCGGCGACCAGCTGCAGCTCGAGCAGCAGCCGGAATTCTTCGCCGGGCAGGCCGGGCTGCGCGTAGCGCGGCGCCTGGTTGGTCGAGCTCTTGAAGTGCTCGTTGCCCTTGCCGCCGCGGCCGCCGCGCGCCACCACCAGGCGCTCGCCGGGCGTCGTCAGGTCGGCGATCAGCGCGCCGGTGTCCGCGTCGCGGACGATCGTGCCGACCGGCACGCGCGCCACGGCATCGGCGCCGCGCTGGCCGTGCTGCTGCTTGCCGCGGCCGTGCTCGCCACGCTTCGCGGCGAGCCGCGGCTGGTACTTGAAGTCGAGCAGCGAGGTGAGGCTCGGATCGGCGATCAGGACGACGTCGCCGCCGTCGCCGCCGTTGCCGCCGTTCGGGCCGCCCTTCGCCTTGTACTTCTCGCGCAGGAAGCTGACGCAGCCGGCGCCGCCGTGCCCGCCGATCACCTCGATACGGGCTTCATCGACGAACCGCATGGGCGCGCCGTCCGCCGCCGCACGCGGCGGCGGCCCGGGTCGTCAGGCGCGCGGCAGGACGTGGACCTGCTTGCGGTCCTTGCCGAGGCGCGCGTACTGGACGGTGCCGTCGATCAGCGCGAACAGCGTGTAGTCGCGCCCCATGCCGACGTTCTTGCCCGGATGGATGCGGGTGCCGAGCTGGCGCACGAGAATGTTGCCGGCCTTCGCGAACTGCCCGCCGAAGACCTTCACGCCGCGGCGCTGCGCGTTGCTGTCGCGCCCGTTGCGCGTGCTGCCCTGACCTTTTTTGTGCGCCATCGTTACGCTCCCGCCTCGATCGCCGTCACCTGCACGGTGGTGAGATACTGCCGGTGCCCGGCGCGGCGCCGGTAGTTCTTGCGCCGCTTCTTCTTGAACACGAGGATCTTCTTGCCACGTCCCTGCTTGACCACCCGCGCCGTGACGCGGACGCCGCTCAACGTCGGCGAGCCGACCTGCACGGCGCCATCGCGCGCCGTGAGCAGCACCTCCGTGAAGGCGAGATCGGCCCCCGGCTCACCATCGAGCTTCTCGACGGTCAAAAGGTCGCCGGGAGAGACGCGGTACTGTTTCCCGCCGGTCTTGATGACGGCATACTCCATGAAGGTCCTCCGCGAAGGAATCCAGACCGTTATCGGAGGGGTGCGAGCGTGTCAACCAAGCCTGACCAGGCGGGCAGCGCCAACGGCGGCGGCGGCGCGGCGTGTCGCCGCGTGACGCTGATCTCGCGCCGCGACTGTCATCTCTGCGAGGAAATGGCCGCCGTCGTCGAGGCGGCGGCCGCCGCGCATCCCTTCGAGCTCGAGGTGCTCGACGTCGACGGCGACCCCGATCTCATCGCCCGCTACTCGGAGCGCGTCCCGGTGCTGCTGATCGACGGCGAGGAGGCGTTCACGTATCGCGTCACGCGCGCGGAGCTGCTCGGGCGGCTCAAAGGCGTGACCGGTGACCAGTGACCGGTGACCGGTACCGGAATTTCGGGCGGCGAAGGGCGCGAAGGGTGCACAGTCGAAGGGGAGTCCTCCATTCACAGATTGTTTCCCGCGTCCCTTCTTCACCGGTCCGGTCACCGGTCACCGGTCACCGGTTCCTGGTCACCGGTCACCGGCAGTCCGCTTGAACCGTTGGGCCGGCGCTCCCTATTGTCGCCGCATGCCGGCGATCGCCGTCGATGCGATGGGGGGCGAGCACGCGCCCGAGGCGGTCGTGCAGGGGGTGGCGGCGGTGTCGCTGCAGACCGACATCGACTGCGTCCTGGTCGGCGACGAGCCGCGCATCCAGGCGCTGCTCGAGTCGACGGCCTACAATCCCGAGCGCATCGCGATCGTGCACGCGCCCGAGGCGATCGGCATGCTCGAGAACCCGCACGAGGCGCTGCGCACCAAGCGGGCCGCGTCGATCGTCGTCGCGCTGCGCGAGGTCGCCCGCGGCCGCTGTGCCGCCGCGGTCACCGCCGGCAACGCCGCGGCGGTGGTCGCCGCCTGCCGGCAGGAGCTCACGCTGCTGCCGCACGTCCGCCAGGCGGCGATGGCGAGCGTCTATCCGCGCGCCGCCGAGCATGCCGGACAGGATCCGCTGGCACTGATCCTCGACGTCGGCGCGACGGTGCGCTGCAGCGCCGCCGAGCTGGTGCAGTTCGCGGCGATGGGCGGCGCGTACGCGCGCGTCATCTCGCGCACCGCGACGCCGCGTCTCGCGCTGCTCAACATGGGCCGCGACCCCGACCAGGGCGACGAGGCGCTCGTCGCCGCGCACACCCGGCTGCGCGCGCTGCCGGCGCTCAACTTCGTCGGCAACATCCTCGGCGACGAGCTGACGCACGGCCGCGCCGACGTCGTCGTCTGCGAGGGCCTGCTCGGCACCATCGTGCTCACGCTGCTCGAGTCGGTGGCGGGCATGGCCGTCGACCTCAGCGCCTCGGCCGCGCAGCGCACGTGGCGCTGGCGCGCCGGCATGGCGATCATGGCGTCGGGCGCCGACCGGCTGCGCGCGCTCGCCGACTATGCGTCGTACGGCGGCGCGCCGATTCTCGGCTTCGAGCAGGTAGTCATCCGCGCCCACGGCCGCGCCCAGCCCGCCGCCATCGGCAACGCCGTGAAGGTGGCGGCGAAGGCGGCCCGCGACGGCCTCGTTCCGGCGCTCAAGGCGGCGCTCGCCGAGGTCGACGGCGCGCCGCCCAGACGGAGATGGCGCCTGCCGCGACTGCCGGTGGCGCGCAACGGCGGTGCATCCCATCCCTGACCGGTCGCGGCCGCGGCGGCGTGCCGTGCGGCGCCGGCGCGTGAGCCTTCGATGACGCCTGCCGTCGACCGCGGCGCCGCCGCCGCCCCGCGCCTCGTCTTCCGCTGGGATCTCGACAAGACCTATCTGCTCAGCGAGTTCGACCGGCTGCGCGACATGATGCGCATCCCGTTCGAACGCCCGGAGGACAAGATCGCCGCGCCGGGCGTGGCGGCGCTGATCCGCGGCCTGCGCGCCGCGGCGCTCGGCCGCGGCTGCATGGTGCGCATCTACTTCCTGTCGGCGAGCCCGCCGCAGATCGGCCGCGCCATCCGCCGCAAGCTCGAGCTCGACGGCATCCTCTACGACGGCATCGTCTTCAAGAACCAGCTCGAGCGCATCCTGCGCGGCAAGTTCCGCCACCTGCGCGAACAGGTCGGCTACAAGCTGACCGAGCTCCTCAAGGCACGCACCGCCGAGCCGCCGGCGGCGCGCGAGTATCTCTTCGGCGACGACTGGGAATCCGACCCGCTGATCTACTCGCTGTATGCCGACGTCGTCGCCGGCCGCATCGTGCCCGAACAGCTCGACGCGCTGCTGGAGCCGGCGCGCGTCGACCCGCTGCTGATCGCCGAGGCGCGCGAGCTGGCGGCGGCGCTGCCGCATGCCGAGGCGGTGGCGCGCATCTTCATCAACCTCGAGCGGCCGACGCCGCCGGCGACGCTGCGCCCGTACGGCGCCCGACTCGTGCCGAGCTTCAACTATTTCCAGACGGCGGCGTGCCTGTTCGCCGACGAGGTGCTGACGCTCGGCGGCGTCGTCGAGGTCGGCCGCGCGCTGCTCGAGGAATCCGGCTTCCAGCCGCCGCACCTCGACAATTCGCTCGCCGACATCACCCGCCGCGGCCACGTGCCGCGCGAAGCCGCGGCGGCGATCCGCGACGGGCTCGCCGCCGCCGGCATCCTGTCCGGTCGCGGGCGCTCGTGGTGGCAGCGGCAGCTCGCCCGCACCTGGCGGCGTCCGCGACCGACGCCGCCGGCGATGATCGATTACCGCGCCCTCGTCGGGGCGCAGGAGGCCGTGTCCGAATGACCGACGTGCGTGTCGTTCTCGTCACCGTGCCGAACCGCGAGGAGGGCGAGCGCCTCGCCGAGGCGCTCGTCGGCGAGCAGCTCGCCGCCTGCGTCAACCTCGTCGGCCCGATCCGCTCGATCTACCGCTGGCAGGGCGCCGTGCAGCGCGACGACGAGCACCTGCTGGTGATCAAGACCAGCGCCGACCGCTACGCCGCGCTCGAGGCGCGCGTCCGCGCGCTGCACAGCTACGACACGCCGGAAGTGCTGGCGCTGCCGGTCGAGCAGGGGGCGGAGAAGTATCTCGCGTGGGTCGTCGGCGCAGTTGCGGCAGGTCGTTCCTGAACAGGACACGGCGGCGAATCGCCACCGCTGGAGGGCCGTGCGACCGCACGGCCGCGGACGCGCGTCGCCTCATGCGATAGACTGCGGCGTCCGCGGCCCGGCGGGAGCCGGGCCCTCCACCGGTCGCACGCACCAGCGGTTTCGCGGTGCGACACGGCCGGTGAATCGCGACCCCTGCGCCGCATCGATCGCGCGCGGTTGCGTCATCGACGCACTCTGGAGGGCGCCGGTCCCTCGGCGCCTGTTGGATAGAGCGATGCGCGTTCCC
>CBFGUK010000228.1:0-6768 GCA_965651925.1 uncultured bacterium | reverse complement strand
CATCGTCTACGGTTGGCAGCGACTCGTCACGTGCGTGTGCTGGCTTGCGTTGAGGGTGGTGGATGCCCGTGACCCTGACCCTCTCCGTTGCGCAGCAAGGAGAGCGTTGCCCCGCTGCCTCGAGGCACCGCGTCTCCATCTGGGTCCCCTCGCCGCTGGCGGGGAGAGGGGGACCTTGCGCGCTACATCGTCTACGCATCGGCACCCCCACAATGCGTGCTCGCGCGCGGACGTCGGGTGATCGGTGTCAGTGGCCGGGGCGCAGGAGGATCTTGACGCTCGAGCGCTCGTTGAACAGCGCGTAGGCGGCCGGGGCGTCTTCCAGTGACATCTCGTCGGTGACGATGGCGCGGCAGTCGAGCTCGCCGTCGTCGATCTCGCGCAGCAGCGGGACGAGGTAGCGATGCACGTGCGTCGGGCCGGTGCGCAGGGTGAGGCCCTTGGCGAGCAGGGCGCCGACCTCGCGCTGCGCGGCGAGATCGATCGCTGCGCCCGGGGCGGCGACGGTGCCGCCGGGACGGCAGGCCTGCAGCGCCTCGCGCAGGGCCGCCGGGGTGCCGTTGCCGCGTCCGAGCGCATGGGCGGCGCGCGCCGTGGTCACCGGCAGGCCGGTGCCGTGCGCGACGCCGGTTGCGTCGATGCAGGCATCGGCGCCGCGGCCGCCGGTAAGGTCGCGGATCGTGGCGACGACATCGTCGATCGTCGTGTCGTCGAGCGCGATCACCGCCTCGCCCGACGCCGCCGCGAGGCGCAGACGCCCGGGCACGCGGTCGACGGCGATGACCCGCCGCGCGCCGCGGCGCAGCGCGCAGCGCACCGCGAGCAGCCCGACGGCGCCGCAGCCCCAGATCGCGACCTGGTCGCCGGGCCGGATGTCGCACGCCTCGACCGCCATCGCCGCGGTCGGCAGCGCATCGCTGAGCAGCAGCACCTGGGCGTCGTCGAGATGGTCGGGCACGCGCAGCGGCCCGATATCGGCGAACGGCACGCGCACGAACTCCGCCTGCGTGCCGGCGTATCCGCCGGTGAGGTGCGAGGAGCCGAACATGCCGGCGGTGGCGGCGCCGTAGTGCTGCTCCATCAGGGCGGCGTTGGGATTCGTATTGTCGCAGAAGGCATACGCCGTCTGCCGGCACGGCCAGCACTGACCGCAGGCGATCGGGAACGGCACGACGACGCGATCGCCGGGGCGGATGGTGGTCACCGCGGCGCCGACCTCGACCACCTGCCCGACGCATTCATGGCCGAGGATGTCGCCTGCGCGCATGAACGGATTGCGGCCGTTGTAGAGGTGCAGATCGGCGCCGCAGATCGCCGTCGCCGTCACGCGTACGATCGCGTCGTGCGGATTGAGCAGCTCGGGATCGGGGACCGAGCGCAGGCGCACATCGTGGCGACCGTACCAGCACACCGCCCGCATGGCTCACCCGAGCGCGCGGCTCGCCGGCGCGTCGCTCGCCGGGAAGGAGAGCTCCGAGGTGAGCTCGACGGGATCGCGGTCGGCGCCCGGCTGCTCGGCGAGCCGCCGCGCCGTGGCGCGCAACGCGGGACGCACGCGCTCGGGCTGACGGCCGCTCGGCTGGCCGGCGGTGGTCGCGATCTCGCCGGTCTCGATCAGCATGCGCAGGCGGCGCAGTGCCTCGCGCGCCGGGTCGGCGTCGCCGGCATCGGGACGCCACGCCGACCCGCGCTGCTCGAGGACCAGCGTGACCTCGGTGCCGCGCCCCGCCACCGGCGTGAAGCGCGCCTCACCGCGTGCGCGGATCGCGCTGCCGGGAAGCGACTGCCAGGCGAGGCGCGTCGACGGCTCCTCGTCGAGCACGGTCTCCCAGCACGGCGTGGCGCCACGTAGCGCCGTGGCCGTCCAGCGATGGCGGCCGCGAGCCGTCTCGTCCACGGCCGCGAGCCCGGGCAGCAGGTGCGGCCAGATCGCGAACGCGCGCAGCGCGCGGTAGCAGGCGTCAGGCGGCCGGTTGATCGTCAGGCGCGCGGCGCAGCGCGCGCGCGGTGCACCGCGGCCGACGCGCGTGCCGAACGCGGCGCCGGCGGCAAATCCGGCCGCGAAGCTGACGAGATGGGCGGAATGGCGGGCGCGCGGCGTCAGCATGCGTGGGAGGTGATGCGCAATCCGTGCCGCCGCGGGCGCGGCGCGCTTTACAGACTTCGCGGCGGCGCCGATGCGCGTGTTACAGAGACGCGCGGGGCAGGTCGTGCAGCGGCGTGCCGCGCCGCTGGCATCGCTTTGGCACGAGCGCGGCGCCAAGGAGGTGCCAGCATGGCAACCAAGCAGGGTAACCGGGGCCGCGGCCGTCAGGGCGGCGGGGGCGGCGGTCAGCAGGGTGGCGGCGGCAGCCGGCGCGGCAGCCAGCAGGGCGGCCGCAACGAATGACGACCCGTCCGCGCGGCGCCGTACCGCGGCGCCGCGCGGACCATTCCGCGCGCCGGACGCACGCGGCGCGTCACCGGCGATCGCACGCGGCGCGCCTACGCGGCGCGCGGCAGGGCGGCGTCGACGTCGATCCGTTCGAGGAGCGCGAGGAGCGCGCGCTCGGCGGCATGCAGTCCGCCGGGGTGGGGGCGGACGAGCTCGTCGACATCGGTGAGTGGCACCTCGACGACGTGCCCGCGTTCGAAGGCGTGCAGCAGGACGGGGCTGACGTACGAGGCGCGGCAGATCGCCCGCGTGTTGCCGAGCTGCCGCGCGGTCGCGTCGAGCGCCGCACAGATCACGCGCGTGCGTGCGCGGCGGCCGGCATCGGTGCCGGCCGCGGCCCGCGCCAGCTCGCCGGCGCAGATCACGGTCGCCGTCCAGGTGCGGAAATCCTTGGCGCTGAAGCCGTCGCCCATCGCCGCCTTGACGTACGCGGAGAGGTCGGCGCGCCGCACGTCGCTCACCGCGCCGCCACCGCCGGGGCAGTACTTGAAGACCTCGACGCCGGGCAGCGCCAGCAGCCGGTGCACGACGCGCGCCACCTGCGGATCGCGCAGGGCGTACTGCTGGCGCTTGCCGCCCTTGGCGCGGAAGTCGAAGCGCAGCGTGTCGCCGTGCACGGTCAGGTGCCGGCGGCGCAGCGTTGCGAGGCCGAAGCTGCCGTTCTCGGCCGCGTAGCATTCGCTGCCCGGCCGGATGAAGGCGCGCGCCAGGATGCGCACCATCGTCGCCAGCACCTTCTCGCGTGACAGGTCGCGCCGGCGCAGGTCGCGGCGCACCGCGGCGCGCAGCCGCGGCAGCGCGCGGCCGAACGCGTGCAGGCGCGCGGCCTTGCGCCGCTCGCGTTCGCGCACGTGGGCGGGGTGATAGAGGTACTGCCAGCGACCGGCGGCGTCGCGACCGACCGCCTGCACGCGGGCGCGCGGCGAGCAGCTGAACGCGACGTCACGCCACGCCGGCGGCACGCGCAGCGCGCGCAGGCGCCGCAGCTCGGCCGGCGGCGGCGAGCCGCGCCGGCCGCGCCCGGCATACCGGTAGCGGAATCCCGAGCGCGGCGTGCCGAGCCGCAACACGCCTTCGCGGCGCAGGCGCTCGATCACCGTCATGGGCGGACGGCGTGACCGGAGACCAGTGACCAGTGCCCGGTGACGTACGCCGCAGCCGTCACCACGCGATCCACGGACGATCGGTCACCGTCACGTTCGATGAACCGCCAGAACGCCAGCGGCGCCACGTCCGGAACGGTATCTGAATCGCAGCAGCGATACCGATGTTCCATTCCGAACCTGGCGTCCATGGCGCCCCGGATCAGCTTCCAAATGGTTGGCTCAGCCGGTCACCGGTCACCGGTCACCATTCAGTACCGCGCGCGTTCGTGCGCGGTTGCCGGCGCGCGGGCTGTCGCCGGCGTCGCCCGGTACGCAAACGCGAAGTAGAGCGCCGAGGCGGCGATGGCGAGGTGCAGGAAGTTGTCGGCCATGTTGAGGTTCAGCATGCGCACGATCGGCTCGACACCGAGGAAGCCGGCGAGCATCACCAGCCCGTAGACGATGCCGAACAGCAGGCAGAACGCGCGCGAGGCCCCGAGGCCGATCATCGCGCACAGGATCGCCGCCGCGCCCGAGGCGAGGTGGACGACGTTGTGCGTCGCGTTGATGCCGAAGATGATCAGCTCGTGATCGTGGCCGCCGGTGAGCGCGCCGAGCAGGCCGATGGCGAGCAGGATGATGCCCAGCACCATCGTGTACGTCACCGTCGGATGGGAGTGCTCGCGTCGGTCGACGTCGCGGCCGGGAGTATCGATCGGGATCTCTGCCATCGTTCGGTCCTCCTGACCGAGCCGCCCGGACGCAAAGCGCGTGCCGCCGGGTGCGCGCCGGCGCATGCGCCGCAGCGCGCCGGTGCGGGCGGGGATTACAGGCCGGGATGTAAGTGCGGGGCGCACACCGGCGTGGTGTCGCGGCGGGCGACCGGCGGGCGGTGCTGGCGTATCGCTTGCTGCCGCTGCGTGTCCTGGAGGACGCGATGGACGAGCACACGCACGACGAGTCGCGCGGCGATCGCGAGGCACCGGTCCAGCGCCGCGACCCGGGGACATTCGGCGGCGAGCCCGCCGGCGCGCGGCGCCGCGATCCCCTGCAGCAGCTCATGCGCCGCGTCTCGGGCGAGATGGAGCGGCTGATGCAGGACTGGCTCGGCGGCGAGGGGCCGCGCCGCGGCTTCGCGCCCGAGCTCGAGGTCCGCCAGGTGGGCGAGCAGATGATCGTCTCGATCGATCTGCCGGGCATGCGCCCCGAGGACGTGACGATCGAGATCGACGATCGCACGCTGTGCGTGCGCGGCGAGCGGCGCCGCGCGCACACCGTCAGCGAGGGCGGCGTGCGGCGCAGCGAGCGCCAGTACGGGCGCTTCGAGCGTCTCGTCGATCTGCCGCCGGGCGCCGATCCCGACGGCGCGCGGGCGTGGTTCCGCGATGGCGTGCTCGAGGTGTCCATCCCGGCACCGCCGCGCGCCGGCGTGCCGCGCCGCGTGCCGGTGCAGGGCGAGGCCGCGCCGGCGCCGGCGGCGTCCGCGGCGTCGCCGCAGGCGCCCGGCAGTGGGGGCGCGTTCCCTGCCGAAGGCACAGGCGGGCACGGCGAGGGCCGCGGGTGAGCACGCCGGCTGCAGCCGCGGGAGCATTCGCGCAGCGGCCGGCGCGCTGGCGGGTGGCGGGCTGGGCGCTGGCCGCATTCGCGATCGCCGTCACGCTGCTCGTCCTGCTCGCCTACGCGATCGAGGAGCCGATGCGCCGGCGGCTCGAGCAGACGCTCAACGAGCAGCTCAAGGGCTACCGCGTGCGCATCGAGCACCTCGATCTGCAGCCGCACGACGTCGGTCTCGCGCTGCGCGGCGTCACCGTGCAGCAGGAACGCCATCCGTCGCCGCCGGTCCTGCGACTCGACGCGTTCGAGGTCGGCCTGCAGTGGCGGGCGTTGCTGCGCGGCGCCGTGGTTGCCGACGTGCACCTCCTCTCGCCGCGGCTGCACGTCGACCGCGAGCAGCTCGCCGCCGAGGCGCGCGACGACGTCGCGGTCGAGGAGAAGGGCTGGCAGCAGGCGGTACAGTCGATCTACCCGCTGGAGATCAACCATTTCGAGATCATCGATGGCGCCGCGACGTACCTCGAGCGCCGCGGCGCGCGACCGGTGCGCATCAGCGATGCCGCGCTCGAAATGACCAACGTGCGCAACGTCGCCGATCCCGACGATCCGTATCCCTCGACGTTCCAGCTGCGCGCCGCGGTGTTCGACGACGGGGTGCTGCGCGCCGACGGGCGCGCCAATTTCCTCAGCGAGCCGCAGCCGACGGTGCGCATGGACATCGAGCTCGAGCGCGTGCCGCTCGAGCGGCTGCGGCCGGTCGCCGATGACGTGCATCTGCGCATCCGCGGCGGCACGCTCACGGCGCACGGCGCGGTCGAGACGACGCCCGAGCAGCAGCGCGTGACGCTCGGCGAGGTGCGGCTCGCCGGCGTGCAGGTCGATTACCGGCGCACCGAGGCGGCGCGCGCCGCCGAGGCCGAGCGCGCGCAGCGCGTCGAGAAGGCGGCGAGCGCCGCCGCGGGCGCGCCGACGACGACGCTGCGCCTCGAGACGCTGCACCTCGAGGACCTCACGCTCGGCTATATCGACGAGACCGCCGATCCGACGTACCGCGTGTTCGTCGACGGGCTCGGCGGCGAGCTGCGCGACGTGCGCGTCGGCGGCGGCGCGACCGAGCCGGCGCAGCTCGAGCTGCGCGGGCGCTTCATGGGCTCGGGACCGCTGCACCTCGAGGCGCAGTTCGTGCCGCGCGAGACGAACCCGGACTTCACGATGGCGCTGCAGATCCACCCCACCGAGCTGCGCACGATGAACGACCTGCTGCGCGCCTACGGCAACATCGACGTCACCGCCGGGACGTTCTCGTTCTACTCCGACATCGCCGTGCGCGACGGCCGCATCGACGGCTACGTCAAGCCGCTCTTCCGTGAGATGGACGTCTACGACAGCGAGCAGGATGCCGACGAGGGCCTGCTGCAGCAGGCCTACGAAGGCATCGCCGGCGGCATCGCCAACCTGCTCGAGAACCCGAGCGACCGCGTCGCGACGCAGACCGACATCAGCGGCCGCACCGAGGCGCCGGACGTCAGCATCTGGCAGGTCCTCTTCAACCTCGTCCGCAACGCGTTCTTCCAGTCGATCCTGCCCGGCCTCGAGCGGTCCGGCGGCGGCGGCGAGTAGGTCCGTCGGCGCCGACCGCGCGCGCAGAGCTGCATCAGGCACGCGCACCCGGTTCGACATGCGCTCTGGAGGGCG
>CBFGUK010000227.1:0-6771 GCA_965651925.1 uncultured bacterium | reverse complement strand
GCGGTTGGGCGGGCTCACGCTGCGCAACCGCATCATCAAGACGGCGACCTATGAGGGCATGACGCCCGGCGGCGTGCCGTCGCCGGCGCTGCTCGCGCATCACCGCACGCTGGCGGCCAACGGCGTCGGCATGACGACCGTCGCGTACTGCGCGGTGTCGCCCGATGGCCGCACGTTCGCCGAGCAGATGTACATGCGGCCGGCGGTCGTGCCGGCGCTGCGCGCGCTGACCGACGCGGTGCACGCCGAGGGCGCGGCGGTGTCGCTGCAGCTCGGGCACTGCGGCTTCTTCACCAAGAATCGCGAGCGCAGCGGGCGGTTCCCGCTCGGGCCGTCGTGGACGTTCAACGGCTACGGCGCGCTGGCCGGGATGCCGCTCGCACGGCCGATGACCGCGTCCGAGCTCGCGGCGGTGGTCGAGGAGTTCGGGGTCGCCGCGGCACGCGCCGTCGAGGCGGGCTTCGATGCGCTCGAGATCCACCTCGGGCACGGCTACCTGCTGAGCCAGTTCCTCAGCCCGGCGACCAACCGCCGCCGCGATGAGTGGGGCGGCAGCCTCGACAACCGCATGCGCCTGCCGCTCGCCGTGCTGGCGCGCGTGCGCGAGCGGGTCGGCCCTGCGGTGCCGCTGATCGCCAAGACGAACCTGCGCGACGGCTTCCGCGGCGGGCTCGAGCTCGACGACGCGGTCGGCGTCGCCGAGCGCCTCGCCGCCGCCGGCATCGACGCGATCGAGCTGAGCGGCGGCTTCACCAGCCGCTCGCCGTTTTATCTCTTTCGCGGCGGGCGGCCGCTGAAGGAGATGATCGAGGTCGAGAAGAGCGCGCTGCAGCGCCTGACGCTGCGCTGGCTCGGCACGCGCATCATCCGCGAGTACCCGTTCGAGGAGCTCTTCTTCCTGCCGCTGGCGCGCCGCGTGCGCCAGGCCGTGCAGGTGCCGCTCGTGCTGCTCGGCGGCGTGCTGTCGCTCGACAATCTCGAGACCGCGATGCGCGAAGGGTTCGACTTCGTCGCCATGGGCCGCGCGTTGATCGCCGACCCCGACCTCATCGCGCGCATGCAGCGCGGCGAGGCGACGCGCTCGCGCTGCATCTCGTGCAACAAGTGCGTCGCCGAGATGGATCGCGGCGGCGTGCGCTGCGTGCTCGACGCGCGCTAGCAGCAGAGCGCGGCCCACCCGCCGCACCCGCTCTCGAGCGTCATTGGCTCCCTGCGACCGGCGCCGGGTGTTCCGGGCCGCCGCGGTGGTCCAGGTGAACCGGCGGTTGTGATGGCGGCGTGCGGCGGCCACCGCACAGCCCGCTGGCACACGCGTTGCCTCTGCATCGGGCGCAGGAGGCACGTGATGGAAGGACAGATGCTGAACGCCGCCATGAGCGGCGCGGGACGACCGGCGGCGCGCGGTGTCGAATGGGCCGCACGCGTGCGGCGCGAGCTGCAGCAGGTGGTCGTCGGACAGGACGTGATCATCGAGCGCGCGCTGGTGGCGCTGCTCGCCGACGGACACGTGCTGATCGAGGGCATGCCCGGGCTCGCCAAGACGCTGCTCGTCAAGAGCCTCGCCAGCGCGCTCGGCCTCGCGTTCGAGCGCGTCCAGTTCACGCCCGACCTGCTGCCCGCCGACGTGATCGGCACGATGGTGTTCCAGCCGCAGCGCGGCGAGTTCACCACCCATCGCGGCCCGATCTTCGCGAACCTCGTCCTCGCCGACGAGATCAACCGCGCGCCCGCCAAGGTGCAGAGCGCACTGCTCGAGGCGATGCAGGAGCGCCAGGTGACCATCGGCGGCACCTCGCACCCGCTGCCGCGGCCGTTCCTGGTGATGGCGACGCAGAACCCGGTCGAGCAGGAAGGCACGTACCCGCTGCCCGAGGCGCAGACCGACCGCTTCCTGTTCAAGCTGATCGTCGACTACCCGGCGGAGCACGAGGAGCACGACATGCTGCGCCGCTGGGGGGCGATCACCCGCCAGCCGGGCGTCGCCGCGGTCTCCTCGCCCGAGGAGCTGCTCGCGCTGCGCGCCGCGGTCGATGCGGTGTACGTCAGCGACGCGCTGCAGCGCTACATCCTGGCGCTGGTGCGCGCGACGCGCGCGCTGGTCGCCGGCGACGGCGCCGCCGCGCCGCCGCTCGCCTACGGCGCCTCGCCGCGCGCGACGCTCGCGCTCGTGCAGTCGGTGCGCGCGCTCGCCTTCCTGCGCGGCCAGGACTTCGCCACGCCGGCGCTGGTGCAGGAGCTCTGCGCCGACGTGCTGCGCCACCGCATCGGCCTGACCTTCGAGGCCGAAGCCGAACGGCTGAGCCCCGACACGATCCTGCAGCGGGTCATCGCCCGCACGCCGGTGCCCTCCCGCCTCTGACCCTCCCCCCTTTCCCCCTCCGCGGGGCCAACGCAGAGAGGGCGCGCCTCCCGCGCGCATCGCGTGCTGCCTCTCCCTCCTCCTCTGCGTCACCCTCCACCCCGCGGCCACGACGCGGCGCCCGTCCCCAGCGGGCGCCGCGTTTCCTTTTCTGTTCCCCAACGCGAAGGCGCGAAGACGCAACGAGCCGTCTTCGCGCCTTCGCGTCTCCGCGTTGAGGGAGCGGCCGCTATGAACCGCCAGCACCGGTTCACCTGGACCGGTGGTCCACGCGCGATACGGCTACCCGCGCCGCGCGCCGCCGGACGGACGTTGGCACGACCGTTGCCTTTGTCTGCGGGCGTGAACGCACCGGCTCCCACTCCCTCCTCCCTGCTGCGCCGGCTCGAGTGGCGCGTCCGTCATACGGCGGACGCGCTGCTCGGCGGCGAATACCGCTCCGCCTTCCGCGGCCGCGGTCGCGAGTTCGATCAGGTCGTTCCGTACGCGTTCGGCGACGACGTGCGCGACGTCGACTGGAACGTCACCGCGCGGCGCGGCGAGCCGTACCGCAAGCGCTTCGTCGAGGAGCGCGAGCTCACCGTCGCGCTGCTCTTCGAGGACACGCTGTCGCTGCAGTTCGGATCCGGCACGCGCAGCAAGCGCGACACGCTGCTCGAGCTCGCCGGCCTCGTTGCCCTGCTCTGCGCCGGCAACCGCGATCGCGCCGGCTTCTGGCACGCGGTGCCCGGCGGCGCGCACGTGCGCCGCGCGCTGCGCGGCCGCACCGCGATCGTCGCCACCGCCGCCCGCCTGCTCGCCGAGCCGCTGCCCGACCTCGACGCCGGCGGCGCGGTGGACATCGACTGGGCGCGCCTGCGCGCCGCGTTCCCGCGCCACAGCGTCCTGCTGTGGCTCGGCGACTTCGCGCCGCGGCCGCTGCCTGCCGCCTGGCCGGCGCTGCGCCGGCATTTCCAGATCGTCGGCGTGCGCGTCGAGGATCCGTGGGAACGCGTGCTGCCGGCGCGCGGCGGCTTCACCGCCGTCGACCCGACCACCGGCGCGCTCGTGCCCTTCGATCCCGCCGCGCGCGCCAGCCGCGCGCGCCATGCCCTCTGGGTGCGGGCGCGCGATGCCGCCTGGCAGCAGCTCTTTCCCGACCCCCTCGACCGCCTGACGGTCAGCACCGAGGATGATCTGCTCGCGGCGCTGACGCGCTTCTTCCACGCCCGCATGCGGGGGATGCGGCGATGACCGGCGAGTGGACGCTCGCCACGCCGGCGTGGCTGCTGCTCCTCGCCGCGCTGCCGCTCCTCGCCTGGCTGCGCGCGCGCCGCGGCCGGCCGGTGCTCGTCGTGCCGTTCGCCAGCGCGTGGAGCCCCGGCGCCGGCCGGCCGCGTTCGCGTCTGCCCGAGGCACTGGTCGTCACCGGCATCGTGCTCCTCGCCGTCGCCCTGGCGCGGCCGCAGCAGATCGATCCGACGCGCCAGACGCGCCGCGAGGGCTACGACATCATCCTCGCCATCGACCTCTCGGGCAGCATGCTCGCCGAGGACTACGTGCGCGACGGGCGGCCGCTCAACCGGCTGCAGGCGATCGCGCCGATCATCGACGCCTTCATCGCCCGTCGCCCCGACGACCGCATCGGCATCGTCGCCTTCAGCGGCCGCGCCTACACGCTCGCGCCGCTCACCGCCGATCACGCCTGGCTGCAGCGTCAGGTCGAGCGGCTGCAGGTCGGCCTCATCGAGGACGGCACCGCGATCGGCGACGCGCTGGCGATCGCCGCCCGCCGCCTCGAGCAGCCGGCACGCACCGCGGACGGTGCGCGACCCGGCGGCTTCATCGTCCTGCTCACCGACGGCGCCAACAACGCCGGCGCCGTGGCGCCGCTCGAAGCCGCCGCGCGCGCCCGCGCCGCGGGCATTCCGGTGTACACGATCGGCGCCGGCCAGGACGGCCTCGTGCCGATGCCGGTCTTCGATCCCGCCGGCCGCCGCCTCGGCACGCGCGAGGTGGTCTCCGATCTCGACGAGCCGACGATGCAGGCGATCGCCGAGATGACCGGCGGCCGCTATTTCCGCGCCGCCGACGCCGACACCGTCGCGGCCGCGTTCGCGATGATCGATCGCGAACGCAAGATCGCCTTCGACGCGGCGCGCCCCGAACGCGCCGAGGAACGCTACGCGTGGTGTGCGGCCGCCGGCCTGCTGCTCGCCCTCGCCGGCCACGCTGCCGCGCGCCACGCGACGCGTCGCCGCGCCGCGGGCGCGACGCCGATGGAGGTGGCGGCATGACCTGGGCGCACCCGCTGCTCCTCGTCGGCGTGCCCGTGCTCGCGCTCGCCGCCTGGTGGATCGCGCGCACCGACGGCACCGGCCGTGTCGCCGCGACGCTGCCGCAGGTGCGCCGGCGCTGGGCCGACCGCGACGGGCTGCACGCCCGACCCGGCGCGCTGCGCGCCGGCACGCGCGGCCTGCTGCTGGCGCTCGCCGGCGCGCTGACACTCGCGGCGCTGGCGCGGCCGCAGGGCGCGGCGGTCGCCATACCCGAAGTGACGCGCGCGCGCGACGTGATGCTCGCGCTCGATCTCTCGCGCAGCATGCTCGCCGGCGACGTCGCGCCCTCGCGTCTCGCGCGCGCCCGCCTGCTGCTCGAGGCCTTCCTCGATGCGCTGCCGGGCGAGCGCGTCGGCCTGACCGTGTTCGCCGGCACCGCGTTCGTGCAGAGCCCGCTCAGCAGCGACCACGAGGTGCTGCGCGCGCTGCTCGACGAGCTGACGCCGGATTACCTGCCGCAGGGCGGCACCGATTACGCCGCCATGCTGCGCGCCGCGCGCGAGGCGTTTGCCGCCGGCGGCGACGGCGAGCGCTTCCTCGTCGTGCTGAGTGACGGCGAAGCGCACGACGCGCGCTGGACCGACGAGCTCGAGGCGCTGCACGCGCTCGGCGTGCGCGTCATCGCGCTCGGCGTCGGCACGCCCGACGGCGCGCCGGTGCCGGGGGCGAGTGACGGCGGCGCGCCGGTGCACTCACGCCTCGAGCCGGCGACGCTGGAGCAGCTCGCCGCGGCGACTGGCGGCGTGTATCGCGATGCGGCGACGTGGGTCGACATCGCGGCGCTGGTCGACGCCACCGTCGCCCGCGCGCCCGGCGCGCCCGTGCGCGAGGCGCGCGCGCCGCGCCGCGCCGAGCTCTTCCAGTGGTGTCTCGCTCCGGCGCTCTTCCTCTTCCTGCTGTCCTACTGGCGCGAGCTGCCGCTGCGGCCGCTGTCGCGCGCGCTGCCGGCGCGCCGCCACGTGCCGCACCGCGCCGCCGTACCGGCGGCGGCCACCGCGCTGCTTCTCCTCCACGCCTGGTTCCCAAGCAGCCAGGCGATTGCGGCGGCGACGGGCGTCCCTCCTCCCCGCTCCGTCGCCGCCGCCTCCCCCACCGATCTCGCCGCGACCGTCGCCGAGCTGAGCGCGCTGCCGGCACTCGCTGCCGCCGATCACGCGCGGCTCGCCGAAGCGACCGCCGCGTTTGCCGCCCGGCCCGACGCGCCGCGCGGCGCGGCGCGCGACGGCATCATCGACGACGCGCTCGCCGCGGTCGACCGCGGCGCCAGCCAGGATCCCGCCGCCGCCGACTGGCCGGCGCTGCGCGCCCGCCTCGAGGCGCTGCGCACGCCGCCCGAGCCGCCGCCGTCGCCCGAGCAGCAGCAGGAACAGCAGCAAGAACAGCAAGAGAGCGGCGGCGCCAGCGATGCACAGGATCAGAACAGTGCCGCCGGTCAAGGCGGTGAGTCGTCGCCGCAGACGCCGCCCGACGGCGGCGACCGCAGCGCGTCCTCGGGGCAGGGCGATGGCGAGCCGCACACGGATCAGAATGATGGCGCGCAATCGGCTGACGCCGCCGGCGCGGAGCGCGACGGCGAGGCTCAGGATCAGTCGCCGTCCGACCGCGGCGAGTCGTCCGCGCCCGACGAGGCGCAGGCGGATGCCGGGCAGGCGTCCGGCGACCGTGAGGCGCCGGAGCCGCGCGACGCGTCGAACGACGAAGGCGGCGGCGAGCCGCAACCGCTCGATGCGCCGGCGCTCGCCGATGGTGCGCAGCCCGACGCGCCGCCGCCGCATGAAGCACCGTCCGAAGCGGAGCAGCGCCTGGTCGGCGGTGGCGCGATCGACGCCGACGTCCTGCCGCCGGATCCGACGGCCGCCGATACGCAGGCGCGGCTGGCGCAGGTGATGCGCGGCGACACGCCGGCAACGCTCTTCGAACGGATGAACCGCGCCGAGGGCCGCCCGGCCCCGCCGCGCGGCGGCAAGGACTGGTGAAGATGACTGCGCGCTTCCACACAGCATCGCGCTCCCCGCACAACGTACACTGGAGGGCGCCGCTCCGTCGGCGCCTGTTGAAAGGGAGATTCGGCCACCATTCAACAGGCGCCGACGG
>CBFGUK010000226.1:0-6773 GCA_965651925.1 uncultured bacterium | reverse complement strand
CGCCGCCTCATGCGAAAGGCACCGTCCGTCCGCGGCGCGGCAGAAGCCGCGCCCTCCAGCGCGTCTCGCGATGCACGATGTACCGGCAAGGCGACGCGCTTGCCTCGTCAGGCGCTGGAACCGTTGCCTCATGCGGACGGCAACGTCCGTCCTCGGAGGCCCGCGGGGCGGTCAGCGCCACGCGGCGCGGCGCAGGCCTTCGAACGCCATCCCGGCGGCGACGACGACGCCGCAGCCGATGACGTTGTACCAGAGGAAACCGAGCTCGGAGGTGACGAACAGCGCGATCACCGTCACCTGCGCGATCGCGGCGGCGAACAGCACCGGGGTCGCGGTGACGAAGCGCACGAAGAACGCGACGACGAACAATCCGAGCACCGTGCCGTAGAAGATCGAGCCGAGGATGTTGACCGCCTGGATGAGGTTGTCGAGCAGCGAGGCGAACGTCGCGAAGGCGACGGCGACGAGGCCCCAGAGCACGGTGAACAGCTTCGAGGCGAGCAGGTCGTGGCGCGGCGCCGCCGCCGGCCGCCACAGGCGCTTGTAGAGGTCGAGCGTCGTCGTCGAGCCGAGCGCCGCGAGCTCGCTGGCCGTCGAGCTCATCGCCGCGCAGAGAATGACGGCGATGAGCAGCCCGATCAGCCCGAACGGCACGTAGCGCAGCACGAAGCCGATGAAGATGTAGTCGGCGTCGCGCGTCTCGGCGCGCGGCACGGCGCGCGCGACGAGCGCCTTCGCCTCGTCGCGCAGGGCCGCGACCTCGGCGGCGCTGGCGCGCAGCACGCCGCGCGCCAGCGCCTGCTCGCCGGCGTCGCGCTCGAGCGCGGCGACGAACGTGCTGGCGGCATCGCGCTGCGTTGCGAGCGCCGCAGCGTAACGGGCCTGCAGCGCGGCGAGCTCCGGCGCCGCGGCGCTGCGCGACGCGGCGGCGAGCGCCGGCGTGTTGAAGAGGATCGGCGGCGGAACGAACAGGTAGAAGACGAACACCAGCACGCCGAGCAGCAGGATGACGAACTGCATGGGGATCTTCGCCATGCCGTTGAACAGCAGGCCGAGGCGGCTCTCGGCGACCGAGCGGCCGGAGAGATAGCGCTGCACCTGCGACTGGTCGGTGCCGAAGTAGGCGAGTGCGAGGAAGAACCCGCCGGCGAGGCCGGACCAGATGTTGTAGCGGCTGTTCGGATCGAGCTCGAAGCTCACCGCGTTCATGCGGTCGAGCGCGCCGGCGAGCTTCAGCGCCGCGGGCAGCGACACCGCCTCGGGCAGCCGCCAGACGATCAGCACCGCGGCGATCACGAGGCCGGCGAGCATGACGATCATCTGCTGCTGCTGCGTCTGGCTGACGGCGCGCGTACCGCCCGACACGGTGTATGCGATGACGGCGAACCCGATCGCGGCGTTGGTCAGGTGCAGCGGCCAGCCGAGCAGTGTGCTGAGGATGATCGCCGGGGCATAGATCGTGATGCCGGCGGCGAGGCCGCGCTGCACGAGAAAGAGCAGCGCGCCGAGCGCCCGCACGCGCACGTCGAAGCGATGCTCGAGGTACTCGTACGCCGTGTAGACCTTCAGCCGGAAGTAGATCGGCACGAACACGGCGCTGATGACGATCATTGCCAGCGGCAGGCCGAAGTAGAACTGCACGAAGCGCAGGCCGTCCTCGTACGCCTGGCCGGGCACCGACAGGAACGTGATCGCGCTCGCCTGGGTGGCCATGATGCTCAGGCCGATCGTCGGCCAGCGCAGCGTCTCGTCGCGGAAGTAGCTGCCCATGTCGTGCGTCTGCCGCGTCTTCCACGCGCCGTAGACGACGATGAACGCGATCGTGCCGACGAGCACGACCCAGTCGAGCGCGCTCACGACCGCGCCCAGACCGCGAGCGCCCAGAACGCCAGCACGAGCACCGCGAGCTCGCCGGCGACGAGCGCGTACCAGCCGCGCCAGGTGCCGACCGGCGGCGGTGGATCGGGCGCCGCCCGCGTCGACCCGCCAGCCGGTGGATCCGGCGCCGGGATCATGGCGTGGCCGGCGGCGCCGCCGCGGCGCGCGGTGCGAGAATGTTCGCCAGCAGCCGGTACGCGCCCGGCACGCCGGCCGGCAGCTGCCGGAAGAACGCCAGCCCCGTGTAGATGAAGCGCCCGCGGCCGTAGTCGGCGACCAGCACGCCGCCGTCGAGCGGCGCCTCGCCGGGGTCGGCACCGCGCAGCAGCGGCCGATATCCCGGATCCCAGTCGGCGGCGAAGTACAGCCCGCGCTCCTGCACCCAGCCGTCGAAGTCGGCGGCGGTGATTGCGTTCGGCACCTGCAGCAGCGGGTCGGCGGGATCGATCGCGGTCAGCGGTGCGGACTCGTCGGTCAGCCGTTCGCGGCCGATGGTGAACGGATGCGGCCCGATCGGATCGGTGAGCGGCGCGAGCCGGTTGTTCGTCTGGTACTGCACGACCAGCGTGCCGCCGTCGGCAACGTACTGCATGAGCCGCGCGTGCGCGGCGCGCAGTGCCGGCCGCGTGTTGTGGGCGCGGATGCCGACGAGGATCGCCGGGAAGCGGCCGAGATCGGCGCCGCGCAGCGCGTCGTCGTCGAGCGGCTCGACCGGCACGCCGATGTGCGCGAGATCCTCGGCAATCGTGTCCCCCGAGCCGGCGACGTAACCGATCGGGCCGCGCGGCAGCGCCAGCGCGAGGGGCACGAGGCGCACGCGCACCGGCTGCAGGACGAGCTGCATCGGCACGTGCGGGTAGTCGATGACGTCCTCGCGGAACGTCCACTGCCGCCCGCCCGCCTCGAGGCGCGGCGCAACCTCCACCGGTGCGGCGCCGTCCGGTGCGGTGACGGTGATGTGCACCGTCATCTCGTCGCCGGCGCGCGCCAGCGCGATCGCCTGCCGCTCGGGCTCGGCGCGCCAGCCGGCCGGCAGCGGCAGCACGATCTCGCCGCGCAGCCCGTCGTGGTTGGCGCGGATGCGCAGCGCCACCGTCGCCGGCCGGCCGTTCGGCAGCAGCACCGCGGTGCGCAGCGGCGTGACCGTCGCCGGCGGCACGACGAGGACCGCGCGCGTGCGCTCGCCGTGCACCGGATCGGTCCAGGCGTGTACCACCGGCACCGCGAGCGGCACGGCGCGCGTGCCATCGCCGAGCGTCACCATGACCGCGAGCGCCGGCGGGCCGAGCGGCGCGCCGACGAGCGTCGCGTCGCCGACCACCTGCCGGCCGGGCAGCGGCGGGGCGGCGAGCCAGTACGGCACCGACACCGGCGCATCCGCCGGCACGCGCACGGTCGCGGTCAGCTCGCGGCGCTCGTTGACCGGCAGCGGCGCCGCAAGGCGCTGCACCGGCACGCCGGGAAACGCGACCGCCTGCAGCGTCAGGCCCGCCGGCCGGCGCTGCGTGATCTCGAGGCGCACGTCGACCGTGTCACCGGGCACGACGCCCGGTGTCGCGGCCGTGGCGCGCACGAACACCCCCGCGGCCGCGGCGACGAGCGACGCCAGCGCGGTGCGCGCCTCGCGCACGGGCGGCCCATCGGGCAGCGCGGCGAGCGCCGCCTGCGCCTCGAGGAGGGCCGGCAGCGCGCGCTCCGGCGCGTCGCGGTCGAGCGCCGCGCGCGCCGCGGCGAGCGCGCGCGCAACCGGTTCGCCCGCGGCGCCGAAGCGCTCCGCCCAGCCCGACGGCACGTCGTCGAGCAGGTCGGTGCGCGGCGGCGTACCCGCCACGGGAACGAAGCGCTCGATCACCGCGCCGCGTTCGCCGGCGACGCCGAAGCCCTGGCTCTTGTGCTGGCTGCGCGAGCGCGCGGCGAGATCGGAATAACCGAGGCCGAGGCGCGCATCGTAGCCGCCGACATCGACCGCCAGCGCGTCGGCGGGCGGCGGCTCCTCGCGCCAGGTCGGCACGTTGAGCAGCAGGCGCGTCGCCTGCCACGGCGTGACGCCGTCGACGAGCTGGTCGGGGAAGCGCGTCGCGTCGGCCGCGGCGGTAAACGCCTCGCGCGCGAGGATCGCCGACGCGGTGTGATGGCCGTGGTTCGGCGGCTGCTCGTCGAAGCGCCGGATGATCACGTCGGGCTGGAAGGTGCGGATCACCCAGACGACGTCGCGCAGCGCCTCCTCATGCTCCCAGATCGCCAGCGTCTCGGCGGCGCTCTTCGAGTAGCCGAAGTCGCGCAGCCGCGTGAAGCGCTGCACCGCCCCGTCGCGCGCCCGCGCGGCGAGCAGTTCCTCGGTGCGCAGCACGTCGAGGAGCTCGCCCTGCTCGGTGCCGATCAGGTTCTGCCCGCCGCCGCCACGGGTGAGCGACAGGTACGCGGCCGTGACATGGCGCGCGTTCGCCAGCCAGGCGAGCAGGCGCGTGTTCTCGTCGTCGGGATGGGCGGCGATGTAGAGCACGCGCGCCGTTCCGGCGAGGCGGTCGAGCGCGTGGGCGAGCATGCCGGCATGCATCGAAGGCTCCTCGGCGCGCACCGCCGCGGCGCACAGCGCGACGGCGGCGAGCACCATGCTGTAGCAGATCCCGGCGCGCCGACCGGCACGCGGCCGTTCGCCGCCCCGGCCGCCGCGCCCACCGCATCGCCCGTTCCTCATTCTCGATCCAACTGACCGCAACTCCGCATCCTCCACACTGCTGTGGCTAGTCGACCGCTCCCGCCCTCCCCTCCAGCACGCGGCGGAAACACGCCTCGTAGCGCGCCAGGATGGCATCGCGGTGGAAGTGCGCGACGGCGTGGGCGCGCGCGGCGCGGCCGAGGGCGGCGCGCCGGCCGGGTTCGGCGAGCGCGTCGTGGATGGCGGCGGCGAGCGCGTCGACGTCGAACGGCGCGACGAGCGTGCCGCCGTCGGGTGGCACGACCTCGGGCAGGCCGCCGACCCGGTAGGCGAACACCGGCACGCCGGCGCACAGCGCCTCGAGCGCCGCGACGCCGAAGCTCTCGCTCTCGCTGGTCAGCAGGAACGCATCGGCGTGCGGCAGGAGCTCGGCGAGATCGGCGCGCGAACCGAGGAAGCCGACCGCGCCGGCGACACCGAGCGCCCGCGCCCGTGCGGCGGTCGCGGCGCGCTCGGGCCCGTCACCGACCAGCACGAGCCGCGCCGGCACGCGCCGGCGCAGCCGCGCCAGCACCTCGATGAGATCCGCGGGCCGCTTCACGTCGCGGAAGTTCGAGGCGTGGAACAGCACCGGACCGGCACCGGCATCCGGACACAGCGCCGCGAGGCGTTCCGGCTGCCGGCGCGCCGGCGGGCGGAACGCCTCGGGGTCGACGAAGTTCGGGATCACCTCGATGCGGGCCGCCTCGGCGTCGCCGAGCAGTGCCGCCGCCTCGCGGCGCAGGAACGCCGATGGCACCGTCACCGCCGCCGCCGCGCCGACCACGAAGCGCGTCACCGCCGCGTAGCTCGGCTCGCGACCGACGCGCGTCACGTCGGTGCCGTGCAGCGTCACCACCGTACGCGGCGCCGCCGCGCCGAGCACCTGCGCCGCGAGATAGGCGCTCGCGGCGTGCGGCACGGCGTAATGGACGTGCAGCACGTCGAGCCGCGCGGCGCGGGCCCCCGCGACGATCGTTCCGGCCCGCGCCCGCCCGGAAGGCGGGTGCGCGAACACCCGCGAGTCGGGCACGGGCCCGCCGTGCACGTGCAGGCGCTCCGTCGGGCGCGCCCGCGGCGGCGGCGCGCTGGCGATCAGGTGGACGCGGTGGCCGCGCGCCGCGAGCCCGGTGGCGAGCTCGGCGCCGACGACGCCGCTGCCGCCGAAGCTCGGGAAGCAGACGAGGCCGATGTCGAGCCCGCTCACGCCGCGGTCTCCTCGCAGACGACATCGCGTAGCGCCCCGTCACCGGGCAGCGCCGCGTCGAGCACGCGCGCGACGAACGCCGCCTCGCCGCAGCGCGCGGCGAAATACGGCAGGCCATAGACGCGCTCCTGCGGCTGGCCATCCGGGGCGAGCAGCGTGCGCACCTGCTGCAGCGCCGCGGCGCGGGCGGCGTCGGCATGCCGCTCGGCGTGCGCGACCTTGTCGGCGAGGCGGTGCACGTCCGCCGACACGCTGGCGCGCGTCTTCTCCAGCGCATGCGTGACGCCGGGCCCGAGCGCCGCGAGCTCGCCGCGCAGCGCCTCGAGCGCGGCGGTGAACGGCCCGAGGAGCCGGTCGGATACGGCGGCGGCGAGTGGCGTCTCGCCGCCGGCGGCGCGCTGCTCGGCGTCGGGCGCCACCGCCGCGGCGGCGGTCAGCCCGAGGCGCGCCAGGCGGCGGGCGGTCGGCGGATCGATGACGCGCAGGCTGGCGCGCGGCACGACGAGCGGCATCGGCAGCGCGAGCGCCTCGTACAGCGCCGCGACCTGGGCGAAGTACTCGACTTCCGCCGGCCCGCCGACGTACGCGGCGGTCGGCAGCAGCGTGTCCTGCACCAGCGGGCGCAGCAGCGCGCTGCTGCTCACCGCGAGCGGGTCGCGGTCGAGCGCCGCGAGGACGTCGGCGAGCGTGCACGTACGATCGCCGCCGACGAGCGCGTAGCCGTCGCCCGCCGGCGCGAGCCGGTAGCGCGGCCCGGCGGGGCCGTCGGGATGGAAGAACGCCAGCGGCGCGCCGGGCCGCACGTGCACGCGCGGCGGGCAGCCCGCGGCGCGCAGCGCCGCATCGCGCGCGGCGAGCGCCGCGGCGAGCGCGCCCGCCTCGCACAGCGCGCGGCGGTGCAGCGGTGCGGCGGCGGCGGCGAGCTCGGGATCGCGCGGATCGACGAGCACCAGCCCCTGCGGTGCGAACAGCTCGGCGAGGCAGTCGCCG
>CBFGUK010000225.1:0-6862 GCA_965651925.1 uncultured bacterium | reverse complement strand
CCATCTGCGCAATCTGCGTCATCTGCGGATGACTCTCGCCCGTGCCTCGTCGACGGTGACGGCACCGACGGTCACGTCGGCGGGCGTGGCGTCGGAAGCGAGCGTCGTGAAGGCGGCGCGCAGGCGGAGGCCGGCGATGCGGCGGAGGCCGGCGGCGGCGAGGCGGACGGTGCCGGGGGCGGTCTCCGCGGCGGTGAGCAGCAGGTCGCGGTGACGGCCGAGCGCGCGCACGCCGTCGAAGCGCAGGCGCGTCGGGTCGTAGCGCAGCTCGATCTCGAGCGCCTGCGCGGCGCGCGCGGCGATGGCGAGGCGCAGCGCGCCGCGGCGCGCGTTCAGTCGCGACGCGACGCGCACCGCGGCGCCGCCGCGCGTGCGGCTGAACGCGGCCGCGCCGGCCGGCGGCTGCCAGTTGCCGGTGCAGTCGCCGAACGCGATGGCGCGGAAGTCCTGTCCGGCGGCCGCCGCGGCGAGCGGCTCCCAGGCGATCGCGCCGGCGGTGCACGACGAGAGACCGCTCGCCGGCAGGACGAGGCGCTGGTTCGCCGCCGGCGCGGGCGCGGGGACGAAGGCGAAGTCGGAGTTGCAGGTCTGCGCGACGGGCAGGGCCTCGCTCATGCCGACGGTGCGCTCGAGGATGCGCACCGCATCGAGCGCGCTCACCGAACCGTCGCCGGTGACGTCGCAGGCGCGCTGCTGATCGGCGTCGAACGTGCGCAGGCCGGCAGCGGCCTGCAGGATCCAGGCGGCGTCGAGCGCACTCACCGCGCCGTCGGCGCCGCTGCGACGCGGCGTGATGAGGAGATTCGCCCCCGGCGCTGCGGAGATGGCGAAGGCACCGGCGGCGGTGCTGGTGGTATCGCCCGCGAGCTGCACGCCGGCGACCGGACGATTGTCGCGGTAGTAGCGCACGCGTCCCGACACCTGTACCGGCACGATCGTCGCCGTCGGCGGCACGGTCGCCGTCGCGGTGCGCGTCGGCGTCGCCGGCAGCGGCGTCGCGGTCGCGGACGGCGCCGGCGCGCCGTCATCGAACGTCTCCTGCCACCAGCTCGCGAGCTGGCGCAGCGCCTCGGGCGGATTGGTCGGCGGCGGCTGGTTGATGATCGGGTCGGTGCGGTTGATGCC
Organism: uncultured bacterium; assembly: GCA_965651925.1. GTDB lineage: Bacteria > Desulfobacterota > Binatia > HRBIN30 > CADEER01 > CBFGUK01. The sequence goes on along the minus strand of CBFGUK010000225.1, from coordinate 5,737 downwards.
GTGGCAGTTCGTGCAGACGCGGATCTCGCCGGCGGCGAACGTCACCCAGTAGCGCTCGCGCACCACCGGCGTGCCGTCGGCCTGCGTCAGCTGCCAGGTGAGCGCGCGGCCGGCGGGCACCAGCGCCGCGACGCTGCCGTCGGCGGCGAGACGCACACTGCCCGGCGGCGCCGCCGCGTCGGGCGGCAGCAGGCCGTCGTGCAGGAACTGCGCGATCGGCCGCCGCCCGTCGTGGAAGTTCGCGTAGCCGCGGATCAGATCGCCCTGGAAGAGCTGCAGCCAGGCGATTTCGACCGGTGTCGCGCCGGGCGCGGTGGTCTGCGTCGCGCTGCCGGTGATCCTGAGATTGAAGTCCTGCTGCCGGTCAGCGCGGCGCGTGACGTTGCGGCTGACGATCAGCGCGAGGTTCTGCTCGACGAGGAAGGCGCGCAGGCGGTCGACCGCCGCCTCGCCGCCGAGCTCGTCGCGCAGCAGATCGGCCTCGATCGCCGGCAGCGGATCGCTGTGGCGCGGCGGCCGCGGGCGGGCGTGCACCTCGACTGGATCGAGCTCCCACAGCGGGCCGCTGTAGCTCAGCTGCCGGTACGACTGGTTGTCCCAGTAGGTGATCGACTTTTCGATGCCGCCGGGGATCAGGCGCGCGCCGGGCTCCCAGTGCGTCGCGCCGGAGACGAGCCGCACGAGGTGGAAGTCGTAGCGCGACGACAGCTGGCCGTTGATCGCGCGATCGGCGTGCGGCGACGTCGTGCGCACGGCGACGAGCGTGCCGTCGGACAGCGGCAGCGGGTTGCGGAAGTGGCCGGGGTGATCGGCCGGCGGCGTCTGGCCGTCGCCGACGATGACGCCGCTGCGCGTCGAGGTGATGTAGTCGACCTGGAAATCGTCGGCGTTGAGCTCGAGCGGGGCATCGAGGCCGATGATGCGGCCCGCCGCGTGCGTGCCGAACTCCGGCGCGTACGTGCCGTAGAAGTAGCCCGGGCGCAGCGGATCTTCGCGCAGCTGCAGGACGAGGTCGGCCGTGCGCCGGTTCTGCGGCGCGCTGAACTCGGGCAGGCCGTTGCGCGACGAATCGAAGTAGCGCGCCAGCTCGTGGCGGCCGATGTGGTTGAGCGTCTCGAGCCCGGTGCCGTCCTCGTTCACCTGCCACGGGAAGAAGAAGTTCATCGTGTGGCCGTGCCAGTAGCTGCCGGCCGGCTGGCGGCGCAGCTCGGGGAACACTTCCGCGTGGCTGGTGGTCTCCTCGTCGCTGGTCTCCGAGACGTAGTTGAACGCGCCGTAGCCGAGCGTGCCCTCGTTGTTCTGCTGGTCGCGCTGCAGGTGGTCCCAGCGCGTGAAGATCACGCGCCCGTCGCTGGCGACGATCGGCGTGAAGGCGCCGGAGGGGGCGTGGTCGAGGAGCCGCAGGTCGCTGCCGTCGGGCGCCATCGACCAGAGCCCGGTCACGGTCGGCGTCGACTCGTACTCGTCGAGCTGCGGATAGAGCCGCGCGTTGCCGTCGTGCGGGCGATCGGAGGTGAACAGGATGCGGTCGTCGGTGCCGTAGATCGGCGAGACGTTGTTCGCGTCCGCCGGCTGCGGCAGGCGCACGATCGCGACCGGCTCGCCGGGCGCGAGGCCGCTGACCTCGTAGATCTGCCAGAAGACCTGGCGGTAGTCGTTCTGCGTCGTGCCGCCGATCACCATCGCGAACAGCGCCTTGGTGCCGCTCCAGTGCACGGACGGCTCGCGCACCGCGATCTCCTGCCGCGCGGCGAGGCCGTAGCCCGCCTCGGCGGTGAGGTTGCGCAGCGTGCCGTCGCCGTAGCGGATCCACAAATCGCCGCCCCGCGGCGTGTTGCGCGTCTCGGCGCGATGGTTCGCGAACACGGCGTTCGCGGTCGCGAAGTCGTTGCCGAACGGCGGCTGCGTGACGAACAGCACGGTCGGCTCGGCGGCCGCCGGTGCCACCAGCGCGAGCAGCAACGCACCAATCAGGAACACAGGCATTTGACGCATCGTCCTCACCCCGGTGAGCGGTTCGCGTCTCGCATCGAGCAAGACGCGCGCCCGCCCCGGCTGGGATGCCGCGTCCACACGGCATTGCTGCGGCCGCGGCGCGCGCGACGGTGCGATGCCGGCCGGTGCCGGGGATTGTCCGCGGCGCGGCGCGGGGGCCGTGCGAGGTGCGCCGTCAGGTCGCGCGGCTGCTGCGCAGCAACGCGCCGATGGCGAGCGCGAGGACGATGGCGCCGGCGGCGAGCAGCAGCGCGTAGAGCCACGGGCGGATGCCGAGGACGAACGCCTCGAGCAGCAGCGTCACGGCGATCAGCACCGCGAGCAGCAGGAGGAGCGCCGGCGCCCAGGCGAGCGCCCGCGCGACACCGTAAGCGGCGGCCAGCGCCAGCACGCCCTGCGCGAGCCGCAGCAGCATGAGGAGCGGCGCCGCACCGGTGCCCAGCAGAAGGACCGCCTGCAGACCGGTCCAGACGCCGTACACGGCCAGCACAACGGCAATCAGCAGCAGGATCGGGCGGTCCATGCGCCTGCCTTACGTCAGGCGGCAGCGGAGCGTCGACGGCAAAACGGCGCACCCGCTCGCCCGCGGCGCTGCGCGACGCGCACGGGGCGCGACCGGCCGCGCCACCCGATCGCCGGCGCAGGACGGCTGACACGCAACGCGGGCCGTTGCGCAGGCCGATCGACCACTCGCGCCGATGGCCCTTGTCTAACGCAGCGGCGGCCGGCCATGGCTGGGCAGGGGTAAACATGTCGCAACGATCCGCAGCGAGGGTGGCGGGCGCGGCGCTGGTGCTGCTCGCACTCGGCGGCGGCGCGCCGGCGGGCGCGGTGTCGGCCGATCGGCCGCTGCCGGTCAGCGGCTGCAGCGCCGACTGCAACCGCGACGGCACGGTGGCGATCGACGAGCTGCTGCGCGCGGTGCGCATCGGTCTCGGGACCGAGCCGGTGGCGCGCTGCGCGGCCGCGGACCGCGACGGCAGCCGCGACGTCGGCATCGACGAGCTGCTCACCGCGGTCGCGGGCGCGCTCGAGGGATGCGTGCCGCAGCCGCCCGATCCCGGCGCCGCTCCGTGGGCGCCGGTGCCGCGCCCGGCGGTGATCAGCCGCTGCGGCCTCGATCCCGATCTGCTCACCGACGCCGACGCGCTCATCGGCCGGCCCTGGGCCGCGATCCGCTACGGCCAGCTCTGTCACGTGCACTATCCCGACGGCGACGACCCGCCGGGCGAGGTCTTCTCGACCACCAAGACGCTCGGCGCGCTGACCACCGGCATCGCCGCGTGGCAGACGCGCGCGCTGCCGCGCACCGGCCGGCAGACGGGTCCGCTCTCCGACGAGGACCCGGTCAGCCACTGGCTCGACGAGTTCTCGTTCAATCCCGAGGCGCGCATCGCGCACGTGCTGGCGATGATCGGCCACAACCCGGACCTGGCCTACGGCCACCGCCAGTACGACTACGACATCTTCGGCACCGTGCAGATCAACCGGCTGAGCGACGTGATCACCGCCGCGATCGCGCAGGATCCCGACCGCCTCGGCCACGACCTCGAGGCGTTCGTGCAGCGCTTCCTGTTCGGCCCGCTCGGCATGCGCGACTCGCTGTGGACGGGTGACCAGCCGCACAAGGTGTTCGGCTTCTCCTGGGTGTCGACCGTGCTCGACATGGCGCGCGTCGGCGTGCTGCTGCTGCACGACGGGCGCTGGGCCGGCGGCCGGGTGCTCGGCGCCGACTGGACGTATCGCATGACGCACCCGGCGTTCGAGGATGCGAACACCGGCTACGGGTATCTCACCTGGCTGAACAGCGACTCGAACCACACCCGCGGCGGTGCCGGACCGAAGCTGCAGCAGCGCACCGATCCGTGCGCGCCGGTGGCCCTGCATCGCAGCTATCCGCACGGGCTCTCCGAATCGCCCGACTGCCACTACGAGCCGCCGCTGCCGTGCACGCAGCCGTACGATGTCGGCGTGTGGTTCGCCGCCGGCCTCGGCGGCCAGTACATCGTCGGCCACCGCGGCCTCGACCTCGTGCTGGTGGTCAAGGAGTTCCCGCCCGGCCCGGCCACGCTGTGGGCCGCCGTCCGCCCGGCGCTCGTCGCGCTCGACCCCGTCTACGCCGGCGACGAGGCAGGCTTCTGCGCCGCCTACGCCGCCGGCGCGCACGCTCCCGACTTCCTCGGCGAATAGCCGCTCGCTGCACCCGTCGGCGGAGAGGATCAGGCGCGCTCAGCGGCGGATGAACTTCCGCACGCGCACGACCGACCCGTCGCGCAGCTCGGGTTCGGGATCGGTCTCGCGCCAGCGGGCGTCCTGTTCGAGCGCCGCGACGACGCGCGCCGTGCGTGCCGGGAAGAGATCGGCGACCTGCGGGACGCTGGCGAGATACACGGCCGGCGCGTCGCTCACCGAGAGCGCGTGCTCGAATGCCTCGACCTCGCCGTCGCCGTAGATCGGCTCGGCCAGCCGCGCCGCGCCGCCGCAGGCGACGATCTGGTTACCGATGCCCCACGTCGCGGCGACCAGCAGCGCGTCCTCGCGCGCCGCCAGCGCCTGCGCCACCCGTGTGTACTCGCGATCGAAGCGCGCCGAGGTGCGGTGCGCGCCGATCGCGACTTCGGTGGCGACCAATCCCGGCACGCGCAGCAGGAGCAACAGCGCGAGCAGCGCGCGCGCCGGCACACGCCGCGCTCCGCGCGCGACGAGGATGGCGATCGCGACGTACTGGAACGGCGTGCCGACGATCCAGTGATGCACCTGCGTGCGGCGCGGCAGCAACAGCAGCGCGGCAACGGCGGCGACATACGCGAGGAGCGGGCGGCGGGCGCGCCGGTCGCTGGCCGCGAGCGCGAGCAGGGCGGCCATGAGCAGCACCTCGGCCCAGACGAGCGGTCGCGGCACGGGGAGATCGAGCACCCAGCGCCGCGCGGCATCGCCCTGGCCGAGCGCCAGCACCGCGCCGGTGAACACCGGCCAGCTGACGCGCGGGCGGGTTTCGAGCATCGCCGAGAGCGAGATCAGGCCGTCCCCGGCGGACCAGCTCGCGGCGTTGACGATGGCGAGCGGCAGCGCGCCGCAGCCGAGGCCGAGCGCGGCGAGCGCCACCTGCCGCCGCGGCGCGCCGAGCAGCGCGATCGCCAGCGGCCCGAGCAGGACGACGGAGCTCAGCTTCTCGAAGATCGCGAGACCGGTGATCGCGCCGAGCGCCAACGCCGCCGGTGCGGAGAGCCGTTCCGCGCGCACCCAGACGGCGAGGAAGGCGCAGCGCAGCAGCAGCGCCAGCGCCGTCGGCCCCCAGTCGTGGCGCGTCGTGAGCAGCACGGTGACGTCGGTGAGCAGCAACGCCGCCAGCGCCGCCTGCGCCGCGACGCCCCAGCGCGCGCCGACGGCGGCGACGCACCAGATCCAGCCGACGAGGACGAGCGCGATGCCGAAGCCGCGCCACGCGACGACGGAAAACTCCGCATCGGTCCCGTGCAGCAGCAGCGCGAACGCCGCCGACTTGATCGCCCCGCCGTACGGCATCGTCAGCCACGGCCCGCCGCCGAGCGGGACGCGGCAGAAGTGCCCGGCCGGCGCGCCGAGCCAGGCAAACACCGCCGGCACCTGGTGCGCCTCGTCATAGTAGAGCCCCGGCGCGTCGAGGTGCCGCGCGGCCAGCCACGCGAACGCGGCAGCCGACAACACGGCCAACCCCAGCGCGTGCAGGCGCGTCACGCTGCGCAGATGACGCAGACGGCGC